>CANKTR010000031.1 GCA_947486475.1 Microbacteriaceae bacterium | reverse complement strand
TGGAACGGGAACTGCAGGGTTTTGTGCGCACGGCTGGGTCCCTCCACGTGCCCATCGACCAACCGTTGTCGCCCGAACTTCTCGCCGCACTAATCGAGGCCAAAATGCGGGTGCTGGAAACCGACGGGCAGTGGTCCGCCCCGCGTAATCTCTCGAGGCGCTCGCGCTGATACAGTGAGCCAATGGTGAAAACTGCTGTCCCGTATCGTCCGTCCGTGTGGTTTGTCACCGTCTTCTTCATGTTCTTCGGGCGCGGTATCCTCAACGCCAGTTGGACGAGCCGCGGACCCGAGGTGCGCGATATGCTCGACGTGTCGATTGCCGACATGGGCGTCATCGCGACCGTCTTTGCCGCCGGCGCAATCATCGGGGTTCTGTTCTCGGGTCGGATTGTCGAGGAGTACGGTTCGCGCACGCTCGCGGTCGGAACCTACATCTTGATGCCACTGTCCCTCATCGGGGCGGCGCTCGGATTGCAAGCGGGGTCAGTTGTCATCACCGCCATCGCGCTGTTCTTTTTCGGGATCCCGTTCGGGGCCGCCGACTTCGGGGCCAACATCGAAGCGTCCGAGCTCGACCGCGCATCGGAAAAGAGCAAACTGCCCATGCTGCACGGTGGTTACTCGATCGGGGTTCTCGTCGGCGCACTGATTACGAGCCTGTTGATTCTGGTCGCTGTGCCTGTCGGCGTCCAACTGGTTGTCACCGCGTTGGTCGTCGGTGGATGGGTTCTGTACCGCGTATCGGGACTTCCCGCACACCACGGAAAACACCCCGATCACGCCTCCGATGAACCGCGCGTTCGAATCGCGCAGACTCCCGCGGGCCGTCGTCGCACGATTCTCGTGTCCATCATCGCCTTCATCTTTGTGTTTGCCGAAGGCGCGGCTGCGGTCTTCATTCCGCTCGCTCTCGCCGAAGCCGGGCGTTCCCCCGCCGAAGCGGCTTTCGCGTACACCCTCTACTCGCTCGGAATGGCGTTCGCCCGTGTCGTGGGCGGAAAAGTCGTCGACCGAATCGGTCGCCGAGCGGTTGTCCTGTACTCGGCCATCGGGTGTGCCGTCGGCGTCGGAATCTTTGCCTTCGCTCCTTACGCGCCGGTCGAATATATCGGAGGTTTGCTCTGGGGACTCGGTGGTTCTCTGAGCATCGCGATGTCGGTGTCGGCGGTGTCGGACAACAAAGCGACGCTGACGAAAGCACAAAGCACTCTGTGGACCTGGGTCTACTTCGCCAACCTCGGCGTTGGCCCGGTACTCGGTGGAATTTCCATCATCACCGGGATCTTCGGTTCGTTCCTCATTCCTGTCGTCATGCTCGCCGGGGCGGCGGTGCTCAGTTCCGTCACCAGGCCGGACCCCGAGGTCGCGAAGTGACGGGGCTGACGGTCTATCCGCCGGGGACGTGGTTTGCGGTGTTCGCGTCGGTGCGAACCGAAACGGACAACGGGTACTACGAGACGAACGACGAGCTCTTCGCGTACCTCAACGCGATGCCCGGCTTCCTCGGGTACGAGTCGACTCGTGGTGCGGAACGCCTGGGAATCACTGTTGCGTATTTCGATTCCGAGGAGTCCATCCGCGAGTTTCGCGGGTACGAACCACATCGCGACGCCCAGCGACGCGGTCGCGAAGAATGGTATGAAACCTATTCGATTCACGTCGGGCAGGTCTCGCGGTCCTACGGTTTCCCCCGTTAGACTAGATCCACAACTGAACACGACCCATTAGCGCTGCGGGAGAGACCGGTTTCGAACCGGTCACCGAAGGAGCAAGCCTCCCCGCCAATCTCTCAGGTCCGCGTACCGCACCGCTAGGTCACTCTGGAAAGCGAAGCCCAGGCTTCCGCCGTAGGGGAAAGCGTGCACGATGCGCGAAACTCTCAGGCACAAAAACAGAGGGGGAGTCCCGCAGCCGATCTCCGGCCGCGCGTTGACTTTCGGAGTGTTTGTGTCAGAGCCCCTCACACTGTCTCCCCTCGATTCGGTTCATCGCGAATTAGGCGCGTCCTTTACGGACTTCGCCGGTTGGGACATGCCCGTTCGCTATTCCTCCGATCTCGCGGAACACCACGCTGTTCGCACCTCCGCTGGAATCTTTGATCTGTCACACATGGCTGAAATCATGTTGGTTGGACCAGGTTCCGGCACTGCCCTGGACTACGCCCTGTCGGGAACGCTCTCGAACATTCCCGTTGGCCGCGCGAAGTATTCCCTCCTGCTGAATGAGGATGGGTGCATCCTCGACGACCTCATCGTGTACCGAACGGGTGACGAGGAATTCATGGTCGTTGCGAACGCGAGCAATCGGTTCGTTGCCGCCGAGGCAATTCGCGAGCGAGCCCGCGGATTCGACTGTGTTGTCCGTGACGACTCGGACACCGTGGCCCTCATTGCCGTTCAGGGCCCGAACTCGGCTGACATCCTTGAGCACGTCGACGGGCTGACCATCGAGGGTCTTGCGGAACTTGGTTACTACCGTTGCATTCCCGCGGATTTCCGCGGAACTCCCGTCCTCGTCGCCCGCACCGGGTATACCGGCGAAGACGGATTCGAACTGTACATTGCCGCGACCGACGCCGCCGAACTGTGGCGCGCAGCGACCGTAGCGGGCGAGAGCCGTGGATTACAGGCCTGTGGGCTCGCGTGTCGCGACACCCTTCGGCTCGAAGCGGGCATGCCCCTGTACGGGCACGAATTGAATGTCTCGCTCAAGCCATCACAGGTCAACGCGGCGCGTGCCGTGGATCTGACCAAGGACAGCTTCGTCGGACGAGAAGGCGTCATGGCCGGGGTTTCGGCTGGAGCGGCTGTTTTGGTGGGCCTCCAGTCCGAGGGTAAACGAGCGGGACGAGCCGACTATGCGGTCCACGCCAACGGCCGCACCATCGGAATCGTCACGAGCGGGGCGTTGTCGCCAACGCTCGGCTATCCCATCGCCTTCGCACTCGTTGAGCCCGACTTTGCCGAACCCGGCACGGTCGTCGACATCGACGTGCGTGGCACATCAATCCCCGCAACAGTCATCACTCCACCGTTCTACTCTCGAAAGGCACGCGCATGAGCATCCCCGCAGAACTTCAGTACACCAGCGAACACGAATGGGTTCGCATCGAGGGCGACACCGCAGTCGTCGGAATCACGCAGTACGCCGCCGACGCGCTCGGTGACATCGTGTATGTCGACCTGCCCAAGGTGGGCAAGACCATCGCGGCCGGATCCATCGTCGGTGAGGCAGAATCGACCAAGTCGGTGGGCGAACTGTTCGCACCTGTGTCCGGTGAAATCGTCGAATCCAACCAGGCCGTCGTTGACTCGCCGGAACTGGTGAACTCGGATCCCTACGGGAACGGGTGGCTCTTTTCGGTACGCGTGTCCAGCCTCGGGGAACTCATCTCGGCGGACGCCTACGCAGCACTGATTGCGGAATAGCCCGTGAACGATTTCCGCCGCCGCCACATCGGAACGACCGGTGACGCCCAGAGCCTCATGCTCGGGTCGCTCGGATACTCGACCCTCGACGAACTAATGGACAGTGCTGTCCCCACCGCAATCCGTCAAGAATCGTTCCTGTCGCGTATCCCCGCCGCCGCCAGTGAGCGCGAGACCATCGCCGAACTGCGGGCGATCGCGACCGAGAACACCGTCGGCCGGAACATGATCGGCCTTGGGTACTACGACGCGGTCATGCCGAGTGTCATCAAGCGGAACATTTTCGAAAACCCGTCGTGGTACACCGCCTATACGCCGTACCAGCCGGAAATTTCGCAGGGAAGACTCGAAGCGCTCATCACTTTCCAAACCATGGTGTGTGACCTCACCGGAATGGGAACCGCAAACGCGGGCATGCTCGACGAAGCGTCCGCCGCGGCCGAGGCGATGCTGATGGCTCGCCGTGTTTCCGACAGCGAGTCCATGGTGTTCCTCGTTGACGCCGACGCCTTCCCGCAGACGCGCGCGGTTCTCGAAACCCGCGCCGTGCCGATTGGTGTGACCCTGAAGTTCGTCGACTTCGCTGGTGGCGAAGCTGCGGCCGCGGTTGCGGGCGGCGCGTTCGGGGCCCTCATCCAAAACCCTGGCTCGAGCGGACGCGTCCGCGACATCGCAGCCGACATCGCCGCGGTCAAGGGCGTCGGCGGAGTCGTCATCGTCGCAAGCGATTTGCTCGCCCTCAACCTCGTCGTCTCGCCTGGTTCCCTCGGAGCCGATATCGTTCTCGGATCGTCGCAGCGATTCGGTGTGCCGCTCGGATTCGGTGGACCGCACTCGGCATTCTTCGCTGTGAGCGAGGGCCTCGAACGCCAGATGCCCGGTCGACTGATCGGTGTTTCGCGTGATGCGGACGGCCGACCCGCGTATCGCCTCACTCTGCAGGCCCGCGAACAACACATCCGTCGGGACAAGGCAACGTCGAACATCTGTACTGCACAGGTTCTTCTCGCGGTGCTCGCGGCGATGTACGCGGTCTATCACGGACCGGCCGGTCTGCGCCAGATTGCTCTCAATGTCGCCGAACGCGCCCAGCGCTTCGCCCGACGTGCCGCCGCAGCGGGTCACGACATTGTTCACTCGGAGTTCTTTGACACCGTGCAGATTCGTGTGCCGGGCAAGGCGGCGTCTCTCGCTGCCTCGGCTCACACAGCGGGGCTTCTCATTCACGTCGTCGATTCGGACATCGTGCAGTTGTCGTTTGATGAACTGTCGACCGGGTTTGCGACGGGAATCTTGGCCGGCGGGGACGACCCACTGATCGACCCGATTTTCGGTCTGAGCCCCGAGCCGCTTCGCGCTACTGACGCCACGATTGGCGACACCGCTATCCCGGCGCTTCTCGTTCGATCGGACGACATCCTCACGCACCCGGTGTTCAACACGCACCACAGCGAAACGTCGATGATGCGGTTCCTCAAGCGCCTCGCGGACAAGGACTTCGCGCTGGACCGCGGAATGATTCCGCTCGGTTCGTGCACGATGAAGCTCAACTCGGCGACGGAAATGGAAGCCGTGACGTGGCGCGAATTCGGGGGGATGCACCCGTTCGCCCCCGCGAGTGACGTGAACGGCTACCTGTTGCTCATTTCGCAGCTCGAGGAGTGGCTGACGGAACTGACCGGTTACGACACCATCAGCCTCCAGCCCAACGCGGGAAGCCAGGGCGAACTCGCCGGACTCCTGGCCATTCGTGGCTACCACTTGTCTCGCGGGGACGACCACCGTGACACGTGCCTCATTCCCTCCAGCGCCCACGGAACCAACGCGGCGTCCGCTGTCCTGGCCGGCATGAAGGTCATCGTTGTGTCCTGCAAGGAGAACGGCGACGTCGACATTGACGACCTGAACGCGAAAATCGCCGAGCACGGCGATCGTCTCGCCGCCCTCATGGTCACCTACCCGTCCACCCACGGGGTCTACGAGCACGGTATCCGCGCGATCACCGATGCGGTTCACGCCGCCGGCGGACAGGTCTACATCGACGGAGCGAACCTCAACGCTCTGCTCGGGTTCGCACGATACGGTGACATCGGCGGCGATGTTTCGCACCTCAACCTGCACAAGACCTTCGCCATCCCGCACGGCGGCGGCGGTCCCGGCGTCGGACCGGTCGGGGCCAAAGCCCACCTCGCGCCGTTCTTGCCCGGACACCCGATGGCGCAAGCGCACGCTCACCCGGCATTCGATTCGGCGTCCGGCGGTGCCGGACCCTTCCTTCACGGCGGCGGACCGGTTTCGGCGGCGCCCTACGGAAGCCCGAGCATCCTGCCGATCTCGTGGGCCTATGTGCGCATGATGGGGTCCGACGGACTTCGTCACGCGACGGCGTCCGCGGTGCTGTCGGCTAACTATGTCGCGGCTCGACTCCGTGAGCACTACCCGGTGCTGTACGCGGGCGAAAACGGGCTCGTCGCGCACGAGTGCATCCTCGACCTGCGCCCGCTCACGGCGGAAACGGGAGTCACCGTAGACGACGTGGCCAAGCGCCTCGTCGACTACGGATTCCACGCCCCGACGATGTCGTTCCCCGTTCCGGGAACGCTCATGGTCGAGCCGACCGAGAGTGAAGACATCGACGAGCTCGACCGGTTCATCGAAGCGATGATCGGCATCAAGCGCGAAGCGGATGCGGTCGCGTCGGGTGAATGGCCGGCCGATGACAACCCGCTCGTCAACGCCCCGCACACCGCGGAGTCGCTCATCGCGGGCGAGTGGAACCACGCGTATTCGCGCGAGGTCGCTGCGTACCCGTTCCGGGCGATCGCCGCGAACACCGTGTCGGGACTGTTCTCGCGGGTCGACAACCTCAAGTACTGGCCACCGGTTCGCCGCGTGGACGGTGCGTACGGTGATCGTAACCTCGCGTGTGCGTGTCCTGATCCGTCGGCGTTCGTCGACTAGAGGCGAGGGCGGGGGTTGCTAGGCGAAGACCCCGGGGAAGAGAATCACCGCGAGCGGGTAACCGACGAACGCGGTGATGTCGATGAGCACGTGAGCGACGATCAGCGGCGCGAGTCGTTTGGTGCGCATATAGATTGCCCCGAAAATGAGTCCCATCGCGATGTTCCCCGCGAATCCGCCGAAGCCTTGGTACAGATGGTAGGTGCCGCGTAGCAAAGCGGCCGCCCCGATGATGAGCCACGGTGTCCAGCCGATCGCCTTGAGCCGATCGAACAGATAACCGACGACGATGATTTCTTCGCCGAGTCCCGCCCGCAGCGCCCACAAAATCAGAACGGGAATCGTCCACCAGTGGGCGTCGAGCGCGGTGGGGACCACGGTCACACCCAGATCGAGGGCGCGCGCCGCGAGATGCACCCCGATTCCGGGTATACCAATGAGGGCGGCAAGCCCGAAACCGGCCGCTATTTCGCGTCCCAGTTTGGGCCAGGTGAATCCGCCCGGCCACCCCAACCCGATCGCGCCGAGTCGCGGGGTGGAATCTCGCCACACTAACCAGAGAACGAGAGCGACGGGTGCTAGTCCCGACGCGATTCCGAGCAATTGGTACAGCAAATCGAACAACTCTTGCGTGGCGAGCGGACGATTGAGAGTGGCGGTCTGTTGAGAAAGCGGGGTTGGCTGGGAGAGCCGATTGGCGATTCCGACCAGCGAGTACAGCGCGGACATGCCGTAGCTCAGCAGCAGAACAACAACGATTTCGGAGCGAATTCGGGGCATGCTCGGGCTCTTTTCAGTCGGGGACCACGCGCGGAGCGAGTGAAACTAACCTAACTGTTTCATAACGCTCGCCTTTTTGGGTCGCTCGGGGCAATAGTCTGTGAAGAACCAATGACACACGTTCCGCACCGCGGAATAATTTTTAACCGTGTCTAACAGGAGGAAATCAATGAAAACCAAGCGAATTCTCGCTTCGGTGGCCGCCGTCGGAGCGAGCGTTCTCGTTCTTTCCGGTTGCGCGCTTCCGTATCAATCCGAGGTCATCGAAGGCACGTCCATCACGGTCGGCTGGAATGACATCGCGTCGGAGTTCAACCCCTCGTCGGCCAGTGGCAACAACGTTGCTAACCTGCTCCCGTCGTACGTTGCGAACTCGGGCTTCAACTACTACGACAACACGCCCGCTCTTTTGCTGAGCGAGCAGTTCGGAACGTACCAGAAGACCAGCGATGAGCCCCTCACCGTCAAGTACACCGTCAACGACGCTGTCACGTGGTCGGATGGCGTCGCTGTGGACGGAGCAGACATGCTCCTCGCATGGGTAGCCGGTTTCGGATACTTCAAGAACGCAGACGACACCTACACGTTCCTTCACGCCGCACCGCGTGACGACCTCGCGTCGAAGCTTCCAACGGTCAGTGGCAAGTCGCTCGAGTTCGCCTATGACAAGAAGTACGTGGACTGGGAGATCAACTTCGGTGTTGGTGTTTCGGCTCACGGAACCGTCATGCTCGCTCACCCCGACATCACAGACCCCGCCGAGGCCAAGGCCAAGTTCATCGAGGCCGTCACGGCGGGCGACACCGCATGGCTCCAGCCTGTCGCAGACGCGTGGAACACGGGTTACCAGGTGACCGACGCAACCGCGGCGGACACGGACCCCACCGACGGCGCAATGTCCAAGGTGTTCCTCTCCAACGGGCCGTACCGGGTCGAAGAAGTTGTCACCGACTCCTACGTCACCCTCGTGGCAAACCCCCTGTACACCTGGGGACCTTCGCCCAAGTACGAGCGCATCACGATCCGCGAAATCGCTGACCCGACCGCTGCAGTTCAGGCTGTCGACAACGGTGACGTTCAGGTTGCGTCGGGACAGCCCACGGCTGACCTCCTCGCGCTTGTTGAGGGACTTCAGAACGGATCCTTCACCGGTGGTGACGAGGCTGCCTACGAGCACGTTGACCTCACGTTCAACAACGGTGGACCGTTTGACCCCGCGACCTATGGTGGAGACGCAGCGACTGCTCTCGCAGCCCGTCAGGCATTCTTGCTGACGATCCCGCGCGACCAGATCCTCGACACCATCATCAAGCCGCTGAACCCCAACGCTGAACTTCGTAACTCGCTGTTGACGATCCCCGGATCGCCCAACTATGAGGCAATCGTTTCTGCTAACGGTTCGGACTTCTACTCGGGAACCGACGCCGAGCGCGTCGAGAAGGCAATTGGCATCCTCGCGGACGCCGGCATCTCGACTCCGATCGATGTCAAGTTCTGGTACCCCACGGGCAACGTTCGTCGCTCGCAGGAACTCGAACTGATCCAGGCGAACAGCCTCAAGGCCGGCTTCAACGTGATTGACACGTCGGAACCGAACTGGGAGTTCACCGACCCGACCCTCTACCCGATCAACCCGCACGACGCGGTTATCTTCGCGTGGAGCTCGTCGAGCCTCGCGATCACGGGTAACGACCAGCAGTATGGAACCGACAAGCCGTCCAACTTCCAGGACTACGCCAACCCGACGGTTGACGAAAACCTCTCGGCACTCGAGACGGAACTTGACCCTGCCAAGCAGGTTGAGCTTCAGACCGCAGTCGAGGCGGCACTGTGGGGAGACGCAGCATCGCTGCCGATCTTCCAGTTCCCCGGTTTGACCTGGTGGGATAACGGCACGGACGGCATCTCGCCGAACCC
>CANKTR010000030.1 GCA_947486475.1 Microbacteriaceae bacterium | reverse complement strand
GATGCCGGCAAAGAGCATGGAATCAGGTGCTGGCTCGACGGGACTCCATCCGTTGTGAGGCCGGGACGGCAAATCCAATTCGGTGACCACGCCTGGCCACTGCGCGAGTCCCTCGGTGTCGAGGTCATTTACTATGGCACCATCGAACAGTATTTGCATGCCCACCCCAATTCCGAGGACCGGTCGAGCGCCGGCGAGACGTCGCTCGATGAGTTCATCCCCGCGTGATTCGCGCAACTGGGCCATCACGTCGGCAAACTCGCCCTCGGCGATGACAATCAGCCCATCGGCGTTCGCGATGGCGTCTCGGTCGCGCGTCAGGGTCGCGATCGCACCGGCGGTATCAAGAGCGGCCAATACCGAGTTCGCCTCGCCCGAACCGTATCCGAGAACGGCGACCGTTGGGCGGGGTTTGGGGGTCACGGTTCAATCGTAAACGCCTGACGCGCGAGGGGAATCTTCACAATTCGTTCACTCGCCATTCACGCGAAACTCAGCGGGTTCAGGGGCAAACTTGTCACTCTGTAAGCGTGAACATTCGCTCGTATGTGGCAATCGGGGATTCGCTGTCGGAGGGAATGGGCGACCGTTTCTTCCTCTCTCATCGGGTGGGAAGCGGGTGGACCGACCGGCTCGCGCACCTGCTCGCGACGGACGCCGCCGATCGGGGCGATTCGTTCGAATACGCGAACATTGCGATTCGCGGATGCAAGCTCGAGGACATCATGGATGACCAGGTTGAGCACGCGATTGCGTTGCGCCCCGACCTCGTTACGATTCTCGCGGGCAGCAACAACTTCTTTAGCAACGCCGAGACGGTCGAGCGCCTCGAGCGCATCTTCCGGTCGGGACTGCAGCGACTCAAGATTGCGGGCATCCACGTCGTCGTCGCGAACACCATCAACCCCTGCCACTTGCGATTCTTCGGGCCGGTTCGCCCCAACGCCGAACGGATGTCCCGGATGATCGACCGCGTCGCCGCGGAGTTGGGGTTCCCCGTCATCGATGTGTTCGGCATGAACGAGCTCGAGCACCTCGAGTTCTGGCATCGCGACATGGTCCACTTCTCTGCGATCGGCCACGCACAGATCGCGAACGCGGCCGCCGAACTGTTGGACACCACCGCCCGGTACTCGCCGAGCGACTACGAACCGAGTTTCGCGGCGGACCGGCCGCTGGGTGAGACCGTGGCGTGGTTCTTGCGCGATGTCGTGCCGTTCATCGATCGACGTCTGCGTCGAACGACGTCGGGTGTTGGCATCTCACCGAAGCTTCCCGCTCTCGTGCCGTGGGCGCTTGTTCCCGAGGTCGAGGATTACTTGCGGCGAGAGCTCGTCGCCGTTTAGATCCGAAGGCCCGTCGCGACGTCGAACAGGTGTTGCGAGCCAGGGCGAATGCTGACGCCGACCTCGGCACCTTCGACAATGCCCTCCATGCGCGATGCCTCGACCACGGCGGTCAGCGAGTGCCCCGAGGCGTCGACCTGAACGATCGCGCGGGGTCCCAGCAACTCAATCACGCCGATGCGACCGCGACTCGCTGATTTTCCGCCGACCTCGAGCACGATGTCGTCCGGGCGGACACCCAGAATCTTTGTGCCAGCCGAAACGCCGGCGACAGCCAACGTCAGACCTGTGTCCGACACGAACTTTCCGGTCGAGAACGTGCCTTCGAGAAGGTTCATCTTGGGACTTCCGACGAACGACGCCACGAACGTGCTGTTCGGCTTGTCGTAGACGTCTTTGGGCTTCCCCTGCTGGGCAATCGCGCCGTCGCGCATCACGACGATGAAGTCGGACAGCGTCATCGCTTCTTCTTGGTCGTGCGTCACGAACAGCGACGTGATTCCAAGCCGGCGCTGCATCTGCAGCAACTCGGTGCGCATTTCGACGCGCAATTTTGCGTCGAGGTTGCTGAGGGGTTCGTCGAACAAGAACACGGAAGGTTCCCGAATAATGGCGCGGCCGATCGCCACGCGTTGTTGTTGCCCACCCGACAGGTCCTTGGGCTTACGGTCGAGGAGTTCGGACAGTCCCATTGTTGCGGCAACGGCTTCGGCCCGAGCGAGTGCCTCGGCCCGATTCACCCGAATCGCCCGCAGCGGGAACGCGAGGTTCTCGCGAACCGTGAGATGCGGATACAGAGCGTAGTTCTGGAACACCATCGCGATGTCGCGGTCTTTGGGTTCGAGTGTCGTGACGTCCTTGTCGCCGATACGAATCGACCCGGATGTCACGGGCTCGAGTCCCGCAATCATGCGGAGGGTCGTGGTCTTCCCGCACCCGGAAGGGCCGACGAGCACCGTGAACGCCCCATCGGGGAGTTCCAAATCGAGACCCTTGACAACGGTGGTGTCGCCGAACTGTTTGACGACGTTCTCGAATGTTACGCGTGCCATTTTCTGTTCCTGTCCTTATCCCTTGACGGCTCCGCCACTGATTCCCTGAACCAGTCGCTTTTGCACGAAGAAACTTGCGATAACCACCGGGACGATGGCGATGACGATCGCCGCCGACATCGGCCCCAGCTCGACGCCGCGGAAGGTGTTGAAACCTGCAATCGCCACGGGCAAAATCGTCGAGTTGGCGGGCGACAAAATGAGCCCGTAAAACATGTCGTTCCACGACAGTGTGAAGCCGAAAATGGCGGCGGCTCCGATTCCCGGAAGGACCTGCGGAAGGACGACCAAGCGGAAGGTTTCGAATCGCCCGAACCCGTCGACCCGGGCCTGTTCCTCTATTTCTTTCGGCACCGCCGCAAAGAATCCGATGAGGAACCAGGTCACGACCGGGACAACAAAACTGAGGTGCGAGAAGATGACGGGCACAAGCGTTCCGTTGAGGCGCAACATGTAGGCGACGCTGAGGAACGGGAAGACGAGTACCGCGGGCGGCAACACCTGCGACGCGAGGATGCCGAATCGGGACAGCGATCCGCCGGTTTGGAAACGGGCGATGGAATACGCGCCCATCGACCCTACGACGACCGCGATGGCGACGGTGACCGTGGCGACGAACACGCTGCGGCCAACGGCGGCGAACAGATCGGACCCCAATACCTCGGTCCAGTTGGACATCGTCGGCGTGAACCAGATGAGGCCCGGCTGATTGAGGTCGGCGGGGGTCTTGAAACTCGCGAGTGCCACCCACAACAGCGGCAACGCGACAGCGACGACCGCGAGCGTCAGCAGAATCATTCGCGATGCGTCAAAAGTAGTAAACCGTTTCATCGGATGTTCACCCGCTCGAGGCGGCGGAACAGCAGAACGATGACTCCCATAACGATGAGAAGCAGGATGAACGCCATCGCACTCGCTTCGGCGAGGCGGAAATAGGAAATACCGGTTTGGTAGGTCAGGTACTGGATGGTCTTCGTTTCGATTCCGGGGCCACCGCGCGTGGTGGCATAGACGTATTCGAAAACCTTCAGGGCGTCGAGCCCGCGCAGCAGAACCGCGACGACAAGAATCGGCGACAGCATCGGCAGGGTGACGCGACGGAAGATGTAGAACCGGTTCGCGCCGTCGACGCGCGCGGCTTCGATGGGCTGTTTCGGAATCGATTCGAGCCCCGCCAACAACAGCAGCACCATGAACGGCGTCCACTGCCACACGTCGATGAACGCGAGGCTTACAAGCGCCCTGCCCGAACCGAAGAAGTCGTAGGACAGCCCGACCTGGTCGAGGTAATAGGGAATCGCACCGAGTTGGTCGTTGAGGAAGAAGCGGAACATGAGCCCGACCGCGATCGGCGTGATGAACATCGGCGCGAGCAGGAACGAGCGGGTGAAGTTCTTGAACCACTTTTGGCTCTGCAGGGCGAGCGCCAGGGTCAGCCCGATGATGAGTTCGAAGGTAACCGAGAGAAAGACGTAGGTCGCAGTCGCGGACATCGACGCCCAGTATTCACGATCGGTCAGGACGCGAATGTAGTTGTCGAGCCCGACGAAGTCGGCGACACCACCGCTGACGAGTTGATAACTCGTGAATCCGAGCCAAAAGCTATAGAGAAGAGGGAAACCCACCGCAACAGCCATGATCGAGAGAAGCGGGGCCATCATCGCGTTCTGAAACTTCACGACGGGCTCCTTTTCTTCTGACGATCGACTGTTGCGGTGGGTTCGGTTGCTAACTAGCGGCTTTGGATCGTGTTGATGGCGTCGTTAGCCTGAGCCAACGCTTCGTCCACCGTCATCGTGCCAGATACCGCGGCGTTCAGTGCTTCACCGACCGCCGTGATCATCTCGTCGCCCATCAGTCCCTGGGTGAGAGGGGCTGCGCTCGCCAAGATTTCCGTGACTGCCGCGTAGTAGTCAGCGCCGAAACCTTCGCTGAGAACTGCGGGGTCCGTCATCGAGCTTTCGCGGATGGCAGCGCCACCGAGGATGACGCGCTGGACGTCAACCTCTTTGGACGTGAGCCATGCGGTGAATGCCCATGCAGCGTCCGGAGCAGCCGAGTTCACGGGCAACGCCCATGTCCACGAACCAAGTGCGGACTTGCCGCCGGGCATCACAGCGAGCTTGAACTTGCCCGCGTACGGACCCGAATCGGGCTGGTTCAGCGCGGCGAGGTTCCAGTTGTAGGAAACCATGGCCGCTGCTCCACCGCTCGAAACCGAACGGAACGCGTCATCGAAGGCCCAGTTGAGGCTGTTCTTCGGTGCCGAGTTGTTGTAGAGCTCGATGTACGCCTCGAGAGCCGCTTTGGCTTCCGGGGTGTTCAGGTTGGCCTTGCCGTCCGCGCCATAGATCGAACCACCGGCGGAGTAAAGGAAGTTGGTCCACTCCTCCATGATTTTGTAGCCCGTCTGTGGCTGCATCGCCAGACCGGCCCGGTCGGGCTTGGTGAGGGATGCCGAGAACGACACGAGTTCGTCCAACGACGTCGGAACCTCTTCGGCGGACACCATGTCCGTGTTGTAGATGTATCCGAGTGCGTAGTTGTAGAACGGCACGCCGTAACGGACTCCGTCGACCGTGGTGATGTCGGTCAGCGACGAGAAGAAGTCGCCCGCGTCGTAGTCGGCGACGGCGTCGATCTGAGCATCCATCGGAGAGACGAAGCCGGCGGCGACGAAGTCGTTCACCCACGAGTTGTCAATGACGATGAGGTCATAGGCAGGCTCGGGTGACTGGAACGAGGCAACTAGTTTGTCCTTCATCTGGTCGTAGGGGAGCTTTTCGATCTGCACGTCAACGTCGGGGTAGACCGCGTTGAAGTCGGGCAAGAGCGAAAGGACGATGTCGCTGTCGGGAACGTCCTCCATGAGGATACGAACTGTTCCTGACGTGCTCGCCGGGTCGATGTTGCCCGTCCCGGCGGTGGTGGTACCCGGTGCACACCCGGCCAGAGCAACTGCGCTCAGGCTGAGTGCCGCGAGTCCGGCGAGGAGCCGTCCCGCTTTGGTGGTGAAAGACATGATTGCCTTCCTTTCCTTGTTGGTGGTGATTTATTTAGTTGATATGTCGGTGATGGAAATCTGTGGACGGTTAGTCCATGTAGGCGCCGCCGTTGACGGCGATGGACTCGCCGGTCATGAATCGGGCGTCGTCCGAGAGGAGGAACGCCACGACTCCGGCGACATCCTTCGGCTGTTGCAGTCGACCCAGGGGCGTGTCGGCAATCCAGCCCTGCTTGACGTCGTCGGGGGTGATGCCGCGCAGGCTCGCCTCCCACGCCAACTCGCGTTCCTGCATCGGGGTGTCGACGAACCCGGGGCACACGGCGTTGACGGTGATCTGGTGTTCCGCCAACTCGAACGCCATCGCCTGGGTCAATCCGACGACACCGAATTTAGAGGCGACGTAATCGGCGAGGTAGGGAACACGTCCCTGTTTGCCCGCCATCGACGCGGTGTTGACGATCGTGCCCTCGACACCGGTTCGCACCATTGCGCGCGCCGCGGCTTGGCCGCAGACGTAGGCGCCAAGCAGGTTGACCTCGAAGGTTTTGGTGACTTTGTCGATAGGCATGTCGAGGAACTTCTCCATGAACGAAATTCCGGCGTTGCTGACCCAGGCGTGCAGCCCGATTCGGTCGGCGATGTCGTTCGCGACGGTCGCGGCTTCGTCGGGGTCACTCACGTTGAGTCGGGCGAATTCGTGGGCTTGTCCGCCTGCGGAGCTGAGTTTCTCGCTCGCCGCCTTCGCCGCATCGACATTGATGTCGGTCACGACAACCCGCCAGCCGCGTTCGGCAAGAACCGTGGCAATCGTCTGTCCGATCCCCGAGCCCGCGCCCGTCACCACAACAGTTTTCATCATGAGGCGGTTCTCCTTGCGATCGAATGCGAGATGGGGGTGACGGCCGCACCGAGCGCGCGCCACTCGGCGTAAGCGTCGTTATAGGTCACGACCTTGGTTTTGTCCGGTTGGACGGCATCGTCGAGGGCGAGAAATCGCTTGGAGTCCTCCCAGCCGGACAGCGACCCGATACCGATCGCGGCGATAACCGCTGCGCCCAGCGACGCTCCGGGGTGGTCAATGACGGGGTGCAATTCGACACCGAGCACCTCGCTGTGAATCTGTTTCCACAGCGTCGACTTGCTTCCGCCGTTCGTCACCATCACTCGCGACAACGTAATTCCGCGTTCGGCGAACACCTCGACGTGGTGACGGAACCCGAACGCGATGGATTCGAGAACTGATCGGTACAGGTCGGCGCGGGTGTGACCGAGGTGCAGCCCCGCGAACGTCCCCCGCACGTTCGGGTCGTTGAGCGGGCTCTTCTCCCCCAGGAAATACGGCAGGCACAGGATGTCGGCCGCGGGTCTGTCGGTCGCCTCGGTGTCCAGCGTCGCGAGGTCGGTTCCGCCAATGAGCGACTGGTACCAGCGAATCAGGCTGCCGCTCGTCGCCATGCATCCGTTCGGCAGCCAACGACCAGGGATGGGGTGCGCGTCGAGGTAAAGGCGTTCGTCCACGAACGGTGTGTCGCTCGCGGCGAGAATGTCGCCGGCTCCGCCGAGTTTGACGAGAGCGTCGCCTTCGCGTTCGACACCGGCCGAAAACGCCGAGATGACGTGGTCGGCGCCGCCGACGACCAGTGCGGTGTCGGGTGACAGGGATGTGCGCTCGGCCATCGCCGCAGAGATTGCACCGACTCGTTCGGACGAGGTGCGGACGGGTGGCAGTGTGGCGCGGTCGAGGCTCACGGAGTCGAGGACGGTCGCGAACGGCTGTTGGTCGAGCGTGTACAGGCCCGATTCGAGCGCCCAATTCCATTCGATGTGAAGATCGGCGCCGAGGGCGACAAGGATCCAGTCGTACGAGCCCATGATGTGTGCGGTCTTGGCCCAGACGTCAGGTTCGTTGCGCTGAATCCAGAGGATCTTGGGGGCGACCGATTGCTGGGTCATGGCGGACCCGGTCAACGTGACGAGGTCCGTGCCGCTCAGCGTGTCCTTGAGTTCGACGATCTCGTTGACTGCTCGGGCGTCGTTCTGCAGAATGGCGCGGCGCAACGGTCGACGGTCGGCGTCGAGGAAAATGACGGCGGGGACCATGCCCGCGGCCGAAACCGCACCGATGTCCGTGGCATCGACGCCCGACGTCGTGACAACCTCGCGGATGCACTCGACGACGTTGGTGAGCCACTGATCGGTGTCCGCCTCGGCGAACCCGGGTCGATCGGAATGGAGTGTGGTGTTGCGCGAGGCAATCGCGACGATTCCGCGCTCGTTGTGCAGGAGTGCGACTTTCGTACCCGTCGTGCCGATGTCGACGCCGATCGTGTAATCGCTCATGAGGCGCGCTCGGTGACGGCGGATACGGCGGATACGGCGGCGGCGGGAACCGGGACACAAATGACGTCGACGCCCAACGCGCGGGCGGCGGACACGGCGGCGTTGCTGTCGTCGGCGTCCGTCACGAGAACGTCAATCTGTGCGGTGTCGGCGATGTTGACGAGTTGGACGCGGCCGAGCTTGGACGTGTCGGCGACCACGATGACCCGGTCGGACACCTTCAGAGCGGCGTGCTTGACCTCGCTCTCGTCACGGTGATAGTCGGTCACACCGCGGTCGGCGTCAACACCGGCGACGCCCATAATGAACGTGTCACAGTTGTAGCGGGCGAACGCCTGTTCGGTTTCGAACCCGATGAGGCTGAGTTCACCGGGGCGAACCAATCCCCCGGTGAGGATGACGGTGGTCTCTTCTTCGTCCGCCAGTTCGACGGCGACCTGAATGCTGGGCGTAATGACAGTGAGTCCGAGCCCGCGCCCCTTGATAGCCCGGGCGACTTCGAGCGCGGTGCTGCCGCTGTCGATAATAACGGTTTCGTTGGGGACGAGCAAGCCGGCGGTGGCTTCGGCTATGCGCATCTTGGCGAGGGTCGCTGCGGTCGACCGGTCTTTGAACGACGGTTCGGCGGATTTCCCGGCGAGCGAGATTGCGCCGCCCACAACGCGACGAAGGACGCCCTTGTTCTCAAGGGCGTCGACGTCGCGACGGATGGTCATCTCAGAAACGCCGAATTCGGTGGCGAGCGACGCAAAGTCGATTTCGCCATGGGAGGTCACCAGTGACTCGATTAGGTCCCGACGACTCTGTGCTCCCATAGCAATAGACTACGGATTTTTGTAATTTTTTCAAGACATAATGGTCACGTTTCTGTAAATTTTCTTCTTCTTGACGAAAATCAATGTGAAGTAGTAACATTCAACACGGTGGTGTGCGGACCGCACGCAACTCTTCTGAAAGGACCTCCGATGACAAGCTGGCTCACCGACGTCTTCCCCGTGAAGCCCGTCATCGCCATGTTGCACCTCGCCGCTCTGCCGGGCGACCCCGGGTTCGACACCAACGCCGGAATCTCCGCCGTCATCGACCGCGCGAAGGGCGAACTCGAAGCCCTGCAGGCGGGTGGAGCGGATGGAATCCTCATCTCGAACGAATTCAGCCTCCCTTACTTGACCAAGACCGAACCCATTACCGCCATCACGATGGCGCGAATCATCGGCGGGCTTCTGCCCGACATCCGAATCCCCTACGGCGTGAACGTCTTGTGGGACGGACGCGCGTCCATCGACCTGGCTGTGGCGACCGGCGCGCAGTACGTTCGCGAGATCTTCACGGGTGTTTATGCTTCGGACTTCGGGCTGTGGGACACCAACGTGGGCGAGGTCGCCCGGCACCGCGCCCGCGTCGGCGGCAGCAACGTCAAACTGTTCTTCAACAT
>CANKTR010000029.1 GCA_947486475.1 Microbacteriaceae bacterium | reverse complement strand
TCGGTCAGGCAGCGTCCGCGGCGGCGGTGTTGGCGGCAGGTGGAACCCCCGGCAAGCGACTTGCGTTGCCGAACGCGCGAATTCTGATTCACCAGCCCTCGACCGGTGATGCTGGCCGTGGTCAGGCGTCGGACATCGAGATTCAGGCCAAAGAAATTGCCCGTCTGCGCGAATGGCTCGAAATCACTCTCGCCAGCCACACCAAGAAGACGGTTGAAGAAATCCGCAACGACATCGACCGCGACAAGATTTTGACGGCCGCCGAGGCTCTGGAATACGGACTGATCGACCAAGTTCTGTCGAGCCGTAAGGTCATCGCCTAGCTAGTCGAGGTGGTCTTCGGAGTCTTTCTTTCCGAGAAGACGAACGAGCAACCAGATTGCCGCGACAACGAGTGGGACGGTTGCAAGTCCGATCCAGGGCGTGATGTCGGCGCCCGGTGCGGGTGCAATGAGGGGCGGAGCGGTCGAGATGACGGAGGGTTCGGTCGGTTCGGTCGTTTCGTCAACGAGGGTGATGGGCGTCTCGCCGCAGACGGGACGTTCGACGTATCTCACGAGGTTTGATTCGTCTGCGTCGCCCTCAAAGTCGAACGCGAACGTTCCTTCGACGGGGTGCCCGTCATCCGAAATCACGCGGTATTCGACCGTGTAGGTTCCGCGCAGCGAGAGGGTAACGTCCATCGACGCGGTGGCGCCCTCTATGGTCACACACCCGTCGCCGTAAAACGCGCCGTCCTCGTCACTGACGGCGATGACAAATCCTTCGGCGTTCTTGCCGATGTCGAGCAGATCTTCGTTCGCGGTGATCGTCACCTCGGAAATCTCGGCAACAGCGGATTCCGCCGCGGGGGACGTGCCTGTGAGTTCTGCGTGAGCGAATGCTGGGCCGGCGGACAGGAAAGCCAATCCGAGAGCAGTGACGGTGGCCGAAATGATGGTGCGAAGTGACATATTCCTACCCTACGCGCCACGCCGAACAGTTATCGACAGCCCTGCTTACCCCCATGGGCGCACGGGGTTAGGCTTGACCAGACCACGAAGGAGGAACCATGTCACGCATCGGCGACAGCACCGACGTCATGAAGTGTTCCTTCTGTGGCAAGACGCAAAAGCAGGTCCAGCAACTCATTGCCGGACCCGGTGTTTACATCTGTGACGAATGTGTCGAATTGTGTAACGAGATCATCGACGAGCGCATGGCCGAGGCGGCTCAGGGCGAGAGCGACGAGATTGTCGACATCGATTTGCCCAAACCGAAAGAAATCGCCGCGTTCCTCGACGAATACGTTGTCGGTCAAGACGCCGCCAAGCGTGCTCTGTCCGTCGCGGTCTACAACCACTACAAGCGAGTTCGCGCCCAGGAGGGCGTTCGTCCCGCCGACGTGCATGACGAAATCGAAATTGCCAAATCGAACATTTTGCTCATCGGTCCAACCGGCTGTGGCAAGACGTATCTGGCGCAGACTCTTGCCAAGCGCCTCAACGTTCCGTTCGTTGTTGCCGATGCCACCGCACTGACTGAAGCCGGTTATGTCGGTGAAGACGTAGAGAACATTCTGTTGAAGCTCATCCAGGCTGCCGACTTTGATGTTAAGCGCGCCGAGAAGGGCATCATCTACATTGACGAGATCGACAAGATTTCGCGCAAGGCCGAGAACCCGTCGATTACGCGCGACGTGTCGGGCGAGGGCGTTCAGCAAGCGCTTCTCAAGATTCTTGAAGGAACCGTCGCGAGCGTTCCGCCCCAGGGTGGCCGCAAGCACCCCCACCAGGAATTTCTCCAGATCGACACGACGAACGTGCTGTTCATTGTTGCGGGTGCGTTTGCGGGGCTCGAGGAAATCGTGTCTCAGCGCGTCGGTCGTCACGGCGTGGGGTTCGGCGCGCCACTTCAACTCAAGGGCGAAGAACAGAATCTGTTCGCCGAAGTCCAGCCCGAAGACCTGCACAAGTTTGGGTTGATTCCCGAGTTCATTGGCCGCCTTCCCGTCATCGCCTCGGTCCTGCCGCTCGACCGCAGCGCGCTCATCGACATTCTGACCGGACCGCGCAACGCGCTGGTCAAGCAGTACCAAAAGATGTTCGAACTCGACGGCGTCGAGCTCGAGTTTAATAAGGACGCACTCGAATCGATCGCCGACCTCGCTGTCAAGCGCGGGACGGGCGCACGGGGGCTACGCGCCATCCTCGAAGACGTCCTCGGCCCCATCATGTTCGAGGTCCCGTCGACCGAGTTGATCGCGAAGGTCGTTGTCACCAAGGAATCCGTCGATACCGGGGCTGCCCCGACCATGATCGAGCGCAAAATCCCCAAGGAAAAGTCGGCCTAACTCCCCTGTTGATTTGTTTTGCCGCGCCAGTTCGAATGGTAACATCGACCTAAAGGTTCCATCCCGCTGAAACAGCCCCGGGGGCTATGTCGTAAGACTAGGCGGGATGGTCATTTTAACCAGCGGATTCGATGAGGTCCGGGTAACCTGCGAAGCCACGAATAGTCTTGCGATTCTGACGCCCTAAAAGTTGCCCACGCGTAATGATCGGCAATTTGTCCGTGCCAGTCTGTAGATTGCGACAAATCGCTAAGCAAGGAGTACAAATGGCTAAATCTTCACGAATCAATCCAATCGGGTGCGGATCTTAGTTCTGGTACTTGGCCCGGTCCTTCTCCCTTTTGTTTCGCAAAGCTTTTTGCCCCTGTTTGTCATTTCGGTCGTAATCGGCGTGGGACTCCTCATTTTTCTATTACTCAGGGACAGGAAGGTACGCGAAAACCTAGACTCAGTTATAGAGATTGCTGGCGAAAGAGCGAAAGTCGTCGTTTTTGACACGGAGACAACGGGACTTTACCCCGAAGATGGTGATCGAGTCATTCAGGTTGCTTTCGTTCTTTTGGACGAGAATTTGGAATTCGTCACTGATTTCTCGACTTTGCTTAATCCACGTCGCGATGTTGGCCGGACTGACATACACGGGATTACGAGAGAGATGGTCAGGTTTGCGCCTGGTTTCGGCTCAATGGCGGCGAAATTTGCGAAATTGCTTGAGGGCAAAGTTCTCGTTGCGCATAATTCCGATTTTGACATCAAGTTTCTCGAATCAGAGTTTTTTCAATCCCCCGTTTTTGCACCAAAGTTCGCAAAGGTTGTGGACACACTTGCTTTGGCTCGACAGCACGTTCGCGGTGCAAAGAACTTTAAACTTATGACCTTGGTGGAGCACCTTGCGATTGACACCGCAGGAGCACCTTACGGTCGGGCGCACGACGCGCGTTTTGATGCATGGTGCTGTGCAGAGGTTTTGAAGCGAGTTTTGGGCGATGCGGGAATCGACCGCAGGACAATCTCTTCGGCCTAACTCCCCATCTCGTACGTCACCCAGGTTTGACGGGTCGCGAGCTTGTCGTACACGCTCCGGGCGGTGACGTTGTCGTCGGCCGTGATCCACGAGATGGTTCCACCGCCATTCGCGTCGGCATGAGCCCGCAGGGCGTTGATGATGTGTGTTCCAGCGCCATGACCGCGAGCCGCGGACGACGTGTACAGGTCGTCGAGGAACCAGGCTGGGCCGCCCGTGAGCGTGTCCCAGTGTGTGCGCATGTGTCCGAATCCGACAACGCCGCCGTCGATCTCGGCGACCCACGCCTTGGTCGGGTGGCCAGGGTCCATCAGCCACGACCACACGGTCGAGATTTGCGGTTCGGCGAAGGCAGTTTCGTAAAAGACCCCATAGGCAACGAATAGTTCTCGCCAGATGGTTTCGTCGCGCGCGTTGATTGGTCGAACGGTAACGGTCATGGTGTCACTGTAGTCCTCTGATCATCGCGGTCAACTATTCGGCAGAGTCCTCGAGTTTGATGGCGGTAACGGCAACCTCGGTCGATTCGACGAGCGTGAGGTTCATGATTCGTCCAACCGCAGCGAGGTCGGACTTGGCTTCCGCGAGAATTGCCGGGCCCGTGACAGTTGCGTTGGTGACAACGGTCTTTTGCGACGCCTTCGCGTCGGTCTTGGCTCCGCGAATTCCGACGAGGGCTGCCCCACACAAATCGAGAAGTCCCGAGCTGGGTCCCTCGAACGGGATTTCCGCGACGGTCGGCCATGGCGCGATGTGAATCGAGCCGTCGTGCGTCCAGCGCCAGACCTCTTCCGTCGCAAACGGGATGACGGGTGCTAGCAGTCGAAGGAAGACGTCGATCGCGAGACGCAGTGCGGCAACAGCCGACGCTTGCTCTGGCGAAACCTCGTCGCGATAGGCGCGTTCCTTGACGAGCTCGAGGTAGTCGTCGGTGAAAGTCCAGAAGAACTGTTCCGTCACTTCGAGCGCGCGGGCGTGGTCGAATTTGTCGTACGACTCGGTCGCGATGCGAACGACGTCGGCGAGGCGCCGCAACAGGTCGATGTCGATCGGCTCGGTGATCGGTGCACCCTCGGTGTGCGGGAACGAATAGACGAACTTTGCCGCGTTCAAGACCTTGATGGCAAGTCGCCGACCAATCTTGATCTGCTTGGGGTTCTCGGGGTCGAACGCTGCGTCCGTGCCGAGTCGGCTCGATGCAGCCCAGTAGCGAACCGCGTCCGAGCCGTGCTCGTCGAGCATCCCCTGCGGGGTCACAACGTTGCCCTTCGACTTCGACATCTTCTTTCGGTCGGGGTCGACGATGAATCCAGAGATTCCGGCGTGTTCCCAGGGCGCAACGCCGTGTTCGAGTTCGGCGCGCAGGACGGTTGAGAACAACCAGGTGCGGATGATGTCTTGGCCCTGTGACCGAAGTGAATACGGGAAGACGAGGTTCCATAGTTCGTCGTCCTCGCCCCACTTTCCCGCGATCTGCGGGGTGAGCGACGAGGTCGCCCACGTGTCCATGACGTCGACCTCGCCGATGAAACCGCCGGCAACGCCGCGCTGGTCGTCGGTGTAACCCGGGGCGGGCTGCGACGACGGGTCGACCGGCAATTGGTCTTCGGTCGGAACAATCGGCTTGTCGAACACGGGGTTGCCCTCGCCGTCGAGCGGGTACCAGACGGGAATCGGCACACCGAAGAACCGCTGGCGCGAAATCAACCAGTCGCCGTTGAGCCCACCGACCCAGTTGTCGTAACGAACCCGCATGAAATCGGGGTGGAAGTCGACCTGTTTGCCGCGCTCGATGAGCCTGGCGCGAAGGTCTTCGTCCTTGGCGCCGTTGCGGATGTACCACTGGCGGGTTGTGACGATCTCGAGGGGCTTGTCACCCTTCTCAAAAAACTTGACGGGGTGGGTGATGGGCTTGGGGTCGCCGATCATCTCGCCCGATTCCCGCAGCATCTCGACGATTCGTGCCTTGGCGCTGAATACGGTCTTGCCGGCGAGTTCGGCGTATACCGCACGCTGGTCGTCCGAATCGATTCCGGCGGGCGGTTCACTCATCACTCGCCCATCGAACCCCAGAATCGGGCGGGTCGGAAGGCTCAGTTCGCGCCACCAGATGACGTCGGTGACGTCACCGAACGTACAGATCATCGCGATGCCGCTTCCTTTGTCAATCTGGGCGAGCGGGTGCGCAAGGACGGGGACCTCGACGCCGAACAGCGGCGTGCGAACGGTCGTGCCGAAGTACGGCTTGTAGCGCTCGTCTTCGGGGTTGGCGACGAGGGCCACACACGCGGGGATCATTTCGGGGCGGGTTGTCTCGATGTCGATCGTGCCGCCGTCCGGCGTGTGGAACGAGATGCGGTGGTAGGCGCCGGGAACTTCTTTGTCCTCGAGCTCGGCCTGCGCGACCGCCGTGCGGAACGTGATGTCCCACAACGTCGGAGCGTCGGCCTGGTACGCCTCGCCACGGGCGAGGTTTCGCAGGAACGCACGCTGAGCGGTTCGTTGTGACTCGTCCGAAATCGTGCGGTACGTCTGCGACCAGTCCACGGACAGACCGAGCGTGCGCCACAATTCCTCGAACTTCTTCTCGTCCTCCACCGTCAGTTGTTCACACAGTTCGACGAAGTTGCGGCGCGAAATCGGCACCTGGTCGGCGGCTTTCGTCGACGCGTTGTCGCCACCTTCGAGAGGCGGTGTGAACGACGGGTCGTAGGGCAACGTCGGGTCGCACCGGACGCCGTAATAGTTCTGAACCCGGCGTTCGGTCGGAAGACCGTTGTCGTCCCACCCCATCGGATAAAAGATGACCTTGCCTTGCGCGCGTTGGTAACGGGCGGCGAGGTCCATGTGCGTGTACGAAAACACGTGACCGATGTGCAGGGAACCCGATGCGGTAGGCGGGGGAGTGTCGACCGCGAACACGCTGTCTTTACCGAGTGAAACGGCCTTCGCGCGATCGAACGCGTATGTTCCCTCGCGTTCCCAGACCTCACCCCACGTCGCTTCGAGTCCTTCGAGGGCCGGTTTGTCGGGGATTTCGCGGGGCACGGGAGCCTCTTTCACTATCGGCGGCAGCGGGTATGGCTGCCTCACATTTGACTACGCCAAATCTACAACAGCCACATTCGTAATTTGTTGATAGTCTCCGCAAATTAACGCCCCTTACTTTTGTGATTGGAAAACACGTGAAGCTCACTGGTCAGATTCTGCGTGGTGCGGTGGTTGCAACATTAGGAGCGCTTCTCGCGGTCGCACCCGCGCACGCCGCATCGTATGTGCCTGGTACTGATGTCTATGTCGGACCCGACAACAACCATTGGATATTCAATGTTTCGAACCCTCTCTACCTGAGGGGTCCGATTAACAACGATTACACCCGGCGAACGTGGGACAGCACGCAGGCAACCCTCTATAGCCCCAACGGGCAAACTGATGCGCAATGTTCAAACCCCGCGGATCTGACTGCCGATGGCGGTGATTTGGTGCTTACCTGCGCCACTCAATCGATTGACCATGGTGATGGGGTGCTGTCACTTGTCACCGAATTGCGCTTCTTCGCAGCCGGCGAAGCGGTTCGGATGCGATACACCATCACCAACATGGATGACGCGAAAGTAAAGGGACAGATCCTCAGGCTTGCCTTTGACACATACCAAGATGACAACACCAGCGTGAGTTACACCGACACCGACGGCCTCATTGGTGATTACGCGGTCGACTACGGATCAGTCACAAATGTCGTCACCGACGCCGACAACTATGTGTGGGTGACCGATGACCGTATTGGCAGCACGACAACGTATGTCGCCAAATATGCGGTTGGTCAAGCCGGTTCAATTTCGCCCCTCGCAGACATCTCCGAAAACACATGGTCGTCGGGCGGCCATGGTCTCGGAGGAGGTCTCGCACAACTGTTCTACCGCGTGCCCGTCCTTGCGCCAGGGGAAACCGTTGAATACGTCGTTCTTGGCAAGGTCTATTTCGTTGATGGGAGCGTGGACAACGACCCGGGCATGACCGGCTGGCAAGAGGGGACCGGCATCGCCATTGCCGATGCGGCGTCCGACACCGAACTCGAATCCGATGCGTTCGTTTTTGCCGGCATCAGCGATCGAACCCTCGTTGTCAATTGGGAGCCCGCACCGCCGACAACGGATGAAGATCTCGCGAATACCGGCGCGGACTCGGGTGCTTCCGGTTTGTTGGCGATCGGTCTGGTGGCGTCATTGATTGCGGTAGCTGTTCGGCGTCGTTATCGGGCGTAACGAATCGCACCGCCGTGTCGCGCGGGGGTTCTAGTTGAAGAGCGCGAGATAGATGTTCAGCGTCGACGCGATGAACAGCCACGCTTCGTAGGGGATGAGCAAGCGGGCCGACCAGATGTCGACGTCCTTGAATTTCACAATCGTCATCCAGACGAGGACGTCCATCACGAGGATGATAACGACCCCGAGCCAGAAGGCGATGGGCCCGATGAGCGGGAATCCGGCGAAGAAAATGGGCGTCCAGATGGCGTTGAGGGCCAACTGCCAGATGAACAGTCGAATGCCGGCGGTGCGGGCGGGGCTCGACGGCATACGCCACGCGCGCCAGAACGACACACCAATTAACACGTACAAAACCGACCACACGGGACCGAACACCCAGTTTGGCGGGGTCCATGGTGCCGTGTTGGCGTCGGCGTACCAGCCGTCGACGTTGCCGGCGGTTGACAGTGCTCCAAGTCCGCCGATGATGAATGGAACGGCGATGCTGATGGCCAACGCAAGTCCTTGACGGGGTCGAGTGGACGATGTAGAGGATTTTGCGGCCATGATGCTCCTTCGGATTGAGCCCAGACTACCCCTGCGGCTCACATAGAATTGAGACCCATGACCTACCCCCGCCACCGCGATACGACTGGTGTTCAGCCGTCCCCGTCGTTCCCCGCAATCGAGCACGAGGTTCTTGCGTATTGGGCGACCAACGACACGTTCCGCAAATCGATTTCGAACCGCGAAGGATGCGACGAATGGGTGTTCTATGACGGCCCGCCCTTCGCCAACGGGCTTCCGCACTACGGTCACCTTCTGACCGGGTACGCCAAAGACCTCTTCCCCCGCTATCAAACGATGCGCGGCAAGCAGGTTCACCGCCGATTCGGGTGGGACACGCACGGCCTTCCCGCCGAACTCGAGGCCGAACGCCAGCTCGGAATCACCGACAAATCCCAGATCGAAGAGATGGGCCTCGCCGCCTTCAACGCGGTCGCGAAAGAATCGGTTCTCAAATACACCAAGGAGTGGGAAGAGTACGTCACACGTCAGGCGCGCTGGGTTGACTTCGAAAACGACTACAAGACCCTCGACATCACGTTCATGGAGAGCGTCATTTGGGCGTTCAAGCAACTTCACGACAAGGGGCTCGCCTATGAGGGGTACCGCGTCCTGCCCTACTGCTGGCGCGACCAGACCCCGCTGTCGAACCACGAACTGCGCATGGACGACGACGTCTACAAGTCGCGCCAAGACCAGTCCGTGACCGTCACGTTCCCTCTGACCGGTGCGAAAGCCCACGAATTCGGACTCGTCGGGGTCAACGCACTCGCGTGGACGACAACACCGTGGACTTTGCCGACGAACGCGGCGCTCGCGGTCGGTCCGACTATTTCCTATGCCGTCCTGCCAGCTGGTCCCAACGGAGCCGCCGCCGCCGGCGAAAACTTCCTGCTCGCCGCCGACACGGTCGCGTCGTACGCCAAGGAACTCGGTTACGACGATGCGGAGTCGGCCACGTCCGCCGTCACCGCGACGCACAGCGGTGCTGCCCTCGGTGGAATCACCTACACGCGCCTCTGGGATTACTACGCCGACGCCGAGGGTATGGACAACGCGTGGCAGATCCTCGTCGCCGACTACGTCGCGACCGGTGAAGGCACCGGAATTGTCCACCAAGCACCCGCCTACGGTGAAGACGACCAAATCATCTGTGCCGCGGCGGGAATCCCCGT
>CANKTR010000028.1 GCA_947486475.1 Microbacteriaceae bacterium | reverse complement strand
GTCGAGGCGGGGCTTCGGATCGGTGTAGCGGGCGGAATCTGGGTCGACGACCAGCAGCGCACGAGTGATCCCAACATTTACGCCGTCGGTGATGCCGCCGAAAAAGAATCGGCGATGACGGGAGACGACCAGATGGTGTGGCTCGCCAATCTTGCGAACCGCCACGGTCGATTCGTCGCCGATGTGGTTGCGGGGCTCGATGTGCGGGCTCGACCGACCGTCACCACCGGGATCATTGGGGCCTTTGGAATGGCTGCCGCCATCACGGGGTTGAGTGAAAAGGCCGCCCTCCACGCCGGCATCGCTCACCGGGTTATGCATGTGCACCCGACTTCGCACGCGGGCTATTACCCGGGCGCGGAAACGATGTCACTCAAAGTGGTCTTCGCTCCCGACACCGGCACAATTCTTGGCGCACAGGCGGTTGGCAACGACGGCGTGGACAAGCGAATCGACGTCATCGCCACGGCTATCTACGGAGCGCTCACGGTGTCAGATTTGATGAACCTCGAACTCGCCTATGCACCTCAGTTCGGGTCAGCCAAGGATGCCATCAACCAGGCAGGATACGTCGGGGACAACATTATGGATGGGCGCACCCCGACGGTTCAGTGGCACGAGCTCGAGGAACGTCGAGCCGCGGGCGCAGTCCTCATCGACGTCAGAACGGCTGATGAAAATCACGCCGGCGACATTCCCGGCTCGGTACTGATCCCCATCGACGACCTTCGACACCGCCTCGATGAAATTTCCGCGACGGACGTCATCGTTCACTGCAGAGTCGGCCAGCGCGGGCACACGGCAACTCAAATACTTCGCTCCAACGGAATCACGGCATCTAACCTCGATGGTGGATACCTGACCTGGCGAGCGGGGATGGATTCGATCGAACGAGCGAACGCCGATTCACCCTTCACCGACAGCTAAGGAGACTCCATGTGCCAGAAGGTTCAGTGCACCACCTGCCACAAACCCTCGTGGAGCGGGTGCGGCGAGCACATCGAAGAGGCACTCGTCGACGTCCCACTTCCCGACCGTTGTCACTGCGCCTAACCTGACGGTCGATTTTCACTGCTCGGCGGTGACGACGGTCACGCCGCTACCGCGTGGACTTTTTCCTCGCCGCCGAACGCTTTTCCGCTGAGGCGCCGAGCGAGAAGCTCGCGACCATTGCCATAGCCAAGAACCCGGCTGCAAGGTATGCGGCCGCGGATGTTCCTGCAGAGATGGCGTCCTTTGCGTCCGACGCAAAGTCTGCCGTCGCGGGGTTCGCTTCGAGTCCACTGATGGCTCCACCGGCCGAATCAATGACGGCCGCGACGATTGGCGCACTGATGGCGTCGGGCACGTTGCGATCGGCGAGCGACGACTCGAGGGCGAACTGGGCCGTTGAGAACAACACCGTTCCGATGACGGCGATTCCGAGCGCCGAACCGATCTGGCGCGAGGTGCTGGACGTCCCTGAACCCTGACCGCTCGCCGCGACGGGCACGTCCTTCAGGACGACACCGGTCAACTGCGCAGTCGCAAAACCGACTCCCATTCCGTAAACGAACAGGAACGGCACGATCGACCAGCCCGTGGCCTCTGGTGAGATCATGAAACCGATACCGGCGACGCCAATCATTTCAAGAATGAGCCCGATTCGAATGACCCAGGTTGCTTCTAAGCGCGAACCGAGTCCCGCGGCGATTCCACTCGCGGCGAAGGAGCCGACCGCGAGCGCGAGAATGACGAGCCCGGAATCGAACGGGGAATAACCGAGCACGAACTGGAGCCACAGGGGCAACGCGAGAATGATTCCGAATTCACCCATGCTGACAATCAGGGCAACGATGTTGCCGTTACGGAAACTGGGGAGCGAGAAGAGTCCGAATGCGACGAGCGTTGATTTGCCGGCGCGTTGACGAGCGAGGCCGTGGGCGATGTACCAGGCGACGGCAATCGCGGTCACTGCGAAAGAGATGGGGACGACCGAGATGTCCAGCGGCCACGTCCAATCACCGATTTCGAAGGCTTTGTTGATGTCCCACCACCCGAAATTGCGACCCTCGATGAGTCCGAAAACGAGGCTGCCGCTGGCACAAACACTGAGGACCGCCCCACCCCAGTCGATTCCGCGCGTGTTCTCGTTGTCTTTGGACTCGGTGACAAAGAGGAAGACTCCGATGGTGATGAGGACACCGAGCGGGATGTTGATTCCGAAAGCCCAGTTCCACGAGAACTCGGTCGTGAGCCAGCCTCCGAGGACAGGTCCGACCGCAACCATTCCACCGATTGTCGAACCCCACACGGCGAACGCGATGCCGCGCTCTTTGCCCTGGAAGGTCGCGTTGACGATGGACAGGGTTGTCGGTAGAACCATGGCCCCACCGATGCCCTGGATGACGCGCCACGCGATGAGCACACCGGCGCTATCGGACATGGCGGCGAAGATCGACGACACGATGAAGAACGAGAGACCGACAACGAGCATCGAGCGACGCCCCCACTTGTCGGCGAGTGCGCCGAACACGAGAAGAAGCGCGGCGAAAACAAGGGTGTACGACTCTTGAATCCATTGGACGTCCGTCGAGGTCGCGTTGAGGTCGACGACAATCGCCGGAATTGCCACGTTGATGATCGTCGTATCGACGATGACGAGGGCGACGGCGAGGCTGACAAAGAGGAGAGCGAGCCAGCGGTTTTTCTGAGTAGACATAGCCTTTAGCATATTCGCGGGCGCAAACTCGGGATTACCTGTTAGCATTGGGGAGTCGGCTCAGGACAGGCAGAAGTTATTCTGCAAATTTGTGTGGTTTGTATAGGTTCCGAGTCGGGTTGACAACATCCTGTTGGCAATGGTCCCCACTCGTGAATCGAACCCGGTCACTGATAGCTCGGTTTCGTGCGGCACTGCTGTGTGCCGCCATGGGTTTTTACAAGCCAGAAAGCATTCTGATGCCCAGCAACACCCCTCCCGCGGAACGCCGCGGAAAGAACTTCGTCCCGCGCGACACCGCGGCAAAGAAAAAGAGCCGTTTCGGCCACCCCGATGGTCCGGCAGGCGCGAGCCGTCCGGCACGCGGCGCTCGTGACGACCGTCCCGTCCGTGACGACCGCTACGCCGGTGGGTCGCGCCCCGTGCGCGACGACCGCCCGGCCCGTGATGACCGCGGAGCCCGTCCCGTTCGTGATGACCGCGCCCCGCGCGCTGACCGCGCTGATCGCGCCCCTCGGAACGAATATGCCTTCCGCGATGGTCGGCCCGTTCGCGAAGGACGTCACGTGGACGCCAAGAGCAAATTCGACCGTCCGGTTCGAACTACTCGGGATGAGCGACGTGACGTCCGTCCCGTTCGCGATGATCGCCCCGTGCGGGACGATCGTCCGGCACGTGACGACCGCTTTGCCGGCGGATCGCGCCCCGCGCGCGACGACCGTGCGCCCCGAACGAATCGCACCGATCGTCCCTTCCGCCCCGCTCGTGACGACCGTCCGGCACGAGATGACCGTTTCTCGCGTGACGACCGTCGCCCAGCACGTGACGACCGCGGACCTCGCACCGATCGCTTCTCGCGTGATGACCGTCCGGCACGTGACGACCGTCCCGCCCGCCGCGACTCGGATTTCTATCCTTCTCGTGACGAGAAGGCGTTCTACGAGCCCGGCGAAGACGTCGTACTCGAGCGTCTTCAGGCGATGGCCACCACGGCCGATGACGTCGATGGTGTGACGTTCGGCGATCTCGGCTTGGGACGCAATATCGAATCCGCACTCCTGGAACTCGGTGCCACCGCGCCGTTCCCCATCCAGGCCGCAACCATCCCTGACGTTCTCGCTGGTCGTGACGTTCTCGGACGCGGTCGCACCGGCTCGGGCAAGACCATCGCCTTTGCCGCACCGATCGTTGAACTGTTGATGGCAAACGGCGGCGGAAAAAAGCGCAGCCAGGGTCGTTCGCCTCGCGCGCTCATCCTCGCTCCGACTCGTGAACTCGCGATGCAGATTAACCGCACCGTGATGCCCATCGCGAAGTCGGTCGGCCTCTTCACCACGACCATCGTCGGTGGAGTCCCGCAGGGTTCGCAGGTCATGAGCCTCCGCCGCGGTGTTGACATCGTCATCGCCACGCCCGGTCGTCTCGAAGACCTCGCGCGTCAGCGTCACATCGACCTGTCGCAGATTCAGATCACGGTTCTCGACGAGGCCGACCACATGTGCGACCTCGGATTCCTCGAGCCGGTTCAGCGAATCCTTCGCGACACCGCCGAGGGTGGACAGCGCTTGTTGTTCTCGGCAACGCTCGACAAGGGTGTCGCCTCGATCATCGACGAGTTCCTCCCCGAGCCAGCAATCCACGAGGTGGCCGGCGAAGACCAGTCCTCATCCACTATCGATCACCGTGTGTTCATCATCGATCACCGCGACAAGATTCCTCTCATCGAGCACCTTGTCCGTCGTGACGGCAAGACTCTCGTGTTCACGCGCACCCGCGCGTACGCCGAGCAGCTTGCCGACGAACTCGAGGATGCCGGAATCCCGGCAACCAGCCTTCACGGTGACCTCAACCAGTCGCGTCGTACTCGGAATCTCGAGCGCCTCACGACGGGCCGCGTCAACGTGCTCGTTGCGACCGACGTTGCCGCCCGTGGAATTCACGTTGACGACATCGACCTCGTTATCCAGGCGGACGCACCCGACGAGTACAAGACGTACCTGCACCGTTCGGGCCGTACGGGCCGTGCCGGAAAGACCGGAACGGTTGTCACGCTCATCCCGAAGCAGCGCCAGCGCCGCATGACGGACCTGCTCAACCGTGCCGAGATTCAGGCGGTCATGATTCCGACCCGCGTCGGAGACCCGCACCTCGACAATCTCATCTAAGTGATTCAGCGATGCCCACTCTGACCCGCCCGTGCGGAAGTTAGAGTGGGCATTGTGATTCGTCGATTAACCGAAATTTCTCGTCCCGTTCTGTGGATTAACACGATCGGCACGACCATCGTGGGCATGTGGTTGGCCGGGTTCCTCTGGACCTGGGACATCCTGCCGATCCTCATCTGGGTGACTCTTCCGTTCAATCTGTTGATTTACGGAATTAATGACATTTACGACCAAGACACCGACGCCGAGAACGACCGCAAGGGCGGATTTGGCGGGGCCAAAATCAAGCCCGCCGAAGTCCGGATGATCAACTGGGGAGTCCTCCTCCTCAACGTCCCCTTCCTTGTGTATTTCGTGTTCACGGTTCCGCTCGCTGCGTTCCTGTGGATGCTGGCCTATTCGTTCTCGTTCTGGCAGTATTCGTCGACGCCGCTGCGATTTAAGGCCCGACCCGTCTGGGACTCGGTCAGCAACGCCGATTATGCTTTCCCGCTCGCGTTCGTTCCGCTTGCGCTCGGGGTCGAGCCGATGTGGCCGGCGGTCATCGGACTCATGGCGTGGAGTATGGCGAAGCACGTGTATGACGCCATTCAGGACATCGGCGAAGACGCAGCGGCCGGAATCGTGACGACCGCGGTGAAGTTCGGTGTCAAGGGTTCGTTGGTGTGGTCGGGTTCGTGGTGGATCGTCTCGACGGTGGCGTTCGCACTGGTCAATGTGCCCGTTGCGATCGTGTCGGGACTGATCTCGGGGTGGCTCCTCGTCGCCAACTGGCGAACCCCGACCAGCCTCGAAGCGAAACGTTTGTACAAGTTCTCGGTTGCGTTCCCGTATGTTGCGGGAGCGGTTGCCGGCGTTCAATTAGTGACGGGCATCACGCTCGGGCTGTACCCGTGACCCCTCGCCGCATCGTTGTCATCGGGGCGGGACTCGGTGGACTGTCCTCGGCCGCGCTCCTCGCACGCGCAGGTCACGACGTCACGGTCATCGACAAGAACGAGTGGATCGGCGGCAAGAGTCGTCGCATCGACGTCGCTGGTCAGCGCATCGACACTGGGCCCTCCCTGATCACCTTTCCGGCGGCGCTCGAAAAATTTTTCGACCGATTCGACGAACTCGGCTCGGTGGGTGGGCCGACGGCCCGCACGATCGCACCGCTTACTCTCGAACGCCTTCCCGAGGTCGGACGATATTACTTTCGTGGCGATGTCGCCAACCTCCCCGTCGAAGCGGGGCACGCCTGGCGTGAGCCGTGGGACCGATTCGAGGCGGAACACGGTCCACTCGGGCGTCACATCACCACGATGCTGACGAACGACCCGTGGGACCCCGCTATTTACCCGGCCGCCGCCGCGCTGTTCAGCCACTATCGCACGCGACTCAATACCGACCGATACCTCCAGGGCCTCGATTGGATGCCCGAAAACCTGCGCGAAGTCATCTCGATTCACACGCTCAACGCGGGAGTATCCCCGGCCAAGACGCTGGCGCTGTTCGCGACCATGCCCGCCGTCATGTCAACGGACGGCGTCTGGGTGCCGACCGGTGGAGTGAACGAAATTCCGCGCACCATCGCGACGCTTGCAACGGAATCGGGGGCGACGATTCGACTCGGCGAACCCGTTGTCTCGGTGTCGCGAGGGAAGGTCGTGACAGAGTCGGCGGAATATGAGGCGGATGTTGTCGTCAGCGGACTCGATGCCGGAATTCTCGAACGGTTGCTGGGGCAGCGAGTACGAGCCCCGAAATCGCTGTCGTGCTCGGGCATCGCCGTCTTCGCCGTGCTCGACGAGGAATTACCGCCCGAAGTCGTCACGCACTCGGTCATTATGCCGGACGACCCCGCCGACCTGTACGACAGCATTCGGACGAAGACGCTGCCGAATCAGACGATGGCGTTCCTCAACTACTACCGAGCTGGACACATCTATCCGAATGACCGTCCGACCGCGGCAATCTTGCTTACCGCGCCACCGGACGGTAAGCGTTACGGCATCGACCACGAGTTCGTCCAGCGCGAGATGACTCGAATCACGCGCGTGATGGGTCTGCCGCGTGAATTGTCGACCATGATCACCGATTCCACCGTCTTTCACCCCGAATACTTCGCCGGGTTCGGCGCCGTCGGGGGCGCGCTGTATGGCGAGGGCCACCCATGGTGGCAGAGCGGCCCATTCCACAAGCCCGGCTATTCCTCAAGGCGCCGACCGTGGCTCTGGCGGGTTGGCGCGTCAGTCCACCCTGGCGGCGGCGTTCCGGCCGTTCTCGGCGGAGCGTTGATTTCGACAAACCGCCTTCTCGCAAGCCTCGACTAGCGGGTTACGACGCGGTTGCGGCCGGGGCTTTCCCCTCGAGCACCGCACGGATTCCATCGGCTGCGTCGGCGTACGTTTGAGCCGCGGCTTTTCGAGTGAGTCCCATTACGTGAGGCGTCATGACGACCCGCGGGTCGCTCATGATCGGGTGACTCGCGGGCGGCTCCTCATCGAACACGTCGAGGCCGACCCCTGCCAATTTCCCGGACTGGAGTGCGCGGTACACCGCGTCGATGTTCATGAGCGGCCCTCGCCCGCAATTGATCAGGATTGCGCCCGGCTTGATTACTGCCAGCGACTCGTCGTTAATCAGGTGGCGCGTGGATTCGATGAGTGGCGCGTGAAGAGACACGAAGTCGCTGTCGGCGAGGAGTTCGGCGAGCGAGTCACATCTGATGTCTGCGGGAATCGGCGCGACGGGGTCGAAGGCTCGGACCCTTGCCCCCAACGCGCCCGCGAGTGCACCGAGACGTTGTCCGATTCGACCCCACCCGACGATGCCGACGGTTGACCCGTCGATGTCTCCGAGCGGGATGTTGTCGCGTTCGTCCCAACGCCCGTCTCGCACGAGTTCGGTGAGTGCCGCGAGATTCTTGGTCAGGTGCAACATCATGGCGAGTGCGCCCTCCGCGACTGCGTTCGTGTTGCTACCCGGGGTGATGACAACGGGAATCGAGCGTTCGCGCGCGACATCAAGGTCGACGAGCTCGGTACCAACACCGGTTCTCGCTAACACGCGAAGGTGCGGCATCGAATCGAACAGCGCGCGGTCAACGGTCACGTTGCCGCGAGCAATCGCGCCTTCCGCCACGGCCAAGTCGGCGGCCGATGGGTCCGATACGAGGACGTGGTCAACTCCAAGGTGTTTTTCGACGATGGGTCGATCAACGGGACCGAGAGCGACAACGACCGACATTGTGGGTCTTATCGAATCGCGGCGGTGACGCCCGCAACCGGCTCGAGGTGAACCCACTCGCCGCTGTCGGCAGAACGTTCGGCGGCATCAATCACCTGGGCTGCGGCGACGGCATCGTGAATGTTCGAGTTGACGTGGCTGCGTCCGATGTAGGACTCGAGGAACTTGCGTGCCTCGATGATCTTGAGGTCGTCGAAACCAAGCCCCATTCCGGGACCCGGCTGGAAGTGGGCGAAGTCACCGAAGGGCAACCCCGTCATCACTCGCTGGTAGCCGAGCAGTTCTCCCGAGCGACCAATCGCCACGTCAAACTCGTTGAGGCGTTCGAAGTCCCACTTGAGCGAGCCCTCGGTTCCATAAATCTCGATGTTGTACGAGGCGCGCGGTCCAACCGCGACCCGGGACGCCTCGAGGGTTCCGACCGCACCCGCCGCGACGGCGTTTCCCGCAAAACGAACGAGCATCGCGGCGTAGTCCTCGTTCTCGACGTCGCCCAGCTCGCCTCCCTCGATGACATCGAAATGAGTGCCCGTGCCCATCTGTTGAATCGGACGCTGAGTGTGGATCGTCGAGGTCAGCGCAGAAACATCAGAGATCGGCCCGACGATGTACTGCATGAGGTCGACGAGGTGTCCCATGAGGTCACCCAGAACCCCACTTCCCGCGAGAGCGCGGGTGAAACGCCACGACAGGGCGCCGTTCGGCTCGGAAGAATAGTCGGCAAAGAAGGTTCCACGAATGTTGGTGATTCGACCGAGCATGCCCTCGGCGATCATCTGCTTGGCCTTTTCGATAGCAGGGGCGTGGCGGTAGTTGAACCCGATGCTCGAGACGACTCCGGCCTCGTTTGCGGCCGCTTCGACGGCGCGGGTTTCGTCCGCACCTCGACCGACGGGTTTTTCAATCCAGAACGCTTTGCCAGCCTTCGCTGCGGCGATTCCGATTTCGGCGTGGAGGAAGTTCGGTGCGCAGATCGACACGACGTCGACATCGGGGTGAGCGAGTACCTCGTGATAGTCGAGGGTCGACTCGGCATACCCGAGAACGTCTTTCGCGTACTCGGCACGCGACGGCTCGCTGTCCGCAGCGATGATGAGTTTGGGGACGATGCCCAACTCGGGGTACACGACCGGGAGCGCGCTGTAGGCGCGACTGTGGACCTTGCCCATCCAACCGACACTGATGAGTCCGACGCCAACTTCGGTGCGGGGGAGGGCGGTCATGGGGTGTTTCCTTTCAGGGCGGTGACATTCTCGCGAATCGCGGCGGACAAGAGAACTGAGTCGGACGACACGGCGATGAAGCGAAAGCCTCGGTCGATGTGCCGCTGCGCGGTCTCGGCGTCGGGGGCGAGGATCCCGGCGGCAATCCCGGCGCGATTCGCAGCGGCAAGCACCGAATCGAGCGCGGCGAGGAAGTCGGGGTGGTTGTATTGCCGAGGAATCCCGAGCGAGTAGCTGAG
>CANKTR010000027.1 GCA_947486475.1 Microbacteriaceae bacterium | reverse complement strand
CCGTTTACATGAATCACATTGCTGCCCGACGTGGTCACTTTGAGGTCGACAGACAACGTTCGCTCGTTATAGTTCACCGCCAGGCGAATAATCGCCTCGTGGGATCCTTGCCGGACAAGAACGGAATCAGTGGATGTCCGGTGTGAGTGGCCGAGCGCCGCGTAGACAAGCGCCTCGACGAAATTGGTTTTCCCCTGGCCGTTCGATCCCACGAAAATCGTTGGTGAGCCTTCGAAGAGAAATAGCTGGTGTTCGTAATTCCGCCAGCCACTTAGCTCCGCGGACAGAATTTTCATGGACTAGCGGTTGAGAAGGTTGGGCTGCATCAGGTACCGATACGCCTGTTCGACCGATTGGGATTCCTTCGACGAGTGTGCGGTGAACAATACCGGTCCTGCCTTTGCGGGATCGGATGACGGCGTGAAGCCCAGCCGCACGAACTCGCTGTGTGCCCCTGCCACGCCGTCGACCACCAGTCGTGGTTTGAGCCACACGAAAACCTCGTCGCCCACCAGGTGGGCGTCGACGGTTTCACTCGCGCTGGTCGTCTCCGCCGCGCTGGTTTCCAGAAGCACGCCGTCCGAACTGAAGGTGTATTTGATGGCCCCGTCTCGCTCAAGCACGAGTGACATGCGCCGGGTGGCGTCGACCAGGTCGGATGACAAGACGATCGCGTAGGACGAGCCGCCACCCTTTTCATCCAACAACCCCCGCACCTTGGGGAATGACCCTTTAGCGAGAGACGAGGTCACGACGCGATTACCAGCGGAGATGGCCAAGAGCTCGCGGTCCCCTCCGGCTAACAGCGAAAAAGTCACCGTTTCATCGGTTTGAAACATTTTTCCGGCCTCGATGAGAACTCGTGCGGGAACCAGAATTTGTGTGGGTTCGCCCGCAGCCGCGTCTTTCCACGGGATATCTCGAGACGCGATTCGGTAACGATCGGTCGCGGTAAACGAAATAACTGTTGGCGTAAATTCAACCGAGATGTTCATAATCGCCGGTTGGCCGTCGTCCTTGAGAGCGGCAACACCAACTTGAGCAATCGCTTCAGCGAGCAGTTCGCCGTCAAACGTGCCGCTCGTGGGTGGAACTTCCGGGAGGTTTGGATATTCGTTCAGCGGCATGACCGACATGGTGAATTTCGCCGTTCCCGACGAAATTACCATTTTGTTTTCGACCAGGGCGACGTTGACCGTATCGCCTGGGAGCCGCGTCACGATATCGGCCAGTAGCTTTCCTGACACGAGGACCGAGCCGGCCGTGGCGACGTCGCCGGCGATGGTGGTTCGAGTGGATACGTCGTGATCAAAGGACGCAAACATCACTCCGTTATCGGAGCAGTCGATGCGCACTCCGGTGAGGGCAGGGTTCGTACTTTTCGTCGTGAGAAGTTTGGTGACGAAGATTACCGCCTGAGCAAGCACGTCTTTGTTGGATTGGAACTTCACGACAAGCCTTTCGAATGAGAGCGGTCTCTCATTGTGCCATAAACGAGCGACACCGCGACAGTGAGATTGGTATGAGTTAAATCATCAACGAATGACACAATCGTCTTAACGTCGGTGGATATGTGGGTAACTCGTCGATTCGGGACGCTTCTGGCTGAACTACACGCGTGGAAGTTGTCAGCATCCTGTGGGTATAAATCGTAGGGTCGGGGAGTAGCCACGACCCGAACGAAGTTATCCCCCGAAATAACGGCCACACCAGCGAGCGTACGCACTTATCAACAGCATCCTGTGGAAACTATCGTCTACCGGGACGACTGTTTGATGACGTGGGTGAGGTCCGCAATTTGGTTGTAGATCGATCGGCGCTCTTTAATCAGCTCGGTGATTTTGGTGTTGGCGTACATGACGGTGGTGTGATCCCGGCCGATGAGCTGCCCAATTTTGGGAAGTGACAGCGACGTCAATTCTCGGCACAGATACATAGCGATTTGTCGGGCCTGGGCGATTGCGGCCGCGCGCGAGGTTCCATAAATATCGTCCAGCGATATTTCAAAATATCGCGCGACGTGTTCGATGATGTCGGTCGGGGAAATGTCGCCCTCGTCGAGTGTGATGAGGTCTTTCAGAATTGTCTGGACCAGCGACAGATCGACCGGGACACGGTTCAGACTGGCGAACGCACTGACCCGGATGAGGGTTCCCTCTAATTCACGAATATTGGAGGACACCTTGGAAGCGATGTATTCGAGCACGTCGTCGTCGATCCCGAGGTTTTCAAGGGCCACCTTCTTTCGCAGGATGGCGATACGAGTTTCCAGGTCGGGAACCTGGATATCGGTGATGAGACCCCATCCGAAACGGCTGCGCATCCGTTCCTCGAAACCGACGAGCTGCTTGGGCGGAACATCACTGGTGATGACGACCTGTTTACCGTGTTCGTGAAGCGTGTTGAATGTGTGGAAGAAGGTGTCCTGCGTGGCATCTTTGCCGCCCAGAAATTGAATGTCATCGATGAGCAATAGGTCAACCTCACGATAACGGCGGTTGAACTGAGGCATCTGGCCGAGCGCGATGGCGTTGATGTAATCGTTGGTGAATTCTTCGGACGACACGTAACGCACGTGGATGGAGGGGTGGATTCCTTGCGCGTAGTGTCCGATCGCGTGAAGGAGGTGGGTTTTTCCCAACCCTGAGCCACCGTAAATAAAGAGTGGGTTGTAGGCCTTCGCAGGGGATTCGGCGACGGCAAGTGCCGCGGCGTGAGCGAAACGGTTGGACGTACCGATTACGAAATTGTCGAAGGTGTACTTCGGATTGAGCCGCGTTTCGCTCGTTGAGGCGATCTCGGGTGTCTGTTCGCGCGGGATGATGGCAACCGGGTTGTCGAAAATCTCGTCATCAAGCTCGCGCATCGACGGGTTGACGACCAGGGCAAAGTTGTTCACTGTTTCAAAATCGGCCGAGACGGAAGCCAACGCCGCCAAAATTTCATCTCGAGCACGCTGGTCAATCATGTCTCGTGCGAAGTCGGAATCCACCTCGAGGTAGAGCGTTTCGCTCATGATCCCTTGCGGAACGGCGGACTCGACGACGGCCAAAATTCGCGGGGAAAGATCAATTCCACGAGAGACTTCACTGACGACACTGCGCCAGAGGTCGTCGAGAGATGTCATTGTCTGCTTCCCGCTCCGTTCGTGCTTGTGGATAAGTCACCATATTAGTCATAATTCCGAATCCACAAATTTGGCGCCTTGTGGTGTGGACAACGGACGCTCGTGGTTTGACTCACTCCGATTCCTGCCCTATTCTTTTCAGGTTGTGCTTTAACGCACAATTCATCCCCGACTGTTCCGGCAACTCGCCGAGGAGAACACAATGCCCAAGCGCACCTATCAGCCCAACAATCGCCGCCGAGCCAAGGTTCACGGTTTCCGCTTGCGCATGCGCACTCGCGCCGGGCGCGCAATCCTGGCCGCTCGTCGTCGCAAAGGCCGCAGCGAGATCACCGTCTAGTCAGACGCGATGCTTAAGCGCCACAACCGAATCGTTGGGCCGAACGACTTTCGGCAGGTTGTGCGGCGGGGAAGCAAGCGCGTGATGGTCTTCATCATTGTTTATCAACGCCCGTCCGACGTCAGCCGGGTGGGCGTGATTGTTACCAGCAAGTGCGGAAATGCTGTTGTCCGCAACCTCTTGCGCCGGCGTACTTACGCAATCTGCCGAGAACTGGTCGACACCGGACAGATGTCGGGCGACACAATTGTGCGTTTTCGCTGCGAAGGACGGCAACCCTCGTTTGCGGATCTGAAAAACGATATTCTTGGAGCGTTGGCGTCATGATTCACCATCCGGTGATCGCCTGGTTATTTCTGTTGCCGCGAAATGTTGCCATCGTATTTATTCGCGGATGGCGCGCGGCGGTTTCGCCGCTGTACGGAGACGTGTGTCGCTATCACCCAACCTGTTCGGCCTACGGGCTCACCGCCGTGCAGCAGTTCGGGTTGTTAAAGGGTGGGGCGATGACACTGTGGCGGATTCTTCGCTGTAATCCCTGGGCGCGTGGTGGAATTGATGATGTACCTGCCAGAATGGTGGGGAACCTGCCTCTGTCGACGTTTGGATTTGTACTCCCCCAGCAGAAAGAAAAATGATGCCGGATATTCTTGGAATGATTTTGTGGCCCTTCCGTTGGGTGATCGAGGCGCTGCTCGTTGGTTTCCACACCGCACTCACCGCAGTCGGACTTGATCCCGTCGACGGATGGACCTGGGTGCTTGCGATCACCGGTCTCGTTCTTGTTGTTCGAGCGGCACTCATCCCGATTTTTGTGCGCCAAATTAAGAGCCAACGGAAGATGCTTGAAGTCGCACCGGACCTCAAGCGCATCCAGGACAAGTACAAGGGCAAGCGCGATCAATTTTCTCGTGAAGCTATGACGCGGGAAACGATGGCCCTGTACGGCAAGCACGGTACCTCACCGTTCTCGTCGTGCCTGCCGTTGCTCTTCCAGATGCCCGTGTTCTTCGGTCTGTTCACCACCCTCAACAACGCGGCTCTCGGGGATCCGGGAATCGGGTTTATGGACCTCGCCCTCGCGAAGAATTTCGGTGCGGCGACGATTTTCGGGACTGCACCACTACACGCGTCCATGTCGTCGTCCGGAGGCGACTGGATTGTGGTGTGGACGGCCGGCGTAATGGTGGTCCTGATGACGGTGTCACAGTTCATCACCCAGAAGCAGATCATGTCGAAGAACATTTCGGCGGCGATGAAGGCGAGCCCCACTTACAAGCAGCAACAGATCCTGTTGTACGTTCTGCCGCTGGTGTTCTTGTTCTCCGGTTTCGCCTTCCCGCTCGGCGTCATGATGTACTGGCTCGTCTCGAACTTCTGGACGATGGGGCAACAGTTCGTTGTCATCCGAAACATGCCCACGCCGGGATCTGAGGCTTTCGACGCGTGGCAAGAGCGTCAAACGAAAAAGAACCTGCGTAAGGGAATTGTCGTCGAGGCGGACGCCATCGAGGAAGAAAAACCCGCACAACGGCAACAGCCGATGGGGAAGAACCGCGCGAAGCGTGGAAAAGGAAAGAAATAATGTCGGATAACAAAGACGCCGCGGATATTGCAGCGGATTACATCGAAGGCTTGTTGGACATCGCCGACCTAGACGGGGACCTCGAGATCACCAACTCGAACGGCCGCGACTACGTTTCCGTTGTTGCGACGGACAGCGACCACCTCAAGGTTCTTACCAAGGGGGACACCGTTTCGGCATTGCAGGAACTCACGCGCCTCGCAGTTCACACCAAAACCGGCGAATTTTCACGACTGATTCTCGACGTGGCCGGGTCGAGGGACGCTCGGTCGAAAGAACTCGAGCGGCTGGTTGATCGCGCCGTTGAACGAATCGAAGGAGGCGCGCAGTCGGCTGCCCTCCCCCCGATGTCGTCCTATGAGCGCAAGTTGGTTCATGATTTCGTCAGTGAGCGCGGACTGCAGTCCCACTCTGAGGGTGAAGGCGCGGACCGCCACACCGTCATCAGCGCCGCATAGTTTCACGTGAAACATTCCGCGATTGAGCCGGAACCCGCCGCAGCGAAAGAACTGTGTGGTGTCGCACTTGACGCGGTGAGGACGTACACGCAGAACCTTGGGTTGCGCGGAGAAGAACTGGGTCTGATTGGCCCGGACGAAGCTCGTCGGTTGTGGAGCCGTCACATTCTCAATTGCGCGCTGCTTGCACCGGAACTCTCCGCGAAGGGAGTTCTCGGCGGCCGGGCATCAATCGCCGATGTGGGAAGCGGAGCGGGACTCCCGGGGCTCGTCATCGCAATGATTCGTCCCGATATCGAGGTGACCCTGATCGAGCCGTTGGAGCGCCGAACGCGCTGGCTGGTCGAGCAGGTGAATGAACTCGAACTGCAGAACGTCACGGTGTTCACGGGGCGGGCCGAGGATTACACACCCAGCCACTCGTTCGATGTTGTCACCGCACGCGCCGTCAAAGCCTTGAAGGGGCTGATTCCGATGCTCGCGCCACTGGTCGTCGCCGGAGGCCGACTAGCCCTGTTGAAGGGCCAGCGGCTCGATGTCGAAATCGACGACGCTCAGCCGATCTTTCATCGCTACGGAATCGCCGCAGTGAAATCGCAAACTCTCGGTATCGGTACAGTTGAAGAGCCGACCCGTTTGTTCACCGCAACGGTAGGGTAACCTAACGGAGGTCCAATGTTTCACGTGAAACATTCGCGCAGAACGTATCGACCGCCAGCGGCGGGTGTAAGAAAGGGGTGTACGCGATGAGCGAAGCGGACGCGACTCCACTGGCAACAGAACTCATGGATTTGACGAGACGCCGCACGGCATTGGCTCAGCGAACGGCACCGCTTCCCAACCACACCCGAATCGTCGCGTTGTCGAACCAAAAGGGTGGCGTCGGCAAGACCACCACAGCGGTCAACATCGCCTCAGCGTTAGCACGGCTCGGCGCTCGGGTCATGGTGATCGATCTCGACCCCCAGGGAAACGCCTCAACCGCGCTCGGCATCGACCATCACGCCAAAATCCCCGGCACCTACGAGGTGCTCGTCGGCTCAGCCTCAGTCCAGTCGGTCCTCCAGCTGAGTCCGAATAATCCCAATCTCACGTGCGTTCCGGCAACAATCAACCTTGCGGGTGCCGAGATCGAACTCGTTCCCGCATCGGCGCGGGAGACGCGACTCAAGCGGGCGCTGGAGGAATATCTGTCCACGACCGAAGACAAGCCACACTACATTTTCATCGACTGTCCGCCCTCGCTCGGGCTGCTCACGGTCAATGCGCTGACCGCGGCGAACGAAGTCTTTGTCCCGATTCAGACGGAGTATTACGCACTCGAGGGCGTGACCATGTTGTGGGACAACATCGCGATGGTCCAGCAATTCCTCAACCCCCGGGTGAGCATCACTGGTGTTCTACTGACGATGTATGACCACCGAACCAACCTGTCCCGTGAAGTGGCCGAGGAAGTCCGCCGACACTTCCCGGACATTGTGTTCAGTTCGGTGATCCCCCGATCTGTCCGCGTGTCGGAAGCGCCGAGTTTTCAACAGACCGTAATCGACTACGACCACGATTCGGTTGGTTCAATCGCGTATCGCGAAGCGGCCATCGAATTTGCTGAACGAGGAGTGCACTGACATGGCCCAAAAACGTACCGGTCTTGGCCGAGGAATCGGCGCCCTGATTCCCACCACAGGAGACGGAGTGTCCGATCGCGGTGTGGACGTCTTCTTTCCCCAAGCCGGCAGCCAGGCGGGGCGGGATGTGCCCGGTGCGCGCTTTCAACTCATCAACCCGCACAACGTCGTTCCCAATCCGGCTCAACCGCGAACCGAGTTTCGACCTGAAGAACTGGCCGAACTCGAACACTCGATTCGCGAATTCGGCGTGTTGCAGCCGATTGTTGTTCGACCCCTGAGCGGGACGGGAATGGACGCCACCTACGAGCTCGTCATGGGCGAGCGACGCCTTCGCGCATCGAAGGCAGTCGGGCTTACCGAGATCCCCGCCGTCATTCGCGATACGAAAGACGCGGATATGCTTCGCGACGCGCTGCTGGAAAACCTTCATCGCGCGAACCTCAATGCTCTCGAAGAAGCGTCGGCGTACCAGCAACTGTTGTCCGATTTCGGAATCACCCAGGATGAACTGGCCAAGCGAATCGGTCGATCCCGGCCACAAGTGACCAATACGCTGCGACTACTCAAGCTGCCGGTGAAAGTTCAACAACGAATCGCGGCCGGGGTGCTCTCGGCGGGACACGCCCGCGCGATTCTCTCTGTGACCGACGCCGCCACTCAGGAAAAACTAGCGACCAAGATTGTGAACGAAGAGCTGTCCGTCAGGGCTGCCGAAGCAATCGCGGCGACCTTGGGGTCGGGCACCACGAAACCCAACAAGCCCAAACCTCGCCCCGGCTCGCGCCGCGACTACCTCGATGCGATCGCCGCGCGACTCGGAGACAAACTGGACACGCGGGTCAAGGTCGCGGTGGGAACAACCCGCGGAACGATCACGATTGAATTCGCGACAGTTGCGGACCTCAATCGAATCGCGGACGTTCTTGGAGTGTCGGAAGAGAAATAAAATACGCGGTCAGAACCTATTTTTAGGTTAACCCACCGAGCGTCGTTAAACGAGAAATTCTGCCAAGTCTTGCTCGAGGGCTGGTCGCGGCTTTGCGCCAACCACGGTCTTGACGACTTCTCCCGCCCGGAACACCTTCATCGCGGGGATGTTGAGGATGTTGTACTGAACGGCGAGGTCGGGGAAGTCATCCACATTCAGTTTCACAATGTCGATTTTGTCGGCGTGAGCCTCGGCAATCGCGTCGAGAATCGGAGAGACCGCGCGACACGGCCCGCACCACGGGGCCCAGAAGTCAACGATGACGGGCTTGTCGTTCAAGAGCACCTCCGCCTCGAACGTCAGGTCGGTGACATCGCGTGCGCTGCTCATAAGTTCCCTCTCGTCGTGCTTCCCATCCTAACGACTGCTAGTGGGAGGACGCCTCAAGGAAGTGCTGCGCGTCCATTGCGGCGGCCGCTCCTGATCCTGCCGCGACGATGGCCTGGCGGTAGGTCGGATCGATGATGTCGCCGGCGGCAAACACGCCACTCAGTGACGTGCGCGACGAGCGGCCGTCCACCCACACGTTTCCCGTGTCGGTGAGCGTCACCTGGTCTGCGATTAGCGCTGTTCGCGGATCCGAGCCGACCGCGATGAACAGCCCGTCGACGTCGAGAGTACGGGACGAACCGTCCGTCATCGTGAGGGTCACCCCCGCAACGGTATCCGCACCGAGAATCCCCGTCACCGCGGCGTTCGTGACGAATTCGATTTTGGGGTCGGCTTTCGCGCGATTGAGCATGGCGGGGGAGGCGCGAAATTGGTCGGATCGATGAACGAGCAAGACTTTGTCGGCGAACTTTGTCAGGAAGGTTGCTTCTTCCATGGCGGAATCGCCACCGCCCACGACAGCGACCGTGCGATTCCGAAAAAATGCTCCGTCACAGGTCGCACACCAGGACACACCAAAACCGGACAGTCGCGCCTCGTCGGCGAGCCCAAGCCGGCGATATTCGCTTCCCATGGACAGGACAACCGCCTTGGCTTCAATCACATCGCCATTCCCGACGGTAATTCGTTTGACGGGACCAGACAGGTCCACCGCGGTGGCGTCGTCGAACAATAACTCCGCACCAAATCGCTCCGCCTGTGCTTGCATTCCCATCATGAGTTCGGGGCCCATCACGCCTTCGGGGAAGCCGGGGAAATTGTCGACCTCGGTGGTCTTCATGAGGTCACCGCCCATTTCGACACTCGAGGTGATCACGAGTGGGGATAGGTCGGCTCGGGCAGCGTAAATTGCGGCGGTGTATCCCGCGGGGCCGGATCCGATAATCACTAGTTCGCGCACAGAGTCCCTTTCGACGACAGTCTGATGTCAGTTTACGGTCGGTTGTTCCCGCGCCGGAGCAGCGGCGCTATCAAGGCGGTTGCGGAGGGGTCCCGAAACAACAGCAGTGTGAGTTGGTACACGACACCCATCCCCAGTCCAATCAGGGCGGCGAACGCCACACTCGCAAACAATGAGCCACCCGTGTCGGGGAGTGCGTCGCGAAGCAGAATTCCCACTCCCAGCGCCGGCACCACTGCACCGAGGAATCGCACAAAGGCTAGAGCCAGAGCCCGCCCGCCGAGTTCGCCGAGCCGCCGTCGAAGCAGTATTCCCATCACGATTGCTTGAAACAGGATGGTGATGCTCATCGACAGCGCTATTCCGTTGGCGATGTTCTCAACCGGTCCCGTCCCCGCCCACACAGCCCCGAGGATAAAAATTGCCGATTGGGCGAGCTGGACCAGAAACGGTGTCCGCGTGTCCTCGAGCGCAAAAAATATGCGCTGGATAACAAATGCGATTCCGAAAGGAACGAGACCGATGGCGAAGAGCGCAATCACACTCGCCATCCCGCCACCCGTCTGCTCGGCGAAAACACCGGCAATATACGCTGAGGTCATCCACAGGACAGCCGAACTGATGACCATAAACATCGTTATCCGAGACAACGATTCGCGGAGATCGAACCCCAGCTGTTCCCAGCGCTTATCGCGAATATGAGTGCTCATGCGAGTGAAATACGCGG
>CANKTR010000026.1 GCA_947486475.1 Microbacteriaceae bacterium | reverse complement strand
CTCGACGGTCTCGACGATGGGGGACGGGTCCACCACGAAAAGGTCCTCTGACCACGGCACAACGGGCGCGTTTTTGCCCTTCATCGTGTTGCACGCGCGGTGCGCGAGGCGCTCGACGGCGACCGCCCCCTTCTTGACACGAGTCGCGGCATAACTGTCCACACTCGGGCCGAGGTCGGAATTCACCGAAGCGTCGGAGTCGACCGGCTTGTCGCACAACCAGCACCGCCAGTTGTCATTGTCGCCGACTCCCGAAATATCGCTCATAGTCCGAGGCTACGCCAACGGGGAAGAGTCGTCATCGTTGGCGGCCAACATCGCACGAAGGGTCTCCTCGGCGGTCGTCACTATTTCATAGGTCTGCGCAATCAATTCTTCGGCTGACTGGGATCGGAGGAGGTCGAACCGGTCGAGTTCGCCAATCGGCAAAATGCCGGCCATCTGCCAGACGGCGCTCATCGGGTCGTCACTGAGCGCGATGTCGGCCCCAAACAACAGGTCTCCGAACTCACTCGCGAGGGCGAGCAATTTTCGCACCTGCGATTCCAGGTGGACCCGGGCGGGCATCAGACTGTCATCCCAAATCAGATCGGGGATCAGTTCGATGTCTGCGATCGGGTACGGGTCGTCGGGCAACCAGTCGGTGACGGTGAAACGCTGCACCCCGAACGATTCGAGCCCCAGAAACTCGTCTGTCGTGCCGATTTCGGTGACCGACGCGATTGTCCCGATGGACATCCGATTGTCGCCACCGCCGACTTCAGATCCGCGCGAGACCAGCACCACACCGAATTCGGGCTGGTCCGACCCCATTAGGTCACCGAGCAGTTTCAGATAGCGCTCTTCGAAGATGCGCAGTGTCAGGGGCATTGACGGGAACAGCACCGAACCCAGCGGGAACATCGGCATTACGGTCATCGTGCTACCACCCCCGGGTTCCGGGAGCACCCTTGAAGGGGCCCTCGATGTTCCGCGTGATCCAGCCGCCGTAGAAGTCGCCCTCCTGGGGGATCACGACGTCGTCGCCTACACGGCATTCGTCCACGCGACTGGCGTACAACGCGACTCTGCCAGTCAGCGATTCAAATCCGGGTGACGGGTTTTCATACGTCCACGCGGCGCGTTCGATCCGCTGGTCCCCGACGACCAGGTCGAAATACGAGGCAACGCCCTTGAATTCACAGAAGGTGTTTCCGTCGACCGGGACGAGGACGCCCTCGGTGAAGTCGCTCATGGGCAGATAGTACGTGGGTGGGTGGGACGTTTCGAGAACGCGAACGGACGCGTTGGTGGACACTAGGGTCGCGCCAGCGTGAGCGACCTCAATGTGGGACGAGACGGGTTCCACCCGAGGTGGGCGCGGGTAGTCCCACACCGATTCGGTCACCGTTTCCCCCGTCATTTTTTCAGCCTACTTGACAGGTTTCACAACCGAGACGCTGCGGGTGCACCCGGTCAGGGGGTGCCCACTGTTCCGATTTTGAGTGAGTCCAATTGAGAATTCGGCGCGCTGTCCGAACCGTGTTTTACGCTAAATTGTTCCGTCCCGTCGACACCACAAATTTGTGAAATGGCGGCTAACCCGCCCGGATGACGAGACACAAACGGGGTCACGTCGTACACGTTCCCGTCGACAATCGTCCAACAATCCTCGGCGGTGGAGTGCTGGGCCACGTCTTCCGCGGAGAATACGGTGGCGTCGACAACAGTGTCGTCCGGTGGGGCGCTCTCCGTTTCGACCGGCTGCTCAGCGACGGGAGCGATTTTCCCCCAGGTCGCCTCGGCGCCGGAATGACCGACGAGGAAGATCACTACCAGCACCTGAACGGCGGTGACGACGAGCACCCCGCCCAGAATGCGCCGCACCAGAACCGACGACGAGCGCCTCGTGACAAGCCACCACGCGACGGCGACGACGAAGAACGCAGCCACCCACAGCGGAACGCTCTCGCCCAGTTCCTCGTGGCGTTCGGTGATTCCAATTCGCTCAGCGAGGGCCTCACCGGATTCTTTGGCGATAAACGCGAGGGGCACGGTGACCCCGAGAAGAACAATCAGCGCGACGACGAATCGTTTGCGGAAAGCCGAATTGACGACCGCGACGATGAGTCCGAGCGCGGCGAGCGGAACGAGTACCACCACGGCATGAATGACCAGAGGGTGGACGGGCAGCCCCGCAACGGCGTCGAAAAGTGAATCCATAGTGAAGGAGCATAGTTACCGAACCTGTGAAATACAGCCAGCACCACCGAATCGTTCGGCTCGTCAACCTGAATTATGATGGACAGGACAGGGGGGTTGAGAGCCTCCCATCACGAGAGGCACACAGATGAGTGACCGCAAAACCACCTTTGACATCCGACCCATCCTCGAGTCGATCAGCGACACCATTCGGTCCGCCGGAGACTCGATGTCATCGTCGATGCGTCCTGCCGAAGTCTGGACCGAGTCGGGTTTGCGCACCGCAATTTTGCGTGCGTTGGTGAGCGGACCCAAGACCGGACACGACATTATCGGCGCTATTCACGAGGCCAACTCGTGGGGAATCAAACCCGCAGCGGCGAAGGTGTACCCGCTGCTGGAGAGCTTGCTCGACGAACTGCTCGTCTCGGTCGCCGTGGTCAAGGACCGCAAGGTGTACACGCTGACGAAGGCCGGCAAGACCGCCGAAAAGTTACTCACTGACGAGCCCATGTCCGGCGAGGCCGCAGCTGGATCCGGCTGGGACATGACGCAGTGGGCTGACCTCAACGGAAACCTCACGACTGCTTCGCGCCGTTTGGCGCGCACGGCGTTCGATGTTGCTCGGCACGGAACGAAGGAACAACAGGAAGCTGCCGCCGTCGTGATTGACGACGCGCGTCGAAAGCTCAACGAAATTCTTGCGGCGAAATAGCCGGTGAAGAGTCGGTATCGCCGCATCCTGCGGTTCGCGGCGTTTGCGCTCATCCAAACCTGGTGGTTCGAACTCGTCCTTCCGAAGTTCGGGCTAAAAAGGTGGGTCGCCGCCCGCCGAATCGCGCGTTATCGAGCAATGGCCCGTCGCTTCAGCGTTCTCGCCGCGAGCCTCGGGGGGCTCATCATCAAGGCGGGACAGTTCGCGTCGTCACGACTGGATGTGTTGCCCGCGGCGATCACCGCCGAACTCGAATCGCTGCAGGACGATGTTGCCCCCGAGCCGTTCGACACCATTCGGGCGCTGATCGACAACGAACTGTCGATGCCGTTCGACCTCGCGTTCGCGGAATTTGACGAGTCGCCCATCGCGGCGGCGTCACTCGGGCAGGCCTATCGCGCGCGACTGGCACCCAACCTGGCCCGCGATTTTGGTGTGACCAACGTTGTCGTCAAGGTCTTGCGTCCCGGTATCGAGGACATCGTCGAGGTCGACCTTCGGGCACTTCGGCGTATCGGGGGGTGGTTGTCCCGAATCAAACTAATCGCCCGGCGCACCGATGCGCCGGCTCTCGTGGAGGAATTCGCGGAGGTGAGCCTCGACGAGGTCAACTATCGCCACGAAGCACTGAACCTCGAACGCTTTCGAGCCAATTTTCGCGCGGATTCCCGCGTCGCTGTGCCCGACGTCGTTTGGGAACGCTCGACCCAGCGGGTTCTCACCCTCGAGGACGTCTCGGCGATCAAGATCAATGATGTGACCGCTCTCATGGCCGCCGGGATTAACCCCAACGCGGTTGCGGCCGAACTCGCCCGCGTGACGTTCGAACAGATCTTCAACCACGGGTTCTTCCACGCCGACCCGCACCCCGGGAACATTTTCGTTACTCCAGTGGCATCAGCGGAGGGTAATGACTTCACTCTGACCTTCATCGATTTCGGGATGATGGGGGAAATCGATGACCAACTGCGTGAAGGCTTGCAGCGATTCATCTTCGCCCTCGTGGCTCGCGACGCCCGCGCGTGCGTCGTCGCGATGCAACAACTCGGTGTTTTGCTCCCGAGCGCTGACGCGGTCGAACTCGAACGCGCCATCGCCGCCGTGTTTGAGCGCTTCGGGGGAGTCGGTGTTGCGGAAATCACCCAAACTGACCCGAAAGTCTTCCGCGAACTAGCAATCGAGTTCAGTGAACTTCTGCGGACGCTGCCATTCCAACTTCCGGAAGACTTCCTGTTGTTGGCACGGTCAATCTCGTTGATTTCGGGGGTAACCAGCGCGCTGAATCGCGACTTCAACATGTGGGATGCGGTCGACCCGTTCGCGCGGACGCTGCTGACGGGTGGCGGTGCGTCGACCCTCAACGCCCTCGGGCGCGAAGTTCTCGCGGTGCTCACGACGCTGGTGCAATTGCCGAACCGAATCGAATCCGCCCTGACACGTCTCGATCAGGGTCTCGTCTCGGTGAGATTGCCCGAACTCGAAAAGCGCGTGCGTCGACTGGATGGCAGTACGCGACGGGTGTCGGCGGCGATTCTTGCAGCCGCGTTGATCGGCGGTGGAATCGTCTTGCGAGTGGCCGGAGACGACCTGGGTAACGCGTTACTGATTGCGAGCATCCCCCTCGCGGCCTACGCACTGGGAGTATTCCGCCTGCCCTAGTCTGTGGCGGGTTTACCCGAACGTTCCGACGAGCGAAGGGAACCGGGGATTGCCGTGCTTCGCTGACCGGTTCGCGCGGCGGCAACTCCTGCCACGATAACGGCGGAGAGCCCCAGCAACTGGAGGACATCGAGCCGTTCGCCCAAGATCAGGGATCCAAACAGGACGGCAAGGGCCGGCTCGCCGGCCATCAGGGTGCCAAACGCGGCGGTGGTCATGCGCTTGAGCGCGACGAGTTCCAAAATGAACGGGATAACGGGCATCAAAACGGCGAGGCCGAGAGCCTGAATTGCGATGAGCGGGGTGATGTTGCCCCACACTTCCGGGAGCCCAACGAACGTCGCGGCGATGGCGGCGACCGGAATCGTGATGGACAGTGCGCGGAGACCTGAGACTCGATCGCCCGCGGCCTGCGTGAGCACGATATACAGCGCCCAACCGAGACCGGCGAGAAGAGCGAATCCGACACCGAGCAGGTCCACGGTTCCCGTCCACGGTTGGGTGATTGCGACGACACCGACCAGGGCGAGGACGGGCCACAGTGCCTGGCGGCCCGATTTTGCCCGAATCACCCCGACCGCGAGTGGACCGAGAAACTGAATCGGCACGGTCATGCTCAACCCGATTCGCAACACCGCGAACTGAAACGCGATGGTCATGAGTGCGGTGACGAGCCCTAGGAGGATGAGCAGGCGCAGGTCGGAACGACTGAACGACCGCAGGTTCGGCCTCACCAGCGCGAGAAAAATGAGCGCACCACCGACGAGTCGCAGCCAGCCGGTTCCAGCGGCCCCGACCAGGGGATAGAGGCTGGTGGTGAGAGCGGCGCCCAACTGCAACACCGACATCGCCACGACAGCAAACATCCACCCTGGTAGCTCTCGCGACGTCACGAAACCGACTCTATCGCCCTCGTTTCTGGCAGACTCTCGCCATGACCTCCGATTTCCCCGTCGTTGATGCGAGTATCCACGAACTTGCCTCTGCTCTGGAATCGGGTCGTGTCACGAGTGTCGAACTTGTCGCCGCCTACCTTCGGCGAATCGGGTTTTTCGATCGCCACGGCATCCTCCTCAACGCCGTACCGGTGCTGAATCCGTCGATGTTTGCCGATGCGCGCGCCTCCGACGAACGGCGCTCGCGGGGCGCGTCGCGGGGAAGGCTCGACGGCATTCCCTACACCGCCAAGAATTCGTATCAGGCGAAAGGATTGACCGTTGCGGCGGGGTCTCCGGCATTCGCCGATCTGGTGGCGATGGAAGACGCGTTCACCATTTCACAGTTGCGAAAAGCGGGTGCGGTGTTGATCGGGCTGACGAACATGCCCCCGATGGCGAACGGCGGAATGCAGCGCGGGCTGTATGGCCGAGCGGAGAGCCCCTACAACGCCGATTTTCTGACGGCGGCGTTCGGTTCCGGTTCGTCCAACGGGTCGGGCACCGCGACGGCGGCGAGTTTTGGTGCATTCGGGCTCGGTGAAGAGACGTGGTCGTCCGGCCGGGCTCCTGCGTCGAACAACGCGCTGTGCGCGTACACGCCGTCGCGCGGGGTGATTTCGACTCGCGGAAACTGGCCGCTTGTTCCAACGATGGATGTCGTCGTTCCGCACGCTCGTACGATGGACGATCTGCTTGCGATACTCGACGTGGTGGTCGACGACGATCCCGTTGTTCGGGGGGATTTTTGGCGGGTACAACCGTGGGTGAAAACACCACCTTCATCGGAACTTCGCCCCGCGTCCTACCACGCGCTGAGCGACGGGAACGCGCTTCACGGCAAAAGGATTGCCATCCCGCGCATGTATATCAACGCCGAGACGCACACGACCGACCCGATTGAAACCCGCGAATCGGTGGTCGAACGGTGGGGCATGGCACGCGAAGCGCTCGAGCAATTGGGCGCCGAAGTAATCGAGACCGACTTTCCCGTTGTGACCCACTACGAAGACAAATCGGGAGCCCCGCACAACCTGGTGGCGCGCGGATTGGTGCCGGCCGACTTTGCCGACCGCGAACTTCACGAACTCAGCATGTGGTCGTGGCACGAGTTTCTTGCCGCGAACAACTACCCCCGCCTGAACACGCTGGTGGACGTCGACGGGGACAAAATTTTCCCACAACCGGCGGGGGCACTCGACGACCAGTACGGCATTCACCAGTCGCGGTTTTCCCCCGAAGACGTGACGCTCGACAGTTATGTCACCGACGCGCGTCGCGACGGGATTGCGAACCTGGAGGACATCCCGGGGATCGCCGAGGGAATTCGGGGGCTCGAATGCGCCCGCGAGTTGGACCTTGAACAGTGGATGGATGCCAACAACCTCGATGCGGTCGTATTTCCCGCCGTTGCCGATGTCGGCCCCGCCGACATGGACGTCAATCCCGAATCGGCGCGGCTCGGTTGGCGAAACGGCACGTGGGTGGCCAACGGCAACGTGGTCATTCGCCACCTGGGGATCCCGACCGTGACGGTTCCGATGGGAAACATGAGCGACATCGGGATGCCGATCGGGCTCACCTTTGCGGGCCGCGGGTATGACGACACGAATCTGCTCTCGATGGCTTCGGCATTCGATCGCCGTTTCATGGGACGCGTACCACCACCGCGCACCCCCGAACTCGAGGGATTCGCGTGGATTGACCGCGAGACCGCCGGCGAGGCTGGGCCAACGGTCGAACTCTCCGTTTCTGCCGGCAAGGCGGCAAACGGGCAGGTTCCGATTCACATCGACGTGAACACGAACGCGTCGCAGGTCGCGATATCGGTCAACGGGATCTCGTGTGCCGGTGAGGTCACTCCAACCGGGGTGTCGGTTGACACCACGGTTCCCGAATCCGAACACTCGCGAATTCACAGCGAATGGCGGGGCGGCTATGGTTCCGTTGTTGTCGCGATGGCCCGGTCTGGAACCGGAGTCGTGGGCGATTACGCAATTGTCGGCGGAGTCGCCTAGCCCGCGTTACCGAACCAACCGGTGGGCGGTCCGAGGGACAACAGCGTCGCAAAGATGGTTGCAATCACGACGAGCAATGTCACTCCCAGCAGCGCTGGTCGATTGATAAACCAACGGAACAATCGATCAAACCAGTGAGCGTCCCGCGGGTCCGCCGTCGCGGTTCGTCGCCATTCACCGGCCAGCAAGCCGCGTTTGGAAACGTATGACTCAAACGGAACTGTGGCAAACGGAACAATAGCGAGTGCGATTCCGAGAACGGTTCGACCTAATCCCCATCGGTTATTGACGCCGATCAGCGCAGCGATGACTCCGTAACCGAGGAAAACGGCACCGTGTATTCCTCCGACGATGGTGACCAGAATCGGCGGGGCACCGACGGTGGCGCGCAACGCGAGCCCGCTCAAGAGAAGCGCCCAGGTGACGCCCTCGCTCAGGGCAAAAAACCGAAACAGTCGGCCCGGCGTCAGAGACGGTTGCTGGAGTTGGGGCCTTCTCGCGTCGTCGGTCATGGAAAACCTCACAGAGTGAATTGTTGGTGAACAGGGGGTGTGTCCCTATTCAACCGTGTGAAACTGTAGATGTCGTCATCCGTTCGTGTGAAAGGTCACCGTCATGGAATCACCTCGCGCAACCGTCCTGTTTGTCTGTGTTCATAATGCGGGTCGATCGCAGATGGCGGCCGGGTTCCTCGAGCACCTGGCGGGGGATCGGGTCGAGGTGCTCTCCGCGGGCACGGAACCGAAAGAGGACATCAACCCTTCGGCGATTGAGGCGATGGCCGAGGTGGGGATCGACATCACGCACAATTCGCCCAAAGTGCTGACCACCGAGGCCGTCCAGGCATCGGATTACGTGATCACCATGGGCTGCGGTGATACCTGCCCCTATTTCCCGGGAAAAACCTATCTCGACTGGCCTCTCGCCGACCCCGCGGGTAAAGGAGTCGAGGACGTGCGGCCGATTCGCGACGAGATCCGTGCGAAGGTTGAAGCGCTCATCGCAGAGATTGACGTTTCAACCTAGGATTAGGCGGAGTGTCCTCCCCGCGAACCATACCCTGTTCGCCGTGATGCTGGACAACGGGAAAGAGAGGAGGTAAGCCGTGACTGATGCATCCGATGCAGAACGAGAGTCCCTCGAATCGAAACATCCGATCATCAAAAATGCGGGGCGAAAAGGTCTCGGATGTGGAATCGTTGCCGTCCTCATTGCGGCGATCGTCGGCTTTGTCGTGTGGTCGCTTTCTCCGCTCGCCCCGATCGGCGTCGCCTACAGCGCGGTCGGAGCAATCCCGTGGCTTATCGGTGCCGGGGCGGTGCTCCTCGTCATCCGAATGGTGGCCCGACGAAAGTAGTGGCTGCCGTTCGCGGCTAGGGGTGCGCGACGGACCGTTCCAACTTGGCTCCTTCGACGTCCACGTCGGGCAGAATTTTGTCGAGCCACTTCGGCAACCACCAGGCAGCTGGGCCGAGGAGTTTCAGTGCGGCGGGCACCAAGACAAGTCGCACGAGGAAGGCGTCAATCAAGACCCCGACCGCGAGCCCAAAACCGACGGGTTGAATCATCGTCGTGTGGCTGAAGATGAACCCACCGAACACGGCGATCATGATGATGGCGGCGGCGGTCACGACGCTTCGGCTCAGCCGCAAACCGTAGTTGATTGCGTCCGTCGCCGATTTCCCGTGGATGTAGGCCTCGCGCATCCCCGAGGCGAGGAATATCTGATAGTCCATTGCCAGCCCGAACAGGATTCCGATCAACATCGTCGGGAGGAAACTGAGAATCGGAGCGGGGTCGTGGACTCCGAAGAGGAACCCGAGCCAACCCCATTGGAAGACCGCGGTGATGGACCCGAGGGTCGCGAAGACGGTGAACAGGAATCCGGCGCTCGCGATGAGCGGGAGCCAGATTGACCGGAACACGAGAACCATGATGAGAAGGGAAAGCCCGATGACGGTCATGAGATAAATCGGTAACGCTTCGCTGAGCTTTCCGGACACGTCGATGTTGATTGCGGCCATTCCGGTGACGTTCACGGTCGCGTCGAGTGACTCGCGGAAGTCGTCGTCGAGTGCGCGGACGTCCCGCACGACCTGCTCGGTCGATTCGTCGTTGGGACCGTCGGCGGGGACAACGCGGAAGATGGCGATACGCCGATCGTCCGAGAAGCCGGCGGGGACGGACGAATTCACGTTTGCGACGCCCATGATGAGTTCGGTCGCTGCGGCATTGAACTCGACCTCGTCATCATCGCTGATAGGAGCATCGGCGGTGGCGACCACGAGCAGGGTTGCATTCGCCCCTTCACCGAACGCCTGTTCGGTGAGTTTGTAGGACTTGTAGCCCGTCGAATCGACGGGTTCGGATGAACCGTCGGGCAACCCGAGCCGCATCCCCAAAAGCGGAATGGCCGTGATCCCGAGCACGACGAGAGTCACCAAAACCGCCGCGATGGGGCGGCGTGTGGCGAACACTGGCGCGGACGAGGTGACCTCGGGTACGTCTGCGGTCGGATTGCGGTCGCGAAGAGCGGCTCGCTCTTTCCTGCTAAGAACCTTCATCCCCACGAGCGAGAGGACGGCGGGATTGAACGTCACGGCCACAAGGACGGAGATGGCGATCGCGGCGGCGCCCACCGAACCCATGAGTCCGAGGAACCCGATTCCGGTGAGGTTGAGCGCGGCGAGGGCGATGATGACGGTCATTCCGGCAAACGTGACCGAGTTGCCCGACGTTCCGTTCGCCAACGCGATCGACTCGGGAATCGACAT
>CANKTR010000025.1 GCA_947486475.1 Microbacteriaceae bacterium | reverse complement strand
ATTCACCGCGTCGTCACGGACTCTGAGTCGGCCCTCGTCATCGTTGAGCATCGCATCAAACTCTGGCGCAAGCTCGTCGATCGGATCATTGTCGTCGCGGATGGTCGCATCGCCCTGGACGGCCCTCTCGACGAGGTGTTGGCTACGCAGCGGGGTGCGCTCGTCGCGCTAGGTGTGTGGGTGCCGGGTCATTCACGTGCCACCAAACCCAACGCGCGACAACGTGGCGCACAGACCGTGTTGACCACGCGAAAGCTGGTCGTGAGACGTGCGGAAGGCGCAAAGGCCTTTCGGTTGCCCGCGTTGAACCTGCGAGAGGGAGAGGCCGTGGCAATCACGGGTCTCAATGGAGCAGGGAAAACCACCGCACTCCGAGTGCTGGGCGGGTTACTCGCACCACACAGCGGAACGGTCGAATACGTTGACCAGAGTGTCGAACCGCATCGGATTCCCGCTCGTGCCCTGGTGAAACTTGCGTCGTCGGTCCTGCAGAACCCGTCGTACGGGTTCGGAAATGGAACGGTCGGGGACGAAGCACCGGCTCACGAACGCGCGGCGGTCGGTTTGCGCGGCATGGATCGCCGACACCCGCAGAGTCTGAGTGGCGGAGAGCGCCGCCGACTAGCAATCGCGGCCGCGTTATCGCGCGACCCTCGGATTCTCCTGCTCGACGAACCGTCATTCGGTCAGGACGCGCATTCGTGGCATGACCTTCTCGACCGACTCCGGGATTATCTCGATGAGGGTGGATCCATTGTGCTCGCGTCTCATGACCAGCTGCTTGTTCGATCGCTTGCGCATCGCGTCATCCACCTTGGTGAAACACTGTGAGCGCCCGGCATCCGCATTCGGTGGCGCTCATTGTGACGAGTGCCGTCCCAGCGTTCATCCTCGTTTGGAGTGTCGACCCGTGGATGCCGATTCTGTTGGGTTTTCCGCTGGTCGCGTTCATCGCCGCAATGACCTCGCGTGTCATCACACTGCCGTCGCGAACATCGTTGATCGTGTTGGCCGCCGCAGTCGGGACGGCCGGGATGGCGTCCCTCTTATACGGAACGCATCGTGGAGTCGAACTTTTCCAATGGGGGTTTATGTCCATCAGTGACGGATCAATCGCGACGTCTAGCGCCGCAATGCTCCGCATCGTCGCCCTGGCGTTGCCCGCCCTTCTTGTTGCCGGCGCGATATCCGCTCACGAGGTGTTGGCGACCTTCGCGGTGAAGCGAGTCCTGCCGGACCGAGTCGCGTTAGCGGCACTGATTGCGTTGAGGCTAATCCCCGTGATCTCATCTGACCTTGACGAGACGCGTCAGGCTCGACGGGCGAACGGTCGCGCCGCTACCCCGTTCGCCGTCGCCTTGACCACGCTGGTGATCGCGATTCGCCGAGCCGTGCGCATGAGTGATGTCGCCGAGATCCGGGGCTTCTCACGATCAAACCGAACCTGGAGTGTCTATCGCCCGCTGGCAATTAGCGATTGGATTTTGATGACGGGGTCCGTCTTCATCGGAATCTCATCCATGGTTGTGGTCGCATACCTCGGTGTGTGGAACAGTGCTATCGCCTAAACCGCACATCATCCTGATCGACGGGAGAAGCGGTGTCGGAAAAACGAGTCTTGCGATTCGCATCGCCGGCGCTCTCGACGCGACTCTCGTCCACCTCGACGACGCGTATCACGGTTGGGGTGGGCTCACCGATGGTCGCGATGCGGTGATCGAAACGGTGTTGATGCCTCTCGCTGCGGGGCTGCCCGGCCAATACCGTGCCTGGGATTGGGAGCGGGGCACCGCGGGGGACAGCGTCGAGGTTCCTCCCGCCGCCGTGGTGGTGATCGAGGGGTGTGGCGTCAGTACTCCGCAGTCGCGTGGGTTCGCCTCGACGGTGGTGTGGGTCGAGTGCGATGAGGTGATTCGAGTGGCGCGATTGGTCGACCGCGACAGCAACAAATTCGCCGATTATTCCGAAGCGTGGGACGCGCAGGTCAACGCACACATCGCCCAGAACGACCCGATTGCAACAGCGACGGTCGCCGTTCGAACCTGAGTCCGGGGAAGTTTAGGTGGGTGGCTAACGGGGCTCGAACCCGCGACCTTCAGGACCACAACCAGACGCTCTGCCAACTGAGCTATAGCCACCATGTGCGCCGAAACGCAACCATCCCATTATGCCAGTAATTCGGCCCAGGCATCCGTGGCGGTCTTCTTGGCTGCTGCGAGCTTGCCCGCAGGGATGGAATCCATGGTGAAGAGCAGTTCGCGGTAAAACGCGAGCTCGCGAATCGACTCAATCGCGTCCGCTAACGCGCGGTGATTACCAACTTTTTCGGGGGCTGCATCGACGACGTAGGGGAACCATCGGAACAGAACTTCCTTGATCGTGGATGTATCGACGTTGCGGTAGTGCACCCAGTCTTCGACGGACGGCATGTATTTCGCCAAGAATCGGCGATCCATGTGGATGGTGTTTCCCCCCATTTGAGCGGTCTGACGAACGGGGACGTGCTGCTTGATGTAGGCGAGGACCTGCTTTTCCGCCGCGGCCACCGAGACCCCGTCCTTGAGGAGGGGGAGCAGACCGCTCTTCTCGTGCATGTTTCGGACGAAACTTCCCATGTTTGCCATGGCGGCATCGGTCGGTTTGATGACGAGTTGCACGCCCTTGTCTTGGGGAACGAGGTTGCCGTCGGTCACAATGACCCCGATTTCGACAATCTCGTCATCGCGCTTGCCGGCTTCGGTGGTGTTGATGTTCAGACCCGTCATTTCAAGGTCGAGCCACACGATGAACCGTTTGTCGTTGAGAAAGTCGTTTGATGCCATTCGTTCAGCCTACCGAAGGCTTCCCCGTCGAATCAGGTCAGTTCGAATTGCCCGCCGTCGAGTTGCCCCTGTTGGCGATACAGGTCGAGCTTGGCCCGCGTGTCCTGAATGTCGAGGTTCCGCATCGTGAGTTGACCGATGCGATCGGTCGGGCCGAACGCTTCGTCGTCGGTTCGTTCCATCGAGAGCTTCTCGGGGTGATAGCTGAAGCCGTCGCCCTCGGTGTTGACGATGGTGTAATCGTCCCCGCGGCGAAGGCGCAATGTGACCGAGCCGTTCACGGCCGACGCAACCCACTTGGTCAGGGACTCGCGCAACATGAGTGTCTGCGGGTCGAGCCAACGACCCTCGTACAACAGGCGACCCATGCGGCGACCCTCCGTGGCATATGCGGCCATCGTGTCTTCGTTGTGGATTGCGGACAGCAAACGCTCGTAGGCAATGTGCAACAGCGCCATCCCCGGCGCTTCATAAATTCCGCGGCTCTTGGCCTCGATAATTCGGTTCTCGATCTGATCGGACATCCCGAGCCCGTGCCGACCGCCGATCTCGTTCGCCGTCATGATGACCCCCACGGCGTCATTCGAGAAGTCTTTTCCGTTGATAGCGACGGGGCGACCCTGACGGAAGGTGATGGTGACGTCTTCGGTTTCGATGGCCACCGTTGGGTCCCAGAATTTGACACCCATAATCGGTTCGACGGTTTCGTACGACGTGTCGAGATGTTCGAGGGTTTTCGCCTCGTGCGTTGCTCCGAGCATGTTCGCGTCGGTCGAATAGGCCTTTTCCTGCGAGGCGCGATAGGGAAGGTCACGGGCCGTCAGCCACTCCGACATTTCGCGACGACCACCGAGTTCGCTCACAAAGCCTGCGTCCAGCCACGGCTTGTAGATTCGCAGGTTGGGGTTCGCGAGCAGCCCATAGCGATAGAACCGTTCGATGTCGTTTCCCTTGTAGGTGCTGCCGTCGCCCCAGATTTCGACACCATCGTTTTGCATCGCGCGAACCAATAGCGTGCCGGTCACGACGCGGCCGAGAGGGGTGGTGTTGAAGTACGTCTTGCCGCCGGTGCGAATGTGAAACGCGCCACACGCAATCGCGGCAAGCCCCTCGTCGGCGAGCGACTGTCGGCAATCGATAAGGCGGCCGAGCTCGGCACCGTAGACGGTCGCGCGCTCGGGCATCGACTCGATGTCGTCCTCATCGGATTGGCCCAGGTTCGCGGTGTAGGCGAATGGAATCGCACCCTTTTCGCGCATCCAGGCGACGGCTACCGACGTGTCGAGTCCGCCAGAGAACGCGATTCCGACCTTTTCGCCGATCGGAAGAGATGCGAGGACCTTTGACATGCATTCAGCCTAGACACTCAATCGAAAGGCAGAGTGCGAAGGAGTAACCATCCCTCAACGGCTACGAGGGTTGAACGACCGCGGACGTCTTTGACTTCGTAGTGTAGTTGGCTTTGACGACCGTGACGCGAACGCTGATCTTTTTGCCACGGTCTGCCGCAAGCAGGGTGTAGGTGATGCTCGTTGCTCCGGTGATGGCGGTACCGCCCCGAAGCCACTGATACGTGGTGGAATCGGCTGTCGGTGACCACGTCCCCGGTGCGGCGGTGAGGACCGACCCGACCGTTGTCGTTCCCGTGATCGACGGCAAGACCGAGTTCGTGAATGCGCCGGCCACAGCAACTCGCGCGGCGCTCGTTTTGACTAATGTTGCGTAACCAGCGAGGGTGGCGGTCACCTCAACGGTGATGCTCGCACCAAGATCAGCACCGACAATCGTGTACGTCGACGATGTGGCGTCGGTTATGTTCGTGCCATTTCTCTTCCACCTATAGGCGAGCGAGACCGAACCAGGTCCCCACGTACTGGGTGACGCGGTCGCGGTGCTGCCGACGCCCATCGTTCCGGTGATGGTTGGTGTCGGCGCCGGGTTCAACACGCCCTGGGCGATGTCGCCGGTAGCAACGCTGGTAACGGATGACGACGTGAATCCTGGGGCAGTTGCGCTCACGTCGACCGTGATGTTCGTGCCAACATCGAGTGCCGTCAGTTCATAGGTTCTGGCGGTGGCGCCGCCAATCGTTACGGTGTCACGCTTCCACTGGTAGGCGAGCGTCGGAGCCACCGGGCCCCACGTGCCGGCGGTCGCGGTCAGGGTCTGCCCGACACGCTCAGTACCCGAGATTGTCGGAGTCGGCGCGGGCGAGAACACCCCACTGGCGATTTCCGTCGTCGCGAGAGACGATTTTTGCAGAGTGTTGTAACCGAGCAATGTTCCCGTCACCTTGGCGACAATCTCTGTCCCTAAGTCTGCTGCGACAAGCGTGTACGTCGATCGCGTTGCCCCAGCGATCGGTGCGGCATCCCGGTACCACTGGTACGCGAGGCTAGTCGGCGTGGGCAACCAGGTTCCCGGCGAGGCGGTCAGTACCAATCCGACGCGAGCGGTTCCGGCAATCGTCGGAACCGGTGATGCCGTGAAATCCACTGTTGTGACCGTCGGGGTGGCCACACTCGTTCTCCGGGTCGTCGCGTAAGCCGTCCTACTTGCCGAGACGGTTACGGACAACGTGGCGCCAGCATCCGCACCGACAATGGCATAGGTCGCGGCGGTGGCACCGCGAATCGAGGTGCCGTTCCGATTCCACGTGTAGGTCAACGTCGCTGTAGGCGACCACGAGCCAGGGACTGCTTCCAGTGTTGAACCAACCTCAGCCGTGCCCGTGATGGTCGGGGTGGGGGCGGTGTCGAACACGCCCGGGCCGACGAGTGTCGGTGTGCTCGTGCTCGTTGTCGTGTTGTACCCCTCGCGCGTCCCAACAACCGCGACGGACACCTTCTTGTCGAAGTCGGAGGTCGTCAGCACATAGGTCGATGTGGTCGCGCCAACAATGGCGTTCGTTCCTCGGAACCATTGATGGGCAAGCGTTGCCGTTGGAGTCCACGTTCCCGCGGTGGCTGTCAGGGTCTTTCCGACCTTATATTCGCCACTCACGGTCGGCGTGGGCGTCGCCGTGAAAGCGCCCAGGGCCACGGGGGCCGTGAGGCTGCTGGTCTTGATGACGTCCGTGTAGGCCTCGAGCGACCCCGTCACGCGAACGGAAATTGTGGCACCCGCATCGGCTGCTACCAGAGCGTACGTTGCGGCTGTTGCGCTGGTGATGTTTGTGGTCCCACGCTTCCACTGGTAGGCGAGCTCGACATCCGTCGGGCGCCACGTTCCCGTTTGTGCGGTGAGAGTGTTTCCGACCCGCACCGTTCCCGAAATCGTGGGAACAGGGGTCGCCTTCAAAATTCCTTCGACAACCTCGGCCGTGTCGTCACTCGTCATCTCCTCAGTGACATAACCCAGTTTTGACCCTTCAACGCGAACCGAAATGACGGCACCGAGATCCTCAGCGGTCGGCGTGTACTGCGTTTCCGTGGCCTCATCGATATCTTCGCCATCACTCATCCACTGATACGCGAGATCTACCGGGCGCGGAAGCCATGTTCCCGCCGATGCGGTCAGTGGACTTCCCACGCGTGCCGTTCCCGTAATCGTGGGAGCAGGGGTCGCCGTGAGCGTTCCGAGCTCAATCGCTTCGGTTTCGTCAGTGGTCATCATCGTCGGCTCGTAGCCGAGCTTGATGCCGGTCACCTCGGCTGAGATTGCTGTTTCGGCATCGTCGCCGACGAGTGTGTAGGTCGCGGCGTTAGCGTCCTCAATCGGTTCGCCGTCCCGCAGCCACTGGTATTCGAAACTTGTCGGAGTGGGGATCCAGTCACCCGGTGAAACCCGCAGGGTGTTTCCCACCTCTTCGAGCCCGTCCAGCGTCGGCTTGACCGCATCGTCGAAAATCAACGCGGCAATCTCGTCGGTCGAAGCGCTCGTTCGCGAGGCGGTCGTGTACGCGGTTCTCGTCGCCGTGACAACGACCGAAATCTCTTTTCCGGCATCGGCGGGTTGCAACACATAGGTCGCTGATGTCGCTCCGACAATCGCCCCAGCGTTCCGACGCCACTGGTACGTCAGTGCGGACGGTGTCGGCAACCACGTTCCGCCGTTCGCGGTCAACAATTCTCCGACCGACGCAATTCCCGTGATGGTGGGAACGGGTTGTGTTCCGAACACCGCGGCAACAACGGCCGCAGTGTTCGCGCTCGTACTGACCGCGCTGACAAAACCGGACTTGATTCCCGTCGCACTGAACGTCAGTAGTGCGGCCAAATCCGCAGCCGCGACACGATAGGTCAACGATGTGGCGCCACTGATCGCAACGCCGTTTCGCTTCCACTGATATGTGCTGGAATCGACCGTGGGAGTCCAGGCGGGGACTGTTGCCGTCAACAGTTCGTCAACCTTTGCCACTCCAGCGATGGTCGGCACGGGCTTCGAGGTGAAGGTTCCCGACGCGACCGCCACGGTCGGCTCGCTCGTTTGCGGTTCGCCGTCGTAGTTTTCGCGAATTCCCGTCACAATCACACGGATGAGAGCGCCGGCATCGGCACTCGTGAGGTCATATGTATCGGATATTGCTCCGGTGATTGGTACGCCCGCGCGTGTCCACTGATACGAGAATTCCGTCGGGGTGGGGGACCACGATCCGGTCACGGCAGTCAGAGTCGCTGCAACCTTGACGGTTCCGGTGATGGTGGGGACAGGTTGTGCATTGAACTTCGCGAGTCGGACTTCTTCAGTCGCGAGCGAGAACGCGGATTCGTCGACATAACCTTCCTTGAATGCGGTCACACCGAGCACAAACGTGTATCCCAAATCTTCTTCCGTGAGGACATAGGTAGTCTCGGTCGCTTCCTCAAGCAATTCCCCGTCGCGGTACCACTCGTAGCCGAACGTATCGGGGGTGTTGGTCCACGTTCCCGTGGTCCCCCTCAGCGTGCTTCCGACGCGAGGCGTTCCCGTAATCCGCGGAACGGTAATCGAACCGATGACACCAGCGCTCACTGTCGCAGGAACGGCGGTCGTTCTCGTCCACGAGGTGTACCCGACCCGTTCGGCCGCGACGGTGACGGTGATGTCCAACCATTGATCCTCGACGGTCGGCACGTACGTGGCAGCGGTCGCCCCCTCGATGTCGATACCGTCACGCATCCACTGGTAGGCCACCGAATCGGGAGTGGGGGAAAGCGTGCCGAAGGTGACCGACAGAGTCGAACCGACCGAAGCATCACCTGTGATCACCGCATTAGCTCCGCCGGTGAACGACAGGGCAGGGACAATAATCGTTTGTGAACTCGTCGTTGATGCCGACGTGATTTCGTTGGCGGTTCCCGTCGCGGTGACCGTAAGCCTGCTTCCGGCGTCTGCCGGGGCCACCGTGTATTGCGCAGACGTCGCGCCTGAAATCGCCGTCCCACCGCGTTTCCACTGGTAGCTGATTGTGGCGACGGGACTCCACGCGGCTGTCGCTGCGGTCAGGGTCTGACCAACCGCAACTGTGCCCGAAATCGTGGGAACAGTGGTCGACGAGAACGTTCCGGTTGCGACGACGTCCGTGGGGTCGCTGGTCTTTGACGACGACGAGTATCCCGTCAGCACGGGAGTGACTCGAACGGTGATCGCAAACCCACGATCCGCTGCCACCAATCGATAGGTCGACGACGTTGCACCAGAGATGGCGATTCCGTTCCGCAACCACACATAGGTAAAGCTTGTGGGGGTGGGATCCCAGCCGTCGGTTTCGGCGGCGAGAATTTCCCCGACGGTGACAGCACCGCTGATGGTCGGAATGGGCTTCGCGGTATATAAACCAAACGCCACCGTCGACGTCGACTGGCTCACGTGAACGATGGTCACGTAGTTCGCGAGAACCGGGGTGACTCGGACGGACACTGCTGTGCCCGCGTCGGCACCGACCAGGTCGTACGTTTCCTCTGTTGCTCCAACGATTTGTACACCGTTTCGGAGCCACTGATAATCAAATGAATCCGGCTCAGGAGTCCATTCGGTTATCGTCGATGTCAATGTTCGACCAACCTGAGGAAGGCCCGTGATGCTCGGCCGCGGGCTGACGCTGTATCGCAAAATTTCGCTGGCAGTGACCGGGTCAGACGTCAACGTGAGGTCATTGAATCCCAGCAACGATGCCGTGACCTCGACGGTGATCTCGGTCGCGGAGTCGGCGACCACGATTGTGTAGGTTTCTTCCGTCTCGCCAGCAATCGCCACACTGTCGCGATACCACTGGTAGGTCAGCGACTCGGGAGTCGGCGAAAACACGTCTCCGAGCGCCGTCAAGGTGGCGTCAAGGTCGGGCGTCCCATCAATCGTGGGCAACTCAGACGTGTCGAAGTCCATGAACGGAATCGCTGTTGGGTCCGACGTCTCGGTCGTCGTGATGTAACCCTCAAGGGTTGCGGTGACCTCAACACTGATGTCGGTACCCATGTCTTCGGCCGTGAGGGTGTAGGTCTCTTCCGTTGCGTCGGCGATTGCAACATCGTCACGGTTCCACTGGTAGGTGAACGCGTCGGGAGTGGGCACCCAACTTCCCGGATCGGCCGTAAGAACATCATCGATTGCGAGCGAACCGCTTATCGACGGCGCTCCAACGTCATCGAAGTCGCTTGTCGCGACGGGGACCGTTCCAAGACTCGTTCGGGTGGTCGTGCTGTAACCCGCGAGTGTTGACGTGACGCTCACCGTAATGATGCATCCCGCCTCGCTCGCAGACAGCGTGAGGCTTGTCGCCGTCGCACCGTCGATATCCGCGGCATCACACAGCCACTGGTAATCGAGGGTTTCGGGAACAGGGTTCCAGGCGGCAGTTGTCGCTGTCAATTCGCTGCCCACGCGGGAGGATCCGGAAATCACGGGAACCGGAGAAGAGATATAGGACATGAGCGAAATGGATGTAACGGCAGACGACGTGGTGTCGGTCGTGTATCCCTCCCGCGTCCCCGTGACGTCGACGGTGATGCCGGTACCCATGTCCTCAGCGGTTAGGACATAGGTCGAGTTGGTTGCGTCCGTAATGTCTTCGCCGTCTCGTTTCCACTGATATGAGAACGAATCGGGGGTGGGTGTCCAGGTGCCGGTTGCGGCGGTCAGGGTGTCGCCGATTTCCTCGTCGCCTGTGATGAGCGGCGTTCCTGTGGCGCTGAACGTTGCGGCGGCGATAGCCGCGGTGTTGGCGCTGGTCGTGGTGACGGGCGTGTAGCCGGCTTTGGTTCCTTCGATGGCGACACTGATGATCGCCTCAATGTCGGCGACAACCAATGTGTAGGTCGCATTGGTTGCGTCCGTAATGTCTTCGCCGTCTCGTTTCCACTGATACGTGTAGGAAACACCAGTGGACGGGTCCCATCCGGTCACGTTCGCGGTCAGGGTTGATCCAAACGTTGTCGTTCCGCTAATAGTTGGGTTGGTGGTGGTGACAAAGGTGGCGGCGGCGATAGCCGCGGTGTTGGCGCTGGTCGTGGTGACGGGCGTGTAGCCGGCTTTGGTTCCTTCGATGGCGACACTGATGATCGCCTCAATGTCGGCGACAACCAATGTGTAGGTCGCATTGGTT
>CANKTR010000024.1 GCA_947486475.1 Microbacteriaceae bacterium | reverse complement strand
TTCGCCGGTGACGTCATCGAACGCGGTGGTGTCGAGGTGGATGGGCGAGTGGCAACGAAGTCCGACCGACTATCCGCCGACGTTCTGCTGTCGATTGTGTGGGACGACCCGCGCGAACCCGAGATTGTCCCGGTCGTCATTGCTGACATGCAGATTGTTTATGACGACGACGATATTGTCATTGTGAGTAAGCCCCCGTTCCTCGCCGCGCATCCCTCTCTCGGATGGGAGGGCGACACGGTTCTGGGTGCGCTCGCCGGAGCCGGGTATCGAATCGCGACATCCGGACCACCGGAACGTCAGGGGATCGTGCATCGGCTCGATGTGGGAACGTCGGGACTCATGATTGTGGCCAAGAGCGAGATCGCGTATTCGGTCATGAAACGGAAATTCAAGGATCGCGAGGTGTTCAAGGAATACCACGCACTTGTTCAAGGCGAGATGGTCCCAGCAGAGGGGACAATCGACGCACCAATCGGTCGTCATCCGGGTTCGGCCTGGAAATTCGCGGTCACCCACGACGGGCGAAATGCCGTCACGCACTTTGACACTCTCGCCGCTTATCCGACGGCAACGCTCTTGTCGGTGGGGCTCGAGACGGGGCGCACCCACCAGATCCGCGTTCACATGGCCGCTCAGCGGCATCCACTCGTCGGGGACTCGTTGTACGGCGCAAACCCCATCATCGCGACGCGCCTCGAATTGACGCGTCAGTGGTTGCACGCCGTCCGACTCCGGTTCCATCACCCCACGACCGGCAATGAACTCGAGATCACGAGCGACTACGCGCCAGATTTGGCACATTCGCTGGAACTTCTCGCAACTCGCTGACGCGCCTCACGGTCGCGTCCGTCGACCGACCTAAACTGAAAGTCCGCAATCGCGAAAAGGAGAGTCCGTGTCGAGTTCGTTCGTCCATCTGCACGTTCACACGGACAACTCCATGCTCGACGGCGCGGCACGAATTGACAGTCTGTTAGACGCGGTCGTGGCAGAGCACATGCCCGCCATCGCGATGACCGACCACGGAACCCTGTTCGGTGCGTTCGAGATGTGGAAACAGGCCAAGGACCGTGACATCAAGGCAATCATCGGGCTCGAGGCCTACTTCGCTCCGGAGGGCCGACACCACAAGAAGCCCGTGCAGTGGACGGATGGCGGTGACGACGACGTTTCCGGACGCGGAGCGTATACCCACCTCACCCTGTTGAGCGAGACAACCGAGGGCATGCACAACCTGTTTTCGATGTCGACATCGTCCTATATCGAGGGTTTTTATCACAAGCCCCGTATCGACCTCGAACTTCTCAGCTCGCACTCGAACGGGCTCATCGCCACGAGCGGGTGCGTGTCGGGCGAGATTCAAACCAAGATCCGTCTTGGTGATTATGACGGCGCCAAACTCGCGGCCGAAACCATGCGGGACATCCTGGGTAAAGAGAACTTTTTTATTGAGATCATGGACCACGGGTTGTCCATCGAACGTCGTGGAATCACCGAGTTGTTGCGACTCGCGCAGGAACTCGACCTGCCACTGGTGTTGACGAACGACCTGCACTACACATACGCGCACGAGGCGAAGTCGCACGCCGCTCTGTTGTGTGTCCAATCGGGTTCGACCCTGTTGGACGAAAAACGGTTTAAGTTCGAAGCCGACGAGTTTTACCTCAAGTCCGCGGCACAAATGCGGTCCCTGTTCCCCGACCACCCCGAGGCCGCCGACAACACGCTTCTCATCGCCGAACGGTGCAACGTCGAGTTTGACACCGCGGTGAGCCACATGCCTCAATTCCCGGTCGAACAGGGAGACACGGAAGCGGCGGCGTTCGAGCGCGAGGTAATTTCCGGGCTGACGTACCGTTACCCCAAGGGATTGACACCGGAAATCGAACAACGTGCGAAATACGAGATTGACGTCGTCACGAGCAAAGGTTTTTCCGGTTACTACCTTGTCGTGGCCGACTTTGTGAAATGGGCGCGCGAAAACGGTGTTCGAGTCGGCCCGGGTCGTGGCTCGGGTGCTGGCTCTCTCGCCGCGTTCGCCATGCGGATCACCGATCTGGACCCGCTCGAGCACGGCCTGCTCTTTGAACGGTTCCTGAACCCCGAACGCGAATCCATGCCCGACTTCGATATCGACTTCTCGACGAGGCGGCGCGACGACGTGAAGCGCTATGTGACGGGCAAGTACGGCTCTGACCATGTCGCACAAATCGCGACGTTCAATATCATCAAAGCAAAACAGGCGCTCAAGGATGCTTCCCGCGTGATGGGTTTCCCTTACGGGATGGGCGAGAAATTGTCGAAGGCGGTGCCACCGATGCTTGCGGGCCGCGACATGTCTCTCGCCGAGATGTATGACACCGCTAACCCGCGATTCAAGGAAGCGGCTAAATTCCGCGACGTGATCGAGGAATCCGCGGACACCAAAGCGGTCTTTGAGACGGCGCTCGGCATCGAGAACATCAAGCGAAATACCGGAGTGCACGCGGCTGGCGTCATCATGTCGGACACCCCACTCGCTGACATCGTTCCGCTCATGATGCGTGACAACGACGGTCAGATCATCACACAATTCGATTATCCGACCTGTGAAAAGCTCGGACTCATCAAGATGGACTTCTTGGGTCTGCGAAACCTCGACATCCTCGACGACGCGCTCATCAACATCACGCGAAACCGAGGAATCGACCTCGTTCTCGAGGACCTCGATTTCAACGACCCCGGCGTCTACGAACTCCTCTCGACGGGCGAGACTCTGGGAATCTTCCAACTCGATTCCCCGCCGATGCGGCAACTTCTCAAACAGATGCGTCCCGACCATTTCGAGGACATCTCCGCGGTGCTCGCGTTGTATCGACCAGGACCCATGGGCGCGAAGTCACACACGAATTACGCGATGCGCAAACAGGGTCAACAGGCGATAACGTCCATCCACCCCGAGCTCGCCGAATCGCTCGCGGACATCCTCGGACCGACCTACGGTCTGATCGTCTATCAAGAACAGGTCATGGAGATCGCCCAACGCGTGGCGGGATATTCACTCGGCCAGGCCGATAATCTGCGTCGCGCGATGGGAAAGAAGAGCAAGGAAACCCTCGACAAGGAATTTCCTCTGTTTTCGGCGGGAATGTTGGAGCGCGGGTACACCAAACCGGCCATCAAGACGCTGTGGGACATCCTCGTTCCGTTCTCGGATTACGCGTTCAATAAGTCGCACTCGGCCGCCTATGGTGTGATCGCCTACTTCACGGCTTACCTCAAGGCGCATCACCCCGCTGAATTCGTCGCAGCACTTCTCACCTCGGTCGGAGACGATCGCGACAAATTGGGCGGCTATCTCGTCGAGGCGCGTCGCATGGCAGTCACGGTTCTCCCGCCGGACATCAACGAGTCCGACTTGTATTTCACGGCGGTCGGCGATGACGTTCGTTTCGGTCTCGGATCGATCAAGAACGTCGGGGAAAACGTGGTTTCTCACGTGACGGCAGAACGCACGGCGGGTGGCGAGTACACCTCGGTGCAAAACTTTCTTGATCGGGTTCCGCTGCCCGTGCTCAACAAACGCACCATCGAGTCGCTCTTCAAATCGGGCGCGTTCGACCGTTTCGGTCACACGCGTCGCGCGCTCATCGAGGTTCACGAAAAAGTGGTGGACGACGCGACGCGCGAAAAGAGGGACGCGTCGAAGGGCGACGTTGGGTTTGATTTCGGGGAACTCTTTGACCAGCCGGTGCAATTGATTCCGGATCGCCCAGAATGGCCGCGCAAGACCAAGCTCGAATTCGAACGCGAAATGTTGGGGCTGTATGTCTCTGACCACCCTCTGAACGGTCAAGAGACCATCCTTCAACGCCACCGAACGTTGTACGTCAGCGACCTCAGCGCGATTCCCAAAGTCGCGGAAAGCGACGGCGATGAGACGGAGTGGGAGTTGCAGGGAGCGTCGGAAGACGATGTGATAACGCTGGCCGGGCTTTTGCGCAACATCGAACATCGCACGGCACGAGCGTCAGGAAAGCAATACGCGTCTGCCGTTCTCGAAGACATGTCGGGTTCTATCGATTTGTCGATTCTGGGAAAGGCATACGACGATCTTCGTCCGCTACTCGTCAACGATTCGTTGGTCGCCATCAGTGGGCGTGTTCGGTTGCGCGAGCAGTTCCTCTCGTTGATGGTTCGGAACGTGAAGCACCTCGACGGTTCTCAGGACGCCGAGGTATCGATTATTCGGGTTCAGGTCCCCGCGGAACATTCGACAACGACGCTCATTGCCGAGTTGGACGATGTTCTCAAGCGATATCCGGGCGATGCCGAGGTGGAACTTCGACTTCGCCACGCGTCGGGAATCCAGGTGTTCACTCTGCCACACCGCGTCACCGTGAGTGGTCCGCTCTACGGCGAACTCAAGCGCGTTCTCGGCCCCAACTGTTTCGTTTAGTCCGCCACGATCTCGCCGACGTCGTGATACCGGCGATCAACGTACACGAGGGGCGGGTAATCGGGGTGCGTCTCGCCGTCATTGATTTCAAAGAAGATTGTTGCGTTGTCGCCAACCTCGGTGACGGCCACCACGGTGGCAAGAAGAGCGGCGCGTACTCCGCGAAGTTGGGGGAGACCACCCATCCCCGGCGCCCAGTGGTCGCCGGTGAAGCGCTGCGGGAAGGCACCCGCCATTGTGCGCGAGATACCAACTTGGTCGCTACTGAGAAAATGAAGGATGACGGCTTTGCCCAACGCGACGGCAGGATACGACGAGGCGTGTTGCGCAATATTGACGGTTGCGCGCGGGGGAGTGGCCGAGAACGAGGCAAGTGATGTCGCGGTAAAACCGGCGGGGTCTCCGTCATCCAGTTGTCCCGTGATCACCGCAACGCCAGCGGGATGTAAAGAAAATGCTGCGAGGAAAGCCTCCTGGGGCGTCACGATGGTCACAATCCTCTCAATGGCGTTCTCGTCACCATTATTCCCGAACGGTAACATGGAAAAACACGGCAACGCAGTTTTCGCCCGACGCGAAAGGTGACATCATGTTTTGCCCTTTTTGCCGCTTCACCGATACCCGTGTCATCGACTCGCGCACCTCGGAAGACGGGCTGTCTGTTCGTCGTCGGCGGGAATGCCCGGACTGCGGAGGCCGATGGTCGACGCTTGAAACTGCGAGCCTGTCGGTAATCAAACGCAACGGCGTGATCGAGGCATTTTCGCGCGAAAAGATTGTGGCGGGTGTCCGCAAAGCGTGTCAGGGTCGCCCCGTTTCGGATGCGGATTTGGCCGGACTTGCGCAGCGCGTCGAGGAGAGCATTCGCGCGACCGGAGTGTCGCAAATCGATGCGAACGAGGTCGGCCTTTCGATTTTGCCGGAGCTTCGTACCATCGACCTCGTCGCGTACTTGCGGTTTGCGAGTGTGTATCAAGCATTTGATTCCCTCAACGACTTTGAATCGGCCATTGTCGTCTTGAGAGCGGAGGAAGAATCAAAGGGTGAGACTGCGTGATCTACCGCACCCTTTTTCGGCTCGTTTTCGCGGGGATGGACGCCGAAAATGCCCACGAACTCGTTGTGTCGCTTTTGGTGTGGGGACAACGTCTTGGGTTCACCCCACTTCTTCGTCTCGTCACGCGTCCACCCCGCTCGGCGCGGGTTCGCGCACTCGGATTGGACTTTGAATCACCGTTCGGTCTTGCCGCCGGTTTTGACAAGAACGCAATCGCCTATCGAATCCTGTGGGGGTTGGGGTTCGGCCATGTTGAGGTCGGCACGGTCACCGCACATCCGCAGGAGGGCAATCCTCGCCCGCGCCTGTTTCGACTTCGCGCTGATTATGCCTTGATTAACCGAATGGGGTTCAACAACGATGGTGCGGCTATGGTTGCGCCCCGGCTTCGTCATCGCGGAGGACCGATTGTTGGTGTCAATATCGGAAAAAGCCGATCGGTGGACGTTGACGATGCCCGCGGCGATTACCTCGCCTCAACCAGGCTCTTGGCGCCGGTTGCCGATTATCTTGTCGTCAACGTGTCGTCGCCCAACACACCCGGCCTGCGCGGGCTTCAAGAGATCGACAAACTCGAGCCCCTCCTGCGGGACGTAAAGAGTGAGGCGGGGGGTACTCCCGTACTGGTGAAGATCGCGCCCGACCTGACGGACAGTGCCGTCGACGCTGTCGCGGACCTCGTTCTTCAGATCGGACTTGACGGCATCATCGCGACTAACACGACGCTGTCCCGTGACGGGCTGTCAACTCCGGCCGCGGAAATCGACGCAATGGGGGCGGGCGGATTGTCGGGTCCGCCTCTCGCCGAACGGTCAACGCACATCGTGCGCCGTTTGCGCGCGCGAGTGGGCGGGGACCTGTGCATCATCGCGGTCGGCGGTGTTACGACGGCCGCGGATGTCGCGGATCGACTCGCCGCTGGCGCAACGCTCGTGCAGGGTTATACGGCGTTCCTGTACGAAGGCCCATTCTGGGCGGCACGGTTGGCCAGAGGATTCACCCGCGGTTTATGACGGGTGCTGACCGCGTAGCACGCGCGGCTTGGGAACTCGGAGCGGACGGAACTGGAAAGCGCGAGTCGACGCGTACCAGCGGTGTCCTTTTTCGAGGCTCGATGCACCGAACTTGTCCGACATCACTTGGATTAGTTTGCGGCTAAAAATAATGGCGTCCACGACGGCGATGACGAAAAAACCGTACATGGCAATGAGAACCGTGAGCTGGAGGCTTGCTCCCGAACCGTCCGTCGCACTGTACTGGGGCAGGAACGTCGCAATGATGACCGCGAACATCAACGGAATCATGAATTCTCCGACGGCGTATCGCGCGTCAACGAAGTCACGGACGAAACGGCGCTGGGCGCCTTTGTCGCGGGCAGGCATGTATCGCTCGTCGCCAGCTTCGTAACCCTGTCGGGCGACGAGGCGCTCGTCGGAGCGCTTTCGACGCTCTTCCTTCGTCATCTTGGTCTTTGCGCGCGACGCGACGAGGGGGCGCTTATTGGCGGCTTCGCGCTCTTTGCGGCTCGGTGTGGCTCGTCCTTTGCCTATTGCGGGCGAAGTGTCGGCGGAGTCGTTCACGGCGGTTCCTCTCGATTGGTGCTTCTAAGATTACCTTTATGACGCTTCCCTCTCGTTCTCTTGACGAAATCAACGCACTAATCGTCGCGTCCTTTCCTGAATCACTAGAGACTCTCAAGTCTCTGGTTCGAATTCCCAGCGTGTCATGGGACGGATTTCCGGCGGAGGAGGTTCGTCGTTCCGCCGAGTTTGTCGCAGAACGCGTTCGCGCACTGGGAATCTTTGAGGACGTCCGGATTGTGACAGAACCGTTTGCGGATGGGCCGGGGTACGGGCAGCCTGCTGTTCTCGCCCGCCGAGACCCCGCGCCCGGCTACCCGACGGTCTTGCTGTATGCCCACCATGACGTTCAGCCTCCGGGTGACGCGCAGACCTGGGAGAGCGAGCCATTCGAACCCGTCGAACGGGACGGGCGTCTCTACGGTCGAGGTTCGGCGGATGACAAGGCCGGGGTCGTTGTTCACCTAACGGCGCTCGAGACCATCGCCGACGTTCTGGGTGATGACCTAAACATTGGACTCGCGCTGTTCATTGAGGGGGAGGAGGAGTTCGGGTCTCGCTCGTTCGGCTCGGTCCTGGATAGACACGCCGCGATTCTGAACAGCGACATCATCGTGGTCGCCGATTCTGACAACCGATCGGTCGACACTCCGTCGTTGACCGTCAGCCTGCGCGGGAACGTGGCCTTCTCGCTCACAATCTCGACACTCGACCACGCATCGCATTCGGGAATGCTGGGGGGAGCCGTTCCCGACGCGATGATGGCCGCGACAACCCTGTTGGCCAGGTTGTATAACCAGGACGGTTCCGTGGCGATTGCGGGCCTGCACACTCACGACGCTCTCGTGCCTGAATTCACTCGGGACGAGCTGGTTCGCGACTCGGGATTGCAAGAAGGCGTCAGTGACATCGGAACGGGTCCGATTCTCTCTCGGTTGTGGTTCCAGCCAGCGATTTCCATCACGGGCATTGATGCGCCAACTGTTCAGAACGCCTCCAACACCTTGATCCCCTCCGTGATGGTCAAGATCTCGGTTCGCATCGCTCCGGGGCAGACGTCGTCCGACGCTTTTGTGCACATCGAGAAGCACCTTCGTGCGACCGTCCCGTGGGGCGCGCATCTCGAATTCAGTCACATTGATTTGGGCGATTCGTTTCTCGTGGATTCGTCGGGAAGCGCGGCCACACTCGAACTCGGTGCGCTGCGCGACGCCTGGGCTGGCGCTGACCCGGTCCGGGTGGGCGTTGGGGGTTCCATCCCGTTTGTTGCCGAGTTGGTCGAGCGATTCCCCAACGCGCAGATTCTCATCACGGGTGTCGAAGATCCGCAATCTCGGGCACACAGCCCCAACGAATCGCTGTCCCTCACAGTGTTCCGCCGGGCCATCGTCGCGGAAACATTGTTCCTGTTACGCCTGAATGATCGCGATTGACTCACGAAGGAGGTAAAATCAATATATGACCGAAATGACTGGAAATACCGTGACTGAAAAATCCCACGGCGTCGTGCTCACTCCGACCGCCGTCGTCAAGGCGAAAGCGTTGATGGAACGAGAACAGCGCGATGATCTGCGACTCCGATTGGTCGTCAAGGCCGGCGGCTGTAGCGGATTCAAGTACGACATGTTCTTCGACGAACGTGACAACGACGGCGACGCGATCGTTGCCTTCGACGGTGTCGAGGTCGTTGTCGACAAGAAAAGCGCTCCGTATCTCGAGGGCGCGTCGATTGACTACGAAGACACACTCCACTCGTCGGGTTTCCAAATCAACAACCCCAACGCGGCCAGCACGTGCGCCTGCGGAGACTCGTTCAACTAACCTTCGCCGATTGGCAAGAACCACGCGAAATCCCGTGATTTTCGCGGTTTTTTGGTGGCGAATGCGCCAATCAGCGCCGGGGAATGTCGTAGACTATAAGCACCCAAAGAGTTCCGTCGAGAGGTTCTAGGTGCCAAAGATTTTTCGTCGAGTAGTCGCAGCAGGTGTCGCGCTAGTTGCAGCACTTGCCCTCTCGGGTTGCACCGCGCAAGAGCTTCGTGGCTTCCTTCCCTCGGAAGCCGGCGTCACAAACCAGACGTCGCGCATTATCGGATTGTGGTCCTCCTCCTGGATCGTCCTGTTGATTGTCGGAGCGATTACCTGGGGCCTCATCATCTGGGCGGCCCTCGCGTACCGTCGCCGAAAGACGGACACGGCACTGCCGTCGCAGCTTCGGTACAGCACCCCGATTGAAACCCTCTTCACCGTTGTTCCGCTGATCTTGGTTCTCGGGTTTTTTGCCTTCACTGCTCGTGATCAGGCGATTATCGAGCAAGTGAACCCCAACCCCGATGTCAAAATCGAGGTGTTCGGAAAACGATGGGCGTTCGACTTCAACTATCTTTCTGAGAACGTTCACTTCTCGGGCATCCAGGCGAAAGAAAAACCGGACAAGACCATTGACATCAACTCGTTGCCGATTCTGTACTTACCCGTCGGAAAGTCCGTCGAAATCAGTATCGAGTCGCGCGACGTCAACCACTCGTTCTGGATTCTCGACTTCCTGTATAAAAAGGACATGATTCCCGGAAAGACCAACCACTGGTATGTGACTCCGGAAAAAGAGGGGACCTTCCGTGGCAAGTGCGCCGAGCTTTGTGGTGAATACCACTCGCTCATGTTGTTCACGGTCAAAGTTGTTTCGCAGGTCGAATACGACGCACAAATGCAGAAACTTCGCGATCAGGACATGACCGGCCGACTCGGCCCTGAGTACAACGCGAATCAGAATCTTCCCGGCACCGACGGAAACACAGACAGCTAAGGAATCGCTATGACGACGACAGCACCCCGCCCCGCAGCACCGGCAATTCCGGAAGGCGCGAGCACTCCAGCAGCGGGCCGTCAGGGATCCGTATTCCTTGATTACCTGACGACCACGAACCACAAGACCATCGGGTACATGTACTTCCTGACGTCGTTCGTGTACTTCCTTATTGCCGGTGTTATGGCGCTCATTATCCGTGCACAGCTTTTCCAGCCGGGTATGGACCTGGTGACTAAAGAGCAGTACAACCAGCTCTTCACGATGCACGGAACGCTCATGCTTCTCATGTTCGCTACTCCGCTTTTCGCGGCGTTCGCCAACGTGTTGATGCCGATCCAAATCGGCGCACCGGACGTCGCATTCCCAAGGCTCAATGCTCTCGCGTTCTGGTTCTACTTCTTCGGTTCGCTCGTGGCAACCGCGGGGTTCCTCACGCCGCAGGGCGCAGCATCGTTTGGCTGGTTTGCCTATGCGCCGTTGTCGTCGGCGACGTACACTCCGGGTGTCGGCGCAAACATGTGGGTTTTCGGTCTTGGTCTGTCCGGCTTCGGAACCATCATGGGTGC
>CANKTR010000023.1 GCA_947486475.1 Microbacteriaceae bacterium | reverse complement strand
TCACGCGGGGCCAGACCACGTCGCTCGCGGTCCAGGTCGACCACGTCGTGGCGCTGCACAACGCGTGGATGACCGGAGCCCACAAGTTGTCGTATTCGATGCGCGTCGCCCTTGCGAACGACCCGCTGAATCTGCAGGCAGTGGACGGACAGACGAATGCCCGCAAGAGCGACTCGGACGCGTCGTGGTGGTTGCCGCCGAGGCGCGGCTATCAGTGCGCGTATGTGGCCCGCCAGATCTCGGTCAAAAAGGCCTACCGGTTGTGGGTGACGCCGGACGAAAAGATTGCAATGCAGGCGGTGCTGACGACGTGCCCGCGGCAGAAGGTGTACGATACGGACTATCCGGCGAGGCTGAAGTCGGGCGACTTGTACGTCTACTAAGGCGGTGAGTTTGCGTCGCTGACCGCTAGAATTGGGCTACCCACCCCGCGAAAGGAACCACTCGATGAATGCACGCAAAAGCCTCGCCGTTTCGGCATTGATCGCCACAACGGTTGCCCTGTCGGGGTGTGTGTCGGTCAACCTGCAGGTGGCGAGCACCGATGGCGTCGGCACCTGCGATTCGGTCCCGGTCACGCTCAGCGTCGAGCAGAACGACGCTGGTGACCAGGTGTCGATTGAGTACAACGGACCAACGGACGTGTCTCTTCTGGCCTACCAGGGTGTCTACAGCGACTCCAGTTTTTGGGGATTGATTGACGCCGAGTCATTCGTTTTCAATTACCCGCTGGATGACGAAACTAGCCCCTATGACTACGCGATCAATGCTCTCGACATTCAACCTGATCCGTGGACTACGACCTCGACGGGTCCGTCAACCATGAGCGTCGCGTTTGATGGTTCGGTGAATTCACTTATCGATAGTTTTCAATACAACGCCGCCGAATCTGACCCCGATTTGGCCATGTTTGACCAGTTGTTGCCCGTGACGATTGCCGTTTGGTGCGAGGCCGACGTTCCGTCAATTTTGTGGGAGAATCCGACCCTCGATATTGACGGCGCGATTGACGGCTTCGAGGTTCAAATTGCCCAACCGCTCTTCCCGAATTTCATGTACGTTGATGCGCCAACGGTGATTCGACAGAGCGCGATTAACCGGGGTGTGAGAGGTCGGATGGTCCTGCCGACGGAAATCATCGACGCGCTGCCCGAGGTCGTCGGGGATGTCCAAGTGAGTGCGTCGGTCGCGTTCCTTGGCGACAGCGATCCCTACGGGCCGGTGACCGACGATCAACCGTTTTCGCTGACCGACGCGGAGTTGGGCGACATCTGGTTGCTCACCCTTGAAGCACTTTTGGGGTCTGGTGAGTCGTCAGCAACGTTCGAAATCACTGACTCAGGATCGTTGAGCGACCCGATGACATTCGAGTTCACCGGGGATACCGAGCCGGACGACGGGTATTACCTCATGATGATGCAAGCCTCAGACTCCGGCGAGACCCCCGAGCATTTCAAGATCGCGTCGTCGGTGCTCTACTATTCCTCGGAACTCGGCTTGACACTCAGCGGTCTCGACGAGCCCATCGACCTCGAGGACCTCGCAGCGACCGGCGGTGACCCCAACGTGGTCATCTGGGCGGTACTCGGTGGGCTTGTCGTGCTCGCCGCGGTCGCGTTGCGCCCCAAGCGTCGCACGACTCAATCCGAGTCGACCATCGACCCGTCCGCCCGAAAAGTATAGGTCGCGTCGACGAATTCCCCGTCCAGCGCGCGGGGTAACCAGAGGCGCGCGTCCGCCCACATGCGGTCGAACGGAATGGCGTCGATCGGAAACCAGTGCGGGGCGAGTTCGTCACTACCAATCGGCGTGCCCGTCCAGGTGCGCGTGACAAAGCCGAACGATCGCTGGCTCCACTCGGGTTTGTCGACGAACGGGTAGGTGATGTCGCTGATGGCGACAAGATCACGCGCCACGACCTCGACACCCAGTTCTTCCGCGACCTCGCGGACCGCGGCGGCCCGGCCGCTCTCCCCCGGCTCGAGTTTGCCGCCCGCGCCGACAAGTTTGCCGACGCCGAGTCCCGTCAGTTTCTCGCCCAAGAGAACTTCGGTGACAACCTGGTTGTCGACGCGACGATCCCTTAGCAAATAGACCACACAGACGTCGTACACGGTCTAACCCTACGGGCGTCGGACGCGGTAGTGTCAAACAGCTACGCCGATCTTCGGACGACTAGAGGACCACACAATGTCACACTTCGCCGTGCCCGCGTCGAAAGCCGCGCCCACCGAGACGCCCCACGTCGTCGCACTGTTGTTGCGCAAGGGGCTGGGGGTCGTCAACCTGCTGATGGCGTTCGCCATCGCGATCGCTCTGACCATCAACGTCTCGGACCGTCTGATTCAGGGGATTTTCAACCCGACCCACTATTTCCACTACTTCACGATTCAGACCTCGATCATCAACATCGTGGTTTTGCTGATGGGCGGAATCTTTGCGGTCATGCGCAAGAACGACCCGCACTGGTATTCGATCGTGAGGGCGAGCGTCGTGTCCTACGCCATCGTGACCGGCGTGATCTACAACCTGTTGCTGTCAGGCTTTCCCTCGGCCGACGGGTATGTTGCGACCTTCTCGTTCCCCGGCGACATGCAACACATCTGGGCGCCGCTGTTCATTGCTATCGAGTGGCTGCTCATGCCCGGTCGCACCCGGTTGCGGTGGGGAGTGCTGTGGATCGCGGCCGTGTACCCGCTGCTGTGGGTTGTCGGTTCGTTGGTCCGCGGGCTCGTCGGCGACGGCTGGTTCCCCTATTTCTTCCTCAACGTCACGGACATGGGTGTCGCGGGTGTTGCGACGTACATCGCCGCAATCGCCGCGTTCGTCATCGGGAACTCGGCCATCGCGGTGGCGGTCGGGCGCATCCACTCGCGCGTGTTCGTCGGGTTCGGGTTGGATCGCACCGGCATCTAGGGTTTCGTGTCGGTGGTCACTTTTAGCCTCGTGAGCGTTCACCTTGGCCGGAAGGACCCAACCACCGTGTTTGACAACCCTGAAAACGTCTCGTGCCCGAAGTGCGAGACCCCCAACCCGCTCGAAATCGTCTATGGATTTCCGAGCAACGAAATGCGGGACGCTGAAACGGAGGGCTCGATATCCCTGGGCGGCTGCGTCCTGCAGGGCGACGACCCCGCCTACCGTTGCCGCGAGTGCGGCGAACAGTTCGGAACGATCTAGGCGTCGAGGCGCTGCTGCAGCGCGTCCGTCAATAGCGCCGTCAAGGCCGCCATCTGAACCGACATGCTCTGTTCGAGTTCGCTGTCGTCGCCATCGAGCGCACGTGCCGCGAGGCCCGCCTTGGAATCGATGAGGTCGGCGATGCGCGAATCAATCGTCTGGGCCGCAATGATGCGCCACGCGGTGACGGGCAGTTCCTGTCCGATCCGGTGAACGCGGTCAATCGCCTGCGTCTGTTCGGCGCTGGTCCACGACAGTTCCGAGAGCACCACGTTGGATGCGACCTGGAGGTTGATGCCCACGCCGGCGGCGGTGAGCGAACACACGATCACGGCGACATCGGGGTCGTTGGTGAAGTCGTCGATCGCTCTCGTGCGGGCTTCGGCGGACTGATTGCCGCGAATCGACCGGGTCAGGAGCCCCGCTTTCGCGAAGTGTTGCTCGGCCGTGTCCATCACGTCGACGTGTTTGGCGAAGAACACGACCTTGCCGACACTGTTCGCGAGTTGCACGGTGTAATCGGCCGCGAGATTGGCTTTCGCCTGTCCGATGCGACGCACCATCGCGAACACGTTGTCCTGCGACGTCGAATTCTTGGATTCTTCGACCTCGGAGTTTGCGACGAGCCGCACGATGTCCGCGTCGATTCCGGCCGGACGGTCACCGCGACCCGCGATGATCCGGTCGTATCGTTCGACGAGGCGCTGCATGAGCGCCGCCTCGGAGTCGCGAATCGACCGACCGATTTCGTCGTCCAGTTCCACGGGGATGTCCGCGACGCGGCGCGCGGGAATGTCCTTGGCGACGTCGGCCTTGCGGCGTCGGACGATTCCCATGTCGATGACGCACTGGCGCGCCTCGGGGAAAAACGCTCCGTCGGCGGGGGTCAGTTCCAGCCCTTCGAGTTTCGCCATCAGCGCCGTGGTCGGCTTGTCGTCGTCGATCCAGCCGAGGAACTTCCAGATCATCCGGAAATCTTCGACCTCGTTGATGAGCGGCGTTCCCGTGAGCGCGATCATGAGCGGGTTGCCGTGCCGCGAACGAACCGCGTTCGCGATGCGCTGCACGTGCATCGAGCGTTGCGATTCACGGTTCTTGATGAAGTGCGCTTCGTCGACGACCATGCCGGCGAACCCGAACCGGCTCGCCCATCCCGCGTGGCGATCGAGGATGTCGTAGTTGATGATGATGACGTCCGAAAAGGCGTCGAGGTCGTCTCCGTCGCCGTGGATGACCGACGCGATGCGGTGCGGAATCCAGCGGTCGACTTCGCGTTCCCAGTTGCGTTTCACGACGTTGGGGACGACGACAAGAAGGGGGAACGAATTGGTGGCCTCGGCGGCGAGGAGGGCCTGTGCGGTCTTACCGAGACCCGGTTCGTCGGCGAGAAGATAGCTGCGGTGGCCCGCCTTGGCGGATTCGACGAAACGTGCCTGGTGACGCATGAGGTCGAGGGCACCCGGAGTCGCGAGTGAACGCGCCTCGGGCAGTTCCATGCTCGCCGCCTGACCGCCCTGTTCGAACGCGCGGAACAGCGGGTCGAAGAGTTCCCAGTTCTGCAGGCGACCCGTCACGCGCGGGTTCGGCGCGTACACGGGCGGAAGGAACGGATTCGCGAGTTCGGCGCGGCGGACGCTCGCGGGCAACACCGACTTGCTCGAGTCCTCCGCCGACGTCGACGGGGAATCGTCAATGATGAGGATGTCGTCAATGTCGAGTTCCGCGCCGGAGGCGAGCAACATGTCCCGCTTGAGTTTCTGAGTCGCCGCCGAGATTGGCGCGTTCGGGTCGAGAAGTGCGCCGAGCGACTGGTCGCGCGCGAGGGCCTTCACCATGATCATGGCGAGGCCGTCGAGGCGTTTGTTGACGTCCTCGCGTTCCTTCTGGGGAATCTTTTTGTCCTCGTCGAGGCGCGCCTTTTCCTCACGGATGAGAAGTCCGGCGGCGTGGAACTTGGTGCGGTTCGATGCGTTCACCTTGCCGTCGCGGTTCACCGCGTTTTCGACCTCGCGCACAGCCCGAGCGAGGATCGGGATGATGCCCTCTTCGTCGAGGGGGCGGCGACGTTTCGAACGAGCGTTCGTTTTACTGCGGCCAGTCTGGGCCATTGTTCTCCTTGATTACACACCACCATCGAAGCGGCCGAGGCCCTGAACTGCGAGGGTGAAGAATTTGCCCTGAACTTCGCGAATTGCGGCGGGCGTTGCCATTACTTTATCGCAGTTCTCGGTCATTCGGGCACCGAAATGACATTCTTAACCCGAACAATGCTAAGGTTTCGGAAAGATAGACCTCCTCCAATCAAAGGACGACCATGCGTCGTATGTCGAATTCATTCATTGCACTATTCGCCGCAGCAGCAATACCCCTCGTTGCGATCGCGCCAGCATCAGCGACGTCGCCAGATTTGTCGTCATTCACCTTTGACTGTGACACGACAGATTCGCAGCCCTACCCCTACCAAATTCCGCTGTACGAAAACAGCGTCACCGTCACGTTTGCCAACTGCCCCACCGACTACACGCTGGGCGACCCGGGCGACACGGGTAATGCCTCGACGCTCGCGGGACCGATTGGCTCTGACGGTTTGAGGGCGATCGGCACCGTCACTGTCGTCGACGAGGCGCCGGTCTATGTCATCGACGAACTCTCTCAGACCTATGCCATGTTGAGTTTCATCGATCCCTTTCTGATGCCCAACCCCAGCGGCGTGCAGCTCGCGAACTCGTCACAAGACATCGACTCGGACGCGCCGGTGGCCGATTGGGGCACCCCTCGACAAATCGCTAACGGCAGGGAGATCTCGATTGGCGGCATCAACGGTTGCGAAATTAACCCCGGCGAACACGTCTATGCGACACAATCATTCTCGGTGAGCATCGCCGGCAAGTACACGTTCCGCGTGACGGGCGTCGACCCGGTTTCCGGCTACTTCGACGCTCTCGCTGACGAAACAGCCAGCGAACTGGACGACCCGATGTTGGCTCTGTACTCGACCTTCAATACGCTCGACCCGGCTTCACACATTGTGGGGTGTAACGACGACCTCAACGACCTCGAGTTCGGGGGTCACGATTACGACGAGGACATTAACCCGTTCAACGTCACAGCGCAAGGCGACTTCGTCGAAGGACACAAGTCGTACTTCAGCACAAGACTTGACCCGGGTGATTATATGCTCGTGTTCACGACCTGGGACGACATTTCTGGTGAAGACTGGGCGGCCGAAACGCCTGCCGGCGGTACCGTGTACTTCGATCTCTGGGGCCCCACCGGCGGTCTCGACCTGACCGACGTACCGCCCATCGCTGTAGAGCCGCTGGCGTCGACCGGTGGCGTTGAGCCCGCGTTTGCCCTATGGGCCGCACTCATGCTTGTCGGAACGGGTGTTGTGATTGCTCGTGCCCGACGTCGCGAGCGCGTCTAGACTCCCCCGCCGCCTCCGCCACCACCGCCACCACCGGCGGACCCGCCGCCGTCCGAACCGCCAGCGGACGAGGCTGACGCGGCGGAGGCGAACGACGACAGTGAACTGGTGAACGAGGACGCGGCGAAGGGGACGGTCGCGTCATACCAGGTTGGCGAATCGCCCTGATAGGCGACTTCGAGGACTTTGCCCCATTCCTTTTCCCGCCCCAACAGAATCGCCCACGGCAAAACCAGTTCATACAGGTGCAGCACTGCGCGCTTGTCGGCCGTGTCGACGGGCTTGCGCAGAGCCCCCTCGGGCGACTGCAACACCCGCAGGCGGTCCGCTTCGGCGACGCGGATATACAGGTCGAGCCCCGCGATGTGATCGCGCACCTCGGCCCCGGTCTCGGTGAATGGCGAATTGGCCGACAGGATGAAACCCACGACCCCCAGTGCGAACCCGCCAACGAGGGTTGCGGCGGGGATCCAGCCACCCCGATAGTCGGCGATCAAGCCGATGCTGGTAATGGCGGACGCGAACATCGCCACCATCGACAGCGCGATGAACAAGAACCGCTGCGGGGGTTTGCGGCGCAGGCCCTGCCCGACGAGTGCGGCGGACGCCCGCGTGCCGACGGCCAGAACCCTCTGTGACAGTGACTCGGACGGTTTCGAGACCGTGGCCCGGTCACCGATTTTCGCGCCACCCCCGAACAGGGCGGTGACGAACTCGAGGTCGGATTCGGCGGGGTTCGTGATGAGCTTCACCGCCCACGCCTGCTTGGCGAAGCCGGGTGGGTCGAATTCTTCGACGACGATCACGCCGCGGACGGCGAGGTCGACGACGGACGCCGCAAAGACGGCTCGGGGTTTCCCGATCAGCGCCGAGGCGGTGTAGAGCGAGACTCCGGGCGGAGGACCGTATTCAGCGATGATGGACGGCCGGCCTGGCGCACTGCGTCCGACCGTGAAGCGGCGAACAGCAGCGAGCGCGACGATGACGATTGACAACAACGTTGTCACCAGGTGCGCCGGCCACCAACCGGACGCCCAATAGGACGTGTCGCGCTGGGCGAAGGTGCCGGGCTCAAATTGAAGCGCCACCGACAGCGTCTGATAACTGCCGAGCGAGCCGTGAGCGGCAGTGACCTGAGTCGATGCGGCGTCAAGAACGTCACAGGGATTCGTGTTGCCGTAATCACCCGCGTAACAGGCGGCTTGACCTGTGAACACCCCGGCTATCGACGGGTCCAGTCGGATGTCCGCGGAAACGCTACCGAATTTCTGCTGCCAGCCGTCACCGTTGATGTCCCAATAGAACTCTTGAAAGTCGCTCGCGGGGTCGTCGAGGATGACGTTGTGGGCAACGTAGGAAACCACGTAGGTCTGAACGCCATAGACGAATTCGCCCTCGGGCACTGCGATGGTCAGAACCGTGAATTCCCCGTCGGATTCGGATTCGAACGGCCGGTCGGCACCGGTTTCGTCGGTGACGCTCAGGATCTCGAGTTCGAGCGGTGTGCCGAGGTAGGTATCGGGGATGGCCCGCTGAATCCCCCGATTCTGGTCGAAATCGGGAAAGCGGGCGACGAGCGTCTCCTGGGCGGTGAGCACGGACCGACCTTCCGCATCCTGCGACAGCTCGTAGATCGCGTCGAAACTGTCGAACGAGAAGTCGTCGACCGAGGCGAACGCCGCCGACGGAAACAACAGCGCGACGAGGAACACGACGACACCCAGAATTTTCTTCACCGTGCCAGCGTAGCCGTGAAGTCACCGCGACCGGTGGGTTCGGAACGGGCTACTTCGGTAGTTCGTAGCCCCGCTTCACATTAGCCAGAAGTCCGTCGGTCAGGAGTCCCTCGAGTGCGCGGTCGCGTTTCGACGGTTCGGGTACGGCCGCGGCAATCTGGGCGGGTGTGATGTGCGCGTGTTCGCGGGCGAGGGCGAGAATCGCTCCGCGGGCTTGGCGGACGCTTCCCTCGTACTTCGCTTGCGGGGTTCGGGTGCGTCCCGCGTTGGTGGGGAAACCGGCAAGCGCCCAGGCGCAGTGCTCGGCGATCGGGCATTCGGCGCAGTTCGGTGTGCGGGCGGTGCAGAACACCGCGCCGAGCTCCATGACGCCCGCGTTCACGGCGACCGAGTCCTTGGGCGATGTCGGCAGGACCGACTCCATCAGTTCGAGGTCGGCGCGGGTTCGCGGCGGCTCGGGCTCGGCGACGCCCAGCACCGCCCGAGCGAGCACCCGGCGAATGTTCGTGTCGACCACGGGGACGCGAAGTCCGAACGCGAACGACGCGACCGCCCGGGCCGTGTACGAGCCGACGCCGGGCAGGGATTCGAGTGCGTCCACGTCGTCGGGAACGACACCGCCGAACTCGTCGCGGATTCGGGTCGCGGCGGCGTGCAGGTTGAGCGCGCGGCGTGGATAGCCGAGCCTCCCCCACGCGCGAACGACGTCGGCAGGTGATGCGGCGGCGAGCGCGGCCGGGGTGGGCCACCGCTCGATCCACTCCGTCCACATCGGGGCGACCCGCGAGACGGGCGTCTGTTGGGCCATGAATTCGGAGAGCAACACTCCCCACGGAGTCGTTCCCGGCTCGCGCCACGGCAACGGTCGAGCGGAACGACGGAACCACCGCGCCACGACGAGCATCGCAGCACGTTCGCGGTCGCTATTCCTTGTCGTCATCCTCGTGCGGCTTGACGTACGGGTCGGCGTCGCCGGCGTAGTCCTTGCCCTGCGCTTCTTTCGCGACCTGAATGTCGCGCTGGTTCGCCTGGGCCAGCAGGTCTTCGATGTGCGCGGACGTTTCGGGCAGCGCGTCGAGGATGAACTCGAGCGACGGGGTCAGCCGTGCGGTGATGTTACGCCCCACTTCCGAGCGCAACATCCCCGTCGCGGACTTCAACGCATCCCACGAATTCTGACGTTCCTCGTCGGTGCCGTACACCGTGAAGAACACGCTCGCGTGTTGCAGGTCGCCCGTGATCCGCACATCGGTGATCGTGACGAAACCGAGTCGGTCGTCACGAAGACCCTTGTCGAGGCGGCGCGCAACAATCTCCTTGATGCGTTCCGCCATCTTGCGTGCGCGGTCGGGTGCGGACATTAGACGCGGATCTTCTCTTTCATTTCGATCGTCTCGATCTCGTCACCGATCTGAATGTCGTTGTACTTGCCGAGGCCGATTCCACACTCGAAGTCGGTCTTGACCTCGGTCGCATCGTCCTTGAACCGCTTGAGCGATTCGATCGCGAGACCGTCGGCGATGACGACACCCTCGCGGATGACCCGTGCCTTCGAGTTTCGCGTGATCGTTCCCGAACGCACGATACAACCGGCGACGTTTCCGAACTTGCTGGAACGGAAGATCTCGCGGATTTCGGCGACGCCGCTCTGGACCTCTTCGAATTCCGGCTTGAGCATTCCCTTGAGCGACTGCTCGATCTCGTCGATTGCGTTGTAGATGACGTTGTAGAACCGAACGTCGACGCCTTCACGCTGGGCGCGCTCGCGTGCCTTCGTGTCGGGGCGAACGTTGAATCCGACGACAATCGCGTTGTCGATGGTGGCGAGGTTGATGTCGCTCTCGGTGATCGCACCGACACCGCGGTGGATGATGCGCAGGGTCACTGAATCGTCGACCTCGATCTTGAGGAGCGACTCTTCGAGCGCTTCGACGGCACCCGACACATCACCCTTCAGGATGAGGTTGAGCGCTTGCACCTTGCCGTCTTCGAGAGCCTTCGAGAAGTCCTCGAGCGAGATGCGCTTGCGGGCCTTGGCGAGAAGTGCGTTGCGTTCGGCGGCCTCGCGCTTTTCGGCGATCTGGCGGGCGGTGCGGTCGTCGTCGGTGACGAGGAACGTGTCCCCCGCACGCGGGACGCTCGACAGGCCCTGGACCTGAACCGGACGAGACGGGTAGGCCTCGTCGATTTTCTCGCCGTGCTCGTCAACCATCGCGCGCACGCGACCGTAGGCGGTTCCGGCGACAATCGCGTCGCCGACGCGGAGCGTTCCCGACTGGATGAGGACCGTCGCGACGGCACCGCGTCC
>CANKTR010000022.1 GCA_947486475.1 Microbacteriaceae bacterium | reverse complement strand
GGCAATGGGACCTGCGTCCACTGCTTCGGGAGCTACGTGGCCGATGCACAGTCCGGTTGTGCCGCCTGAGAATCGTCCGTCCGTCAACAGTAATACATCTTTGCCGAGTCCCGCGCCCTTGATTGCGGCGGTTACCGCAAGCATCTCGCGCATTCCCGGACCACCCTTGGGGCCTTCGTAGCGAATCACGACGACATCGCCGGCGACGATCTCGCCGTTGGTCAGCGCGTCCATCGCCGCGCGCTCGCGTTCGAACACCCGCGCCGGTCCCTCGAACGTCGCGGCGTCGAATCCCGCGGTTTTCACGACGGCACCCTCCGGGGCAAACGTTCCGTCCAAAATCGTGATGCCGCCGGTTGCGTGAATCGGGTTGTCGAGGGTTCGAAGGACTTCGCCGTCCAAGGCGTCGAGGTTCATCTCGGCGAGGTTTTCCGCCATTGTCTTTCCGGTGATTGTCAGCGCGTCGCCGTGCATGAGTCCCGCGTCAACCAGAGCCTTCATCAACACGGGAAGACCCCCGCGGCGGTCCACGTCGTTCATCACGTATTTGCCGAAGGGCTTGAGGTCACCGAGGTGGGGAACCTTCGCTCCAATTCTGTTGAAGTCGGCGAGCGTCAACGGCACCTCTGCCTCGTTCGCAATGGCGAGCAGGTGGAGCACGACATTGGTCGAGCCTCCCAAAGCCATCGCGATCGCGATCGCGTTTTCAAACGCTTTGGTGGTGAGAATGTCACGGGCGGTGTGCCCGCGGTCGAGCATGCCGACAACGGCCTCGCCCGAGAGGTGCGCGAAGTTGTCGCGGCGGCGGTCGTAGGACGCGGGCGACGCCGATCCGGGAAGGCTCATTCCGAGGGCTTCGGCGACCGACGCCATCGTGTTCGCCGTATACATTCCACCGCAGGCGCCCTCGCCCGGGGCGAACGCACACTCGATTCGGCGCGCGTCTTCGACGCTCATCTTGCCCGCTTTGACCGCACCGACGGCTTCGAAGGAGTCGATGATGGTGATGTCTTTTTCGGTGCCGTCCGACAACTTGACCCAGCCGGGTGCGATGGACCCGGCGTAGAGGAACGCGCTCGCAAGGTTGAGCCGTGCCGCCGCCATCAACATGCCGGGAATCGACTTGTCACACCCTGCCAAGAGAACCGTTCCGTCGAGTCGCTCTGCTTGGACGACGGTTTCGACCGAATCGGCGATTACTTCGCGCGAGACGAGTGAGAAGTGCATGCCCTCGTGTCCCATCGAGATTCCGTCCGACACCGAAATCGTTCCGAACTGGAGCGGGTAACCGCCACCCGCATGGACGCCTTCTTTCGCGGCCTGAGCGAGTCGCCCGAGCGACAGGTTGCACGGTGTAATTTCGTTCCACGAACTCGCGATTCCGATTTGGGGCTTGTCCCAATCGCCATCGCCCATTCCAACGGCACGGAGCATCCCGCGCGACGTGGTCGCTTCGATTCCGTCGGTGACAACGCGCGAACGGGGCTTGCGATCGATTCCTGTCATACCCCTATCCTACGAAGTTACGGGGAAGCAGGAAAAGCGAACGGGACTATCGTTGGAAGCGGAGGGAGTGTCATGAAAAAGTTGCTGACGAACGGCGGTTTCCTCAGTGCACTGTTTTCCGGTTTCGGCCTGGTGAAGGCCACAATGACAGGGAAACGTGACTGGAAGCTGGTGTTACTGTGGGCGTCGTGGGTGCTCAGCCTCATCGCGATCATCGCAACGGTCAATGACGTCGATCGGGACAGCACCGAGGATTAGCGCCCGAAAACGACGAAAGCCGACCCGAAGGCCGGCTTTCGCGTAACAACGATTTCTACTTCAGCGCCTTGAGCAACTGAGGCTTGGACATCGTCGAGTAACCGGCAACTCCGCGGTTCTTTGCTTCTGCCCGAAGCTGAGCGACCGACCACGTAGCGTCCGGTGCGCCGGTGAGGGCTTCCTTGACGCCAGCGGCAACCTTGTTTGCGCTCGACTTCACGGTCTTGCCGACAACCTTGGCCTCGGTGGCAATGGTCTTTGCCGCTTTGTTTGCGCGGGCCTCAGCGGTTTTGGCTGCTGCGGAGGCCTTGCTCTTGACATCCTTGCTCACGGCCTTGGCGGTTTTGGTCGCGGACTTGACAACCTTGGCGCCTTCGCGCTTGGCGTCGGCTGCGAATTTGTTGACTTCGCGCGACGCGTCCTCGGCGAAATCGCCGGCACGCTTCGCCGCGTCAGCGGCGAGGTCGCGAGCCTGGTCGGCCAGTTGATCGGCCTTCTTGTCGGCACGCGACACCATCTTGGAAAGCTTGTTGAAGAAACTCATGGAAGGAACATCCTTACGTGTTTGAACGAATGCGAGTGCCGACGGTGTTGCTCGGCGTTCTCAGTTTACTCGGAATTGTCTCGAATCGTCGGGATGTCCACTATTCCGGCAGGAGCGCGGTCACGATTCCGAGCGTGAGCATGGCGAGTCCGCCGATGGTCCTCATCGCGATCACCCGGCCCGGCGATTTGGCAAACCAGTCTCGGGCGGCACCGGCCGACAACGCGTAGATCGCGTCACCCGAAATGCCAAACACCACGAAGATGACACTCAACAGAAGCATCTGCACCACTATCGGTGTTCCGTTCGACACGACAAATTGGGGGAATGCCGCGGAGAAAAACACGATGGTTTTCGGGTTGGACAGCCCGACGATGATGGACTCGCGCAACAGGTGTCGACTGGTTGGCACGATGGCTGGGGCGCTCAGATCGAGGCCGGCCCGCCGATTTCGAATCGCCGTGACGCCGAGATAGATGAGGAACGCAGCACCCGCTAATCGGATGACCGTCAGGAGCACATCGTTTGATTCGATGATCACCCCGAGCCCGACGGACACGGCGAGCGCCTGAACGAAAACACCGATGCCGTTACCCACCACGGTCAGGATCGCCCCACGGCGACCGAGGACGAGCGCCCGGGAAATGGCGAACATGACGGACGGCCCGGGAATCGCGATGATCACCAGCGCAAAGGCGATGAAGGTGAGGATGTTCTCAACAGGGATCACCCGTTGAGTTTATCGAGGCACATGGCGGCTCGACCGCGTGACTCGGCCCGCACCTCGGCACCGGCACTCGGTTTGTGTGGAGAGAAATTTGGAAAGATTTGCGTGGTTGGTGACATTATCGGGTTAAGCACAAAGGAGATCTGTTGTCCCCTGACGATTTTTCCACGCGTTTCCACCAACACCGCGTCCCCATAACGAAGTTCCTCTATCGACGCGTCGAGGCGAACGATGTGGACGACCTTGCCTCCGAGGTGTTCGGTGTCGCGTGGCGGAAGGGCTCGACCGTGAGCGTGGGCGAAGAACTCCCGTGGCTGTATCGCGTCGCGACCAACCTCGTTGCCAATCACCGCCGCAAGAACGCTCGTGCCTCGCGTTTGCTGGCGACCCTTTTCGCCCCGGACACAGCGCCGTCCGCCGAGACACTGGCTGTCGCCGACATCTCGCTGGCGGCCGCGTGGGATGAACTCTCGACAACATCTCGTGAAGTTTTGGCGCTGACCGCGATCGATGGGCTCAGTGTCACCGAGGTGGCGGCCTCTCTCGGGATTACCGCGAACGCGGTGTCCGTCCGGCTCGCGCGCGCTCGAACCCAATTGCGCGCAGCCCTCGACAACGCGTCGTGACAGATTTCGACACCAGGGGACATAAACACAGCATGAACACACAACACGACAATCTGGACGACCGCCTTCGCTCGTCCGACCCCGCTTCGGGAAAGACGTTTTCGGGAACAGCCCAAGCCCCCGATGGATCCGCCGCCGGCAATCCCCTTCGCGATTGGTGGCTGACGACCTCGACCGGCGCACGTCGCTCGCTCGGCGGTGGTGTCGCTGCCGCAGCGGCCGCAACCGTCGTGCTCTCGACTTCCCTGTCCGGTGTGGGTGGGCCACTCATCCAACTGGCGGATGGGACGAATCCCGCATCGATGTCCGCCGCCGAATCATCGGGTGACGCGAAAATGATGTCGATGCCGTACGTGTCCTACGAGTACATCGCAGGGGAGTCTCTGGCGACGACGGGCGGACGCGGACACGTCTATCGCCTCGAACTGGCCGGAAGTCCCGAGTCGGTGGCGCTTTCTGCAGCGGCACACTTTGGCGTGGCCGGACCCGTCGAGCGATCACAGTATTTTGACGCCGCCTACCCCGCGTATTTCGTGGGCTCGGAAGACGGAATGTCCCCCGGGGTTAGCGTGAGCTGGTCCGGTACCGGTTCGTGGTGGTACTCGAATCCTGCCGCCTATCCAGAGCAAGAATGCCTTGCGGAGAGAAAGGTCGGAAAGGGGTCCGACGCGTACATGGAGTGTCTCGAATATGAACCCGCCGTGACCGGGAAAAACCCCGACGGATCGGAAACCCGCGCCCTGGCCGCTGATTTCTTCACCGCGATGGACGTTTCCTTCACCGAATCGGACATCGTTGTCTCGGTCGATGAATGGTCGTCCTTCGCCAGCGTTTCGCTCGTCGTTGACGGTCAGCCGACCGCGGTCGAATGGTCCATCTCGTGGTCGGGTAACGGGGAAATCTCGTGGGCTCAAGGGCATTCCGTCTCGGTGGTTGATGTCGGAGAGTACGACACGATCTCGGACGCCGCCGCGGTCGATCGCTTGTCGGACTGGCGTTGGTACGGGTCAGGCCCGAGTGGCTTGTACAACGGTTCGCCGATGGTTCGCTCGAGCGGAGTGCAATACGACTCGGTCTCCGCGGCGGAAGGCGACACGGTTGACCCTTCGGAAACGACCGACACAGAGCCCGTTCCGTCCGAATCCGAAACCCCGACCGAGCCGGTACCGACCGAATCGGCCGAACCCGGCGAAGAACCGAGTGTCGAACCGACCGAAGAGCCCGGAGTCGAACCGACCGTCGAACCGACCGTCGAACCGATGCCGCTTCCCAGCGAGCCCGAACTCGAGGTCCAGACGGTCACCATCGATTCCGCCAAACCCGCGCTACTGATGGTGTGGGATCAGTCGGGCACGGTGTGGCTTGTCCCCGGTGTCGCCTTAACCGGAGTGGACATGTGGTGGCAGACCGTCATCACGTTGGTCGAGGGCGTTATCGAACTTCCCGAACCCATGGACGTCATGCCAATAGACGTCATGCCGACCGACTAATCGACGCACCGTTTCATGCGGATGCCCGGACCGTGTAGTTCGGGCATTCGCGTGGGTGCAACTAAAAACTGAAGTGCTAACCAATTTAGTACGGATTGGTTGCTATGCTCACGGAGTGCCTCGCCCCCGCCTCGATGCCCCCGTGCCCGAACTTCACCTCTCGCCCGCACTCAACGGAGTGAAGGAATTGATGGGGAACGACATCGGGACGCGCGAACGGCTCATTCTTCTCGCCATCGACGAAATGGTCAAATCAGGACCGTCTGATTTCAACGCGCGAATCGTGTGTGATCGGTTGCAGGTCAAGCAGTCGATGATTCCGTACCACTTCGGTAGCCGTGACGGCCTCATCACCGAGGCAACGATTTGGGCCTTTCGGGATTGGTCACGCTGTGGAATCAGCACAATTCGCCGCACCAAAGGCACCGGTGAAAAGCGACTTCGGGCCTACCTCAACGCCGAGATCGAGTGGGCGATGCGGATGGGTCCGGTCGCGCTTCTGGTTCAATATCCGACTCTGTCCGAACCCGTCCGCATTCAATTGGACGAGACATACGGTGATGAAATGCGTCGAAACCTGGAGTACCACCTGGCGATACTAACGGATCTTGTTGTCGACATCCGGACCGGTTCCACGAATCCATTCGACTATGACGAACACACCTACCCCTCGATTGACAAGGCAGTGATCAACGCCACCGAGTTCTTGGCGGCCACCAGCATCTCGTGGGCGGCGCACGGTATTCAGATGTGGGTGAGCGGTTCGCACCTGTCGACAAAAAGTTTCTGGACGCTCGATGTCCCCAAAATCGCCGTGAACTTCACCATCAAGAATCACATCGACGAGATCATTATCACGGCCAAAGGTCGTTGACTAGGCTCCTTCGCGCCGTCGAAGGATTTATACACAGCGAAAGGGCCGGAGCTTTACCCCGACCCCCTCACGTGTTGCAATTAGGAACGCTGGCGTCGAGTTTTCCGTGCGACCACGGCCAGTGTTGCAAGCAGCGCGGCGAGGACCGCACTTCCCGCCAGGACCGCGCCGTCGGACCCGGTTTTAGCCAAAGGTTCGGAGTCAGGCGACGATGAAGTCCAGCCCTCGACGTCGATTCCGGCGGGCATGCCGACCGACAACTCCGCGGTGAGAGCCGTGTATCGCGTCGCGAGAGAATCAGCAAGGTCAGCGATAGCCGCATTCATCGCTGTGTCTGTTTGCGCAGTGGGCGTTTCCATCTGCAAGAAATTGGCGTAATACCGTGACGCGCCAGCCTCGAACGTCGTCGCCTCCGCCACTCGGATGTCGATATCACCCGAGTCGCCGGAAACCGTGAAGGTTGTGTCACCCGCGGCGGCCCAAACAACAGCCGATGGCATGTTACCTGAGTCGTCCGTGGTAATCACCCAGGTGTCTTCAGAGCCCAGAGTAAATTCACTCGTCCCATCACCCGACGCTCCACTCGACGAGACGCCGTTGTCGGCCGTGTCTTCCCATTGGACGTTCGAATAAACCACGGGAACGGTGATGTCGGATCCCGTCGAATTCTCCACCGTGAAGAACAACCGCATGACGTCGATATCGTGCAGGATTCGAATTTCGACGGTGCCGGTCAAACCGGCACCCGACTGTCCAACGCCAATTGTGTGGGGGGCGCAGGTGATAATCGTGTCGGCGCCCACAAACTGAACGGTTCCGGGGGTGATCGGGTCGGTGCACCAGCCCCCGGATGATTCCTCGGACGCAGCTCCATCGCTAAGTCTCAATAGCCCAGACTTGTAAAACTGCGACGCGAAGGTGTCGACCTCATCGGTTGTATTGTAAAAATCAAGGCCATTGCTGGATATCCAAAGGTAATTGTCGCTATAGTAATCGGTTGACCAGGGGGCGGCAGCATTCGCCGCGGCAGGCGTGAACAATAAGCCTGTCATTGCGAGCGCCGCGGCGGCGAGAATACGATTGACTGACATTGTGTTTCTCCTTAGAAGTTGGGGTGGGGAGTACTTAACGCGACACTATCATTTTTTAAATAATTTTTAGTTAATTATTACGTGTGCTTTTTCTGCGCGTCCGGCGCGAATGCGGTTTAGGTCGCGTGAGGGCGATAAACTGTCGGGCATGGCTCGACCGCAAGCAGGCACATCCCCTCGCGTCGCAGAGAGTCTTGATGAAACCTTCTGGCGTGCAATTAGCGGAATCGCCCAGCCATCTACCAGGGAAAAGTTTCTATATCTGACAATCGAAGAATTCGGAACACTCGGTCCCGGGGGATTTCGACACAAAGAAGTCGTTGACAAGCTCGGCTATACGATGGCCATGATCAACCATTACTTCGGTTCCCGAGGCGGCCTCATCGCCGAGGCGGCGTCGACGGTGTACGACCTTTACGTGGACGCCATGGCACGAGGAGTTGCCGAGGCACCACATGATCCTCAAGAACGACTTCGAGCATGGATGACCACCCAGGTTCAATTCGCACTAGAACGGCCGGGCTGGATGGTCGTCCTCAACTATCCCGATCTGACTCTCGAAAACCCGGTCGAATTCAACGAACTGTTCCGCGCGCGAATGACGCTCGGGTTCGAATTGAACTTGAGCCGACTCGCGCAGCTGATTCTCGATGTGAAGACCGGCAGCGTGACAGAAATCGAACTCACCGAAGACAACTTCGATCGGGCTCGCTATCTCGGAGACCCACGGCTTGTCGAACTCACCGCCAGCGTTGCGATGTCGACGCTCGGTTCCGCGGTCTGGGGCGCTGGTTCGCACGCACCGTCACGATCCACCGCGGAAGCGCTCGCCCTGCGGGACCATGTCATGGCCACACACCACAGCAATGTGATTCGTTTCATCGAGGGCGAAGAACTCTGAGCGGTCAGGCGGGGAAACAACCCTCGAAGCTGCACACCCCGAAAAGCATCCCGACGAGGTACAACTGAGCGGCCGCCCAACCCGCCAGCACAAGCCCCGCAATTACCCGCGACGCCGCGCGCGAGTTGGAGAAAAACGCGAACAGCGGCAACACGAGAGCCAGGATGGCGACGAGAATGAGGGCGGCCACCGCGATCAACTTGATGACAACCGAATTCGAGGGTTCGTACAGAATCATTCCGACCAAAATCAGGCCGGAAAATTCGACAAACAACAACACGGGAGTCACCACCGCGCTGGCAATCGCGAGTACCAAGGCTGTCGTGTTCGAACGCTGTTTGACCATACCTAACCGTGTCAGCAAAGACGGCGACCGTCAAGCCACAACGTCCGCCGACGCGGGGATTGGGGTCAAAACACATCACGAAGCCGTTGTCCAAAGCGCAACCGTTAACCATGAAGGTCCGCCCCGACTTCATACAATTGAGGAATGGCGGAAACCCCACAATCCCGCGAGAACGACGGCGGTCAGTTGTCCGCGGCGACCACGCGCAATCGGGCGTCGCTAATCCGTTCTGCTCAGCACGTGCTCGCGGAGATCGGCCCTCATGCGACGGTGGAACAATTCGTGGCTCACGCCCAGGTATCCCCCACGACGATCTACAACCACTTCGGCAGCAAAGAGGCAATGTTCAGCCAAGCTCTCGCCCAGATTTTTCGGGAATGGCTCGAGTGGGCACGTGACGGCAGACCGACAGGAGAAAGCCTCGACGTCGTGATTGACGTCTGTCGAAAACTGTTCCGCGTCCAGCAAACACATCCACTGTTGAGCCAGATCCTCGGAAAGACGCTCGACAACCCGGGTTTTGTGATTGACGCTCTGATGGCGGACTCGCGCCCAACAGCCGAAGCGATGGCGCGCCGCGGGCACTTTAGCAACGTTGAATTCGACAAACGAGTTCACCTTTTTGCCTACTGTGTTGCCGGGATTTTGCATGGGGTTCACGCGACACACGAGCTTTCACCAGCGGACGCCGACGTGTCACTCGAAATCGCCCTCGCGATTTGGAGCCTGAGTCCCGACGCGGCTCGCGCGGTCACATCCCGCCCACTCGAAAACTAGGTTTCCACCGCTTTGCGCTGTAACGTCCGCGGAAGTGTCACGATGCGCAACGGAACCTCTGTAACGGGGAATCCCCCGGGTGGCTCGAACACGACGATTGATAAACTTGTTCAGGAACCCTAATCTAGGTTCATCAAACTTCGAAAACGTCATGGAGAAACATGGTCCTAATGGTTAGGCGCGCTGCGCTGTCCCTTGCCGCGCTCGCCTTAGTAGCGGTGAATCCAGTCACCACGCCGGTGTCTGCGGTGCCCGTTGTGGTGGGCACGATTTTCGTCGGCGACTCCCCCCGTGCTATGGCAATCACCCCAAACGGCAGAAAAGCATACGTCGCCAACACCTGGGGAGACACCGTTACCGCGATCAACGTTGTCGATGATTACGTGTCCGACACCATTTCCGTCGGGGATGGTCCGCACGCCATAGCAATCAGTCCCAACGGCCAAAAGGTTTACGTCGCCAACACCGACAGCGACACCGTGTCCGAAATTAGCGTTGCAACGGGCGATGTGACCAACACAATTCCCGTCGGGGATGGTCCGCAATCGTTAGCAATCAGCCCGAACGGCCGAAAAATCTACGTCGCCAACAACAGAGATGACACGGTGTCCATCATCACACTGGCGAGAGGGCAAGTGACCAACACAATTCCCGTCGGGGATGGTCCGCACGCCATAGCAATCAGTCCCAACGGCAAGAAGGCCTACGTGGCCAACTGGTCCAGCGACTCCGTCTCGGTCATCAACGTGGCAACGCGCGTCGTTACCGACACAATTCTCGTTGGGAATTGGCCTTCCGAGTTGGCAATTAGCGCTGACGGTCGAAAAATCTACGTCACCAACAACAGTGACAACACGGTGTCCCTAATCGCCGGTGCGCGCGGGCAAGTGACCAACACAATTCCCGTCGGGGATGGTCCGCAAGCCATCGCGATCAGCCCCAACGGCCGAAAAATCTGGGTCGCCAATATCTTCGACGACTCCGTCTCGGTCATTAACGTTGCAACGCGCGGGGTGACCGACACAATTCTCGTTGGCGACTGGCCAAAATCGATAGCGTTCAAACCTCGTGGCGGCAAGGCCTACGTCGTCAACTCTCAAGCCGACTCGGTCTCGGTAATCAACACACGCTGAAACACGGTCGAAATGGCAACCCGCCTAAACACTGGTAACTAGTCCGTCTCTATCTGGTACACCCCCCGGGACTTGAACCCGGAACCCACTGATTAAGAGTCAGTTGCTCTGCCAATTGAGCTAGAGGTGCGTTGCGCTTACGCGCAAGTCACCACATTACCAAAGCGAGCGCCCCCAACCAAACCGTGCCCGATACGTGCCCAATCGGCTCAAACCTTAAACTGGGGACATGGGCACCCAGGGTTTCACCGCGTCGTCGTTCGAACACATTCGCGACACTTTCGACACAATTCTCGACGGCCAACCGGCGGGTGGCGCCGCGTTCTCGGTCTTCGTCGAGGGCGAGTGCGTGATCGATCTGCACGGAGGCGAATCCCATCCG
>CANKTR010000021.1 GCA_947486475.1 Microbacteriaceae bacterium | reverse complement strand
GCCCGACTCGGGCGGAACGTTCTGGAACGACACGTTCATGATTCCGATCGGAAGCCCCCGCAAGACCAACGCCGAGAAGCTCATCAACTGGTACTACGACCCCGCGATTGCGGCACAGGTCGCGGCGTGGGTCAACTACGTCACCCCCGTCCAAGGCGCATACGAGGAAGCCGTCAAGATTGATCCGGCTCTCGCGGAAAACCAGTTGATTTTCCCGAACGACGAGACGCTCGCGCAAGTGCACATCTTCCGATCGCTGTCGGATGCCGAGGAAAACGAATTCCAGGCCGCTTTCCAGGCCATCATTCTCGGCTAATCGCGGCAACGCGAAGAAATAGTGTGACGTGGCTAAGCAACAGAGCGATTTCGCAACGGGCGGCGCTGACCTCGAACTGGTTGGTGTGACCAAGCAGTTCCCGGGATTCACCGCGGTGGACAACGTGAGTTTCACCGTTCCGGCGGGGTCATTTTTCGCCCTGCTGGGCCCTTCTGGTTGCGGCAAAACGACGACGCTGCGCCTGATCTCGGGGCTCGAGGAACCGACGGCGGGCAAGATTCTGTTGGGCGGGAAAGACGTGTCCAACATCAAACCGCATAATCGCCCGACCAACACGGTGTTTCAGTCCTACGCGTTGTTCCCGCACATGAGCGTGCTCGAGAACGTCGCCTTTGGTTTGAAGCAACGGGGAGTGAAAGACGCGATTCGACTCGCTCACGAAGCGCTCCAATTGGTCGAACTGGATCACGCCTCGGACCGAAAGCCGACTCAACTCTCCGGTGGACAGCAACAGCGTGTTGCGCTGGCACGCGCCGTCGTCAACCGTCCCGCGTTGCTCTTGTTGGACGAACCCCTCGGTGCGCTCGACCTCAAACTGCGTCGGCAGATGCAAATCGAGCTCAAGGCGATTCAGTCCGAAGTCGGTCTCACGTTCTTGCACGTCACCCACGACCAGGAAGAAGCCATGACGATGGCGGACACGGTCGCGGTCATGAATAAGGGACGCATCGAACAGATGGGACCGCCCGCGGAACTCTACGAACTGCCCGCAACCCGGTTTGTCGCGACCTTCCTCGGCCAATCGAATCTGTTCGACGGCGTTGTCGCGAAGACGAGCGGGAACACGCTTTCCGTGACCGTGGGGAATCGAACAATCGACGTCCTCGCGAGCCGGTCAAAAGTCACGTCGGGGCAAATCACGGTCGGCGTGCGCCCGGAGAAGATCGCGATCTCGCGCAAGGAACCCGCCGTGTCGTCGTCCCGCACCGTCCTCGGGCCGGGAACCGTCGTGGACACCTCGTTCACGGGGGTATCGACCCAGTACGTCGTTGACATGCCCGGTGTGAAACCGATGACGGTGTTCGAGCAGAACGACGGCGACATTGTGGCTGCGGGATCGAAGGTGTGGTTGTCGTGGGCGACCGAATTTGCGTTCGGAATTCCATTCGACACCGAGGAATTCGTCGAGTCCGACGCCTCGACTCGGGCGCTCGCGGTCGCAAAGCAGTAGCGAACCATGAGCCTCACCGCATTCGGCCACGGACCCTCGGGAGTGTCCGCCGAGCCCGCCGTCCAAAAGAAGAGCCGCGTGGTCTGGTTCTTGCTGTTGCCCGGGTTGGTGTATCTCGGTCTGTTCTTCATCACCCCACTGATTTCACTCGTCATCACCTCGTTCCAAACCGCTCCTCCCGGGGCGTTCATCGGCGAATACGTGAACTCGTTCCGCTGGGAAAACTACGCCGAAGTCCTCTCGATGTACGGCGATCACTCGCTTCGGTCGTTCTTCTACGCGGCCACGGCCACCCTTATTGCCCTCGCCATCGGGTACCCGCTCGCCTACTTCATCGGGGTCCGCCTCCGCCCGTACCCGTTGTGGCAATCGTTGGCGCTGGTGCTCGTCATTGCGCCGTTCTTCATCTCGTTCCTGCTGCGGACGGTGGCATGGAAACAACTGTTGGCGGACGAAGGCTTCATCGTGGGGACCATGAAGGCACTCGCCATCATTCCCGAGGATGCGTTTATCACCGGCACGTCCATCAGCGTGATTTTCGGTTTGGCGTACAACTTCATCCCGTTCATGACGCTGCCCCTGTACGCGAGCATCGAGCGCCTCGACCTGCGTTTGCTCGAAGCGGGGACCGACCTCTATGCGGGGCCGTTCACGTCGTTCCGGAAAATCACGGTGCCGCTGACGATGCCCGGAATCATCTCGGGGACACTGTTGACGTTCATTCCCGCGGCGGGCGATTACGTGAACGCCAGTGCGAACTTCCTCGGGAGTACCTCTACCACGATGGTGGGTAACGTCATCGAGGCGAACTTCCTTGTCCTCCAGAACTATCCGCACGCCGCGAGCATGTCGCTGATTTTGATGGCGGCGATTCTCGTCCTCGTCTCGGCCTACGTGTACAAGAGTGGAACGGACGACCTGCTGTGAAACTCGGGAAACTTTTGTTGCCGCTTTACGGCATCCTCGCCCTCATCTACTTGATGGTTCCCATCGTGTACACCATCCTGTTCTCGTTCAACGATTCGAACCGAACCAACATCATCTGGAACGGTTTCACACTGAACAACTGGCTCAACGTGTGCGACGCGCAGGGGGTCTGCGAAGCCTTCGGCAACTCGATCCTCATCGCGGTCACCTCGACGATTGTTGCGACGGCCCTCGGGACCGCAATCGCCATCGCCCTCGTGCGTTACAAATTCAAGGGGCGAGCGGCGACCACACTGTTGCTGTTCATGCCGATGGCTACCCCCGAGGTCGTCCTCGGTGCTGGTCTCGCGGCACAGTTCCTCAGTGCCGGTATGCCTAAGGGGATGCTCACCGTCATCCTGGCCCACATCATGTTCTGCATTTCCTTCGTCGTTGTCACCGTGCGTGCGCGCGTCGCCGGCATCGATCCGCGCCTCGAAGAGGCCGGTCGCGACCTGTACGCCCGCCCCTCGCAGGTGTGGTGGAAAATCACCTTCCCTTTGCTCTTGCCCGGAATTGCGGCCGCGGCATTGCTCGCGTTCGCCCTCTCGTTTGACGATTTCATCATCACGAACTTCAACCGCGGATCCGTCAACACCTTGCCGTCCTTTATTTACACGGCGGCCGCCAGGGGAATCCCCGCCGAGGCCAACGTGCTGGCATCAGCCGTCTTCATCCTGGCGATTCTGCTGGTTCTGATCACGCAGGTGGGCGGGGAGATTCGCCGACGAAAGTTGTCGCTCGCGGCTTAGACCGAGACGGTGAGGCGACCGACAATCTCGGACCCTCCCGTCACCGGCGAGACGAGTTCGTCGATCAGGGATTCCGCGACAGTGCGGTCGATTACTCCGTGGCGGGCCAACAGGGTCACCGCGACGGCGGTGTTGCCGCGCTGCGAGCCGTCGAGACACTTGATGGCAACCGCGACACCGTCGCGGGAAATGATGAGAACGCCTTCCGCGCCAATTTTGGCAATCGCATCGGTTGCGTCGATCACGCGCGTGTTGTCGCGACCCACTCCGTCGAGCGCCCACGCGTTGCCGCGAATCGCGTCGACCAACCGGCCGGCGTCCGGGTCATGACCGTCCGTCACCCGAGCGATGCCCATGCCCAGCGCGCGGAGGCTCATCCCGAACAGTGGCGCGCCGCACCCATCGACGGCCGGCCACAGTTCGGTCGTCCCCGTGAATTCCTCCACCACCGCGCGAATGAGTGTCTGCAGCGGATGGTTCGGTTCGAGATAGGTCGCGGTGTCCCAACCGTTGGCGACGCACGCCCGCAAAAAAGCGGCGTGTTTCCCCGAACAATTCATCGTGATGCGCTGGGGCCCCTGGTTGAGGGCAATTCGCTCGGCCTTTTCGTTGTATCCCAGAGGCCAGTCGGGCGGGCATCCCAGGTCGTCCGCGCCTAGATTGTCTCCGGCCAACACGGCCGCGACGGCGTCCGTGTGTCGTTGTGACCCGCAGTGACTCGCGCTCGCAAGAACCAGTTCAACCCCGGCGAGTTCGGCCCCGGCTCGAAGAGCGGCGATCGCCTGGAACGGCTTGATGGTCGAACGGGGGAAGATGGTGGCGTCAATGTCGCCACCCGATTCGATGACGGAACCGTCCCGATCGATGACGACGAACACACCGATGTGGCGGGATTCAATCAATCCGTTTCGGTCGAGGGCGGTGAGTTCGACGCACCCCTCAACCGTGAGCGGGGACATTATCGAGCGGACAGGGCTTCGTCGATGATGGCCACGGCGTCGAGCAGAAGCTCGTCGCTCGTGACGACGGCGGGAAGGAAACGCAGGACGTTCGCGTAGGTCCCGGCCGACAAGAGAAGCAGACCCTTTTTGATCGCGTAGGAGGTGATGAAAGGGACGACATCCGTGAGGGGTGTGTCGGTTCCGGGCTCGGTGAACTCGATGGCCTGCATCGCGCCGATTCCGCGGACGTCGCCGATGATGTTGTGCTTTTTCTGCAACTCGCGAAGTGCACCACCGAGGACTCGGCCGACTCGCTGGGCTTCACCGAGGAGGTCGTGTTTTTCGATCTCGTCAAAAACTTGTACAGCGGCTGCGGCCGACATCGGGTTTCCACCGAACGTTCCGCCGAGGCCACCGACGTGGCTCGCGTCCATGATTTCCGCGCGACCGGTGACTGCCGAGATGACGTATCCGCCACCGACGCCCTTTGCGGTGGTCACTAGATCGGGGACGACACCGAAGTGCTCGGAGGCGTAATACGCACCGGTACGCACGATACCCGACTGGACCTCGTCCGAAACATAGACAATTCCGTTGTCGTTACACCACTTCTGGAGCGCGGGAAGATATCCCTCGGCGGGGACGATGAATCCGCCCTCGCCCTGGATCGGCTCGACCACGAGGCAGGCCAAATCGGTTGCGCCGGCGCGCTTGTCGAGCCACGAGATGGTGCGAGCTGCAGCCTCAGCCCCCGACAACTTGTCGTGGAACGGGTAGGAATTCGGAGCGTGGTGAACATCGCCGGCGAAAGGTCCAAACCCGAGCCCGTACGGCATCACCTTGAAGTTCATCGACATCGTGAGGTTGGTGCGGCCGTGGTACCCGTGGTCGAGAACACCGACGCCGGGGCGACCGGTGTATTTGCGGGCAATCTTGACCGCGTTTTCGACGGCCTCGGCGCCCGAGTTGAGCAGAACCGACTTTTTGGCAAAGTCGCCCGGGGTGTGCTGGGCGAGCAATTCGCAGAGGCGAATGTACGACTCGTATCCGTTGACCCCAAAAAAGGTGTGCGTGAATCGCTGCGACTGCTCGTAGGCAGCCTCGGTCACCGCATCATTGGAATGACCGATGGTATTGACTCCGATACCGCCCCCGAGATCGACGATCTGGTTGCCATCGACGTCCACCAGGATGGCTCCCTTGGCGCGGTCAATGTAGACCGGGAAGGCGGCGGAAACCCCGACGGAAACAACTTTGTTGCGGCGCTCGTGAAGGGCGAGTGATTTCGGTCCGGGAATTTCGGTGACGAGGCGACGTTCTTGCGTCACATCCGTGGTTACGCTGTTCATACCGATAGCGTACTCCGTTGTTGTCGGAACTTAAACTGAGAAACGAACATGAAACACGACTTTGAAATCCGCCTCCGTTGGCGAAAAACATATCCGTCCTCGCGAGAAATCGGGGGCGACTACTCCCACGAGTCCATCCTCACGGCCGACCAACACGCGGCGCTCGTCGCGTCCGCCGCGGAGGGTTTCGGCGGTGACGTTCGGCTGTGGAATCCGGAAGAACTTCTGATGGCCGCGATCGCGCAGTGCCACATGCTGTCGTTCCTGTATGCCGCCCACCAATCCGGGGCCGACATCGAGGATTACGCCGACGAAACCCGTGGGACCATGGCGTATCAAGGTGGCAAAGGGGCTATGACGACTGTGACCTTGCGTCCGACGATCACCACCACAGCGAGCGAAGCCGATGTTGAACGGCTGCACAACGAGGCGAAAGAGATGTGCGTGATGCGCGCCTCGGTCAACTTTCCGATTCTCATCGAATCCGTCACGGTTCTGCCCGACGCGACCATAAACTAGAGGGCATATGCGCGATTGGCGCACTCCCATAACGTCAAAGGCCCACCATGTTGCGCATCGCGTCCGCTCTCACTCTGTCCCTCCTCGCTCTCTCTGTGGCGGGCTGTTCAACCGCGGGTGGTGACAACTGCATCCCCTCGGGACCGGCGTCCTCGGCGGTAAAGGTCGAAGGCGAATTCGGGGCCGCACCGGCACTGACGATCGACGGCAATCTCACGGCAACCACGACGGAACGCTCGGTCGTCATCGCCGGCACCGGCGAAGCCGCCGCGGATGGCGACTCCGTAAAGATGAACTACACCCTCTACAACGGGACCACTGGCGAGGAAATCGAAAAGTCGGAATACACCGAGGGCAGCGAACTGTCATACCCCATTGACACGGCGGCGACGTCGTTCGCGGGGCTCTCGAAGGCCCTTGCCTGCACGACTGTCGGAACTCGGATCGTCGCGGTTATCCCGAATGCCGAGGGATTCGGAGACCAAGCGGCTCAAGCCGGTCTGGGGCCTGAGGACACGTTGGTCTTCGTCATCGACGTCACCGGCATCGGTGCCGAGCCTCTCGCCGAAGCAACGGGTGAACCCGTCGCACCGCTCGAGGGCTTCCCCGACGTAACGTTCACGGACGGCAACCCCACGGTGACGATTCCCGAAGGTGCGGTTCCAACCGAATACGCAATCTCGACCCTGATTCAAGGCGCGGGCGACGTCGTCGCCGAGGGCGCCACCGTCGTCGTCAACTACGAGGGCGTCAACTGGAACACCGGAGCGGTGTTCGACTCGAGCTTCGACCGCGGATCGCCCGCAACCTTCAGCACCGCCGAGGTCATTGCGGGCTTCCGTGACGCGCTCGTCGGCCAGAAAATCGGCTCGCGTGTTGTCGTCATCATCCCGAGTGATCTCGGTTACGGCGATGCCGGCTCGGGTGAACTCATTAAGGGTGGGGACACGATTCTGTTTGTGGTCGACATCCTCGGCGTCCAGTAACTCGTTCTCGAGGTTCAGGAGCTCGCGCTCCTAGAATTGGGGAGTGCCCGCCGAACCCACAAACGACCGACCCGTTTCGGGAATGAGTCCCGCCGAGGCGCACCGCGAAGCGGCAGAATTACGAGACCGCATCGGCGAATACGCGAGTGCCTATTACGGGCGCAGCCAATCGCTGGTGTCGGATGCGGAATACGACGAACTCATGTCCCGGTTGGACAGCATCGAACGCGAATTCCCTGAGGTGCAGAGCCAGGACAGCCCAACGCAGCGTGTTGGCGGTGGCTCGGACTCGAACCTTTTCGCTCCGGTCGTGCACCTCGAACGGCTCTACAGCTTGGACAATGTTTTTGCCGTCGACGAGTTGACCGAATGGATGGCCAAGACCGAACGCGATGCGGGGCAGCCCGTGCGGTGGCTCTGCGAACTCAAGATCGATGGCCTCGCCCTCAGCATGCGTTACGAAAACGGTGTTCTCGTCCAGGCGGCAACCCGCGGTGATGGCACGACCGGCGAGGACGTTACCGAAAACGTCGCTCTGATTCCTTCCATTCCGCAGAAACTTGCGGGCTCAGGGCATCCGCCCGTCGTCGAGATCCGCGGCGAGGTGTTCTTTCGAACCGTCGAGTTCGATGACCTCAACGCGCGTCAGGCGTCGATGGGGGAGAAGACGTTCGCGAACCCGCGCAATGCCGCGTCGGGGAGTCTGCGTCAGAAAGCGGAATCGAAGAACGAGCGCCAGCTGGAACTTATGCACGATCGACTCAGCCGCTTGAGCCTGTATGTCCACGGAATCGGAGCGTGGGAAAACCCGCCGGTGGCCAACCAGTCCGAGATTTACGACCTCGTGAAATCGTGGGGGATGCCGGTGTCGCCGCACTGGGTTGTGACGGACGACGCCCCCGGCGCCGTCACGTTTGTCGAACATCACGGTGAGCACCGCCACGACATTGAACACGAAATCGACGGCGTCGTCGTCAAGGTCGACAATCTGGAATTACACGAGCAACTGGGTGCGACGTCGAGAGCGCCGCGCTGGGCGATTGCCTACAAATATCCGCCCGAGCAGGTCAACACGGTGCTGTTGGACATTGTTGTCGGGGTGGGTCGAACCGGTCGCGCCACTCCGTATGCGGTGATGAAGCCGGTGACGGTTGCGGGCTCGGTAGTGCGCCAGGCAACCCTGCACAACCAAGACGTCGTTGTGCAGAAGGGCGTGCTGATCGGCGACACCGTTGTTCTGCGAAAAGCGGGCGATGTCATCCCCGAGATTCTTGGTCCCGTTGTCGAGTTGCGCAACGGATCCGAACGCACATGGACCATGCCGACGGAGTGCCCTGAGTGCGGCGCAACGCTCGCTCCGGCAAAGGACGGCGACATCGACCTGCGGTGCCCGAACACCGAGCACTGTCCCGCGCAGGTTCGCGGCCGGGTTGAGCACATCGGCAGTCGAGGCGCGTTGGACATCGAGGGACTCGGCGAAGTAACGGCCGCAGCGCTGACCCAACCGCTCGTCCCGACGACACCGCCCCTGTCGAGCGAGGCGGGCTTGTTCGACCTGACCATCGACGACCTGTTCCCTATCGAGGTGGCCGTCAAAGACGCCGAGACGGGACTACCCAAACTCGATGACAAGACGGGTGAGCCCGTCAGACAGACTCCGTTCCGCGCGACGGTCAAAAAAGAGCTGGTTCCGTCGCAGGATGCGCTCAAACTGATCAAGGGGCTCGAACAGGCGAAGTCGAAGGACCTGTGGCGATTCTTGGTCGCGCTCAATGTTCGCCACGTTGGTCCTGTTGCGGCTCGTGCGCTCGCTGCGCATTTCGGTTCACTGACCGCGATCGAATCTGCGTCCCCTGAGGAACTGTCCGCGGTCGATGGTGTTGGTGCGATTATTGCGACGAGCCTCGTCGAATGGCTCGCGGTCGAGTGGCATCGGGACATCGTGACACGCTGGCGGGCGGCGGGCGTTCCGTTCGCGATCCCGGGTCATCCCGGGCCGGGTGCTGCGGCCGAGCAGATTGACGGGCCGCTTTTAGGGATGACGGTGGTTGTCACCGGAACCATGCCCGGATTCACCCGCGATGGTGCGGAAGAGGCGGTTCGCCAAGCCGGGGGCAAGATTTCGTCGAGCGTCAGCGCCAAGACGAGCATTGTCTTTGTGGGTGAGGGTGCGGGCTCTAAGGAGACGAAAGCCCGCGAACTTGGCATCCGCATCATCCCCGCCGAAGAATTTGCGGCGACTCTGGGACTTTAGTCCGCGGACGTGAAGTCCAGCGTGACGCCCGGTCCGACGAGCGTGAGTTGGTCGCCGTCAACGGTCGCGCCCGTCACCGATCCAAGGTCGGCGAGGATCCGTTCCTCCAGGTCCATGATTCCCGTCGGGGTCATGCAGTACATCTCGGTGGAAAAAAGTGACTCAACCCGGAGGTCGGTGGGCGAACCCACAAGCGACCCGCCAAACGAATTGCAGACGCGACCGCTCACGCCGTCCGCGTCGATGACGAGCGACACGTCGGTGATCGCGGCGTCGAGTGTGCCGGCCGAGTCCGATCCCGAGGTGAGAATCCATTCCCCTCGCAGCGCCGTGGTGGAGGCGCCGGGCGAGCAGCCGGCGAGGGCGAAGGCAACAGTAGCGAACAACAGTCCTGCACAGATTTTGACCATGCATCTATTGTCAACCCGTTACGTCGTTTCCACGATTGGGCCTGACCGCTCTGGGTAGGATTGGGGTATTCCCGACGCACGGAGAACCATGTCTGACATCACCGAGGACACCGTTCGCCACTTGGCGAACCTTGCCCGAATTGCCTTGACCCCCGACGAGGTCACTACTTTGACGAGTGAACTCGCGGCGATTGTCGATGCCGTGGCGAAAGTCACCGAGGTCGCGACGCCGGATGTCCCCGCGACGTCGCATCCGATTCCGATGGAGAACGTCTGGCGCGACGACGTCGTCTCGGACGAACTGACGGTTGAGCAGGCGCTCACGGGGGCCCCGGACCACGACGGCTCGCGTTTTCGCGTCACCGCGATTCTGGGGGAGGAAGCGTGAGCGACCTCATCCGGCTCAGTGCTGCCGAGCAATCCGAACTTCTCCAATCGCGACAGATTTCGAGCGTTGAGCTCACTCAGGCGCACCTCGATCGCATCGCTGAAACCGACGGCGACCTCGGAGCGTTCCTTCACGTGTCCGACACGGCTCTCACCATCGCGGACGAGGTCGATGCGGCCCGTGCGGGTGGCGTCGAACTGAGTCCCCTCGCGGGTGTTCCCATCGCGGTCAAAGACGTTCTCTGTACTCTCGACATGCCGTCGACCGCGGGTTCCAAAATCCTCGAGGGATGGGTTCCGCCCTACGACGCGACGCCGGTCGCATTGCTTCGTGCCGCACGACTGCCGATTCTGGGCAAGACAAACATGGACGAGTTCGCGATGGGGTCGTCGACCGAACACTCGGCCTACGGCATCACCCGCAACTCGTGGGATCGCACGCGTATCCCTGGCGGGTCCGGCGGTGGCTCAGCGTCCGCGGTTGGCGCGTTTCAGGCATCGCTCGCACTCGGGTCCGACACCGGCGGTTCAATCCGCCAGCCAGCGGCCTTCACCGGAACGGTCGGTGTCAAGCCAACCTATGGCGG
>CANKTR010000020.1 GCA_947486475.1 Microbacteriaceae bacterium | reverse complement strand
GACGGAGTGGAAACCGTCGGAATCTCGTCCGGCGCGAGTGTCCCCGAACACCTCGTCGACGAATTGCTCTCCGATATTCGTCACGCGGGCTTTAGCCACGTCGAGACCGTGACCACCGCGACCGAGGACCTCATGTTCTCGCTTCCGAAAGAACTCCGCGGCGAAAGCGACCGACCACTCGGCGGTCGACGCTCCGACGCCTAGGCGGCGTGAGTCGTCACGGGTCGCGATTGCTCGCCGTAAACGGCGTCTAGCTGAGCGCGTGACCGGCTGAGCCGAGTTGCTTGGCGTAATCGACAACGCGCGAGGCCATCGCCGTCTCGGCGAGCTTGCCCCACGAACGCGGGTCGTACACCTTCTTGTTCCCCATTTCGCCATCGACCTTGAGCACGCCGGCGTAGTTCGTGAACATCGTGTCGGCGACGGACCGGGTGAACGCGTACTGGGTGTCGGTGTCGAGATTCATCTTGACGACACCGTTGCGAACCGCTTCGAAAATCTCGTCTTCGGTCGAACCCGATCCACCGTGGAATACGAGATCGAGCGGCTTCGCGTCGGTCCCGTACTTTTTTGCGAGCCCCGCCTGAATGTCGGCGAGGATTTCGGGACGCAGTTTGACGTTCCCCGGCTTGTAGACGCCGTGCACGTTTCCGAAAGTGAGCGCGGCCATGTATCGCCCGTTTTCGCCGAACCCGAGTGCCTCGACCGTGGCGATGGCGTCATCGAGGGTGGTGTAGAGACTGTCATTGATGGCGTGGCTGACACCGTCTTCTTCGCCGCCGACGACGCCAATCTCGACCTCGAGGATGGCATTAATGTTCTTGGTCTTGGCCAGAATCTCGCGCGCGATGCTGAGGTTCTCGGCCAGTGGAACGGCGGAACCGTCCCACATGTGCGACTGGAAAATCGGTTCGCGACCCGCCTTCACTTCCACTTCGCTCGCCTCAATGAGCGGATACACGAAACCGTCCAGAGCGTCCTTCGGGCAGTGGTCGGTGTGAAGCGCGACGGTGATCGGATACGACTTGGCGACCTCGTGCACGAACCGCGCCATCGCCAGCGCTCCGGTTGCGCGTCCCTTCACGGTGTGCCCGGCAAAAAAGTCCGCGCCACCCGTCGTGACCTGAAGGATTCCGTCCGAACCGGCCTCGGTGAGTCCCTGCAGCACAGCGTTGATGGTCGACGACGACGAGACGTTGATCGCGGGAAACGCGAAAACGTTCTTTTTCGCCGTGTCGAGCATTTCGGCGTAGCGGTCCGGTGTGGCGACGGGCATGGTTCTCCTTGGCGTGGGGTGTCAGTGCGGCTTCAGTCTAGTGTTCGGGCCCACGGGATAGGCTGGAGGAAAACCAAGGAACTGAGATGACCAACCAATTCGACCACCCGGATCGCAACCTCGCCCTCGAACTCGTGCGGTCCACCGAAGCGGCCGCGATTCGCGCCCTGCCCTACATCGGTCGCGGTGACAAGAACGCGGCGGACGGCGCGGCGGTCGACGCGATGCGAACGTTCCTCGGCACGGTCAATTTTCAGGGCACCATCGTCATCGGCGAGGGCGAAAAGGACAACGCCCCGATGTTGTTCAACGGGGAAGTGGTGGGTAACGGATCCGGTCCCGAGTGCGACATTGCCGTCGACCCCATCGACGGAACGAGCCTCACCGCCGCGGGTCGAGGGCACGCGATTTCGATGTTGGCGGTGTCCGACCGTGGGACGATGCTCGATGCGTCGAGCGTGTACTACATGGAAAAACTCGTCGCGAACGCGGATGCGCACGGCGTTCTTGACCTGTCACAGTCCTTGACCGAGAACATCCGCGCACTCGCGAAAGCGAAGAACAAGCGGGTGAACGAGATCAAGGTCGCCATCCTGGACCGACCGCGTCACGCCGACGCCATCGACGAAATCCGCACGGCCGGCGCTCACACGCGCCTGATTCTGGACGGTGACGTCGCCGCGGGAATCAATGCGGCCCGCGAGGACAACCGAATCGACCTGTGTTACGGCGTCGGCGGCAGCCCCGAAGGAGTCGCCGTGACCTGCGCCATCAAGGCCTTGGGCGGTTTCATCCAGGGACGATTGGTCGCGGGGTCCGACGAGGAACGCGCGCGCGGGGTTGCGGCGGGACTGAAGTTCGATCACGTCTATTCCGCCGACGAACTCGTGGCCAGTGACAACACGTTCTTCGTGGCGACCGGTGTGACCGACGGAGAACTCGTCCGAGGTGTCCGTCACGACGGCCGTTGGCTTCGCACCGAGAGCGTGATTTTCCGTTCGCGTTCGGGAACCGTGCGTCGGGTCAACTCGGACTATCTCGCTGAGCGCTGGCTCTCCTAACTACCCGACGAGTTCTGACTCGACTGTTCGATTGCGCGCAAGGACTGTCCCTGACCACACCGCGAGGAGTCCCGCCGCGGCGATTGCGACAAGAGCCAGGTGCCACGAGCCGGTGACGGCGCGACTGAACCCCATCAGCGGGACAAACACCGCCGAAATCGAATAGGCGACAAACTGCGCGAACGCGCTGACCTGAAGTGAAGCGCCGCTCGAGCGGGTCCGAAGATTGATGAGAACGAGTGCGAGTGGAAACAGCAACGGTCCGCTTCCAAACACAACCGCCCAGAGGTAGGGGGCAACTGTCGGGGCGAAGGCGAGTCCGAGCGCACCCACCGAAGTCAGTCCCGCGCCAATGAAAACAAGGACCGAGATGTTGCGGATTTTGGATGCGAAGAAGGGGATGGAGATGGCGAGAGGCAGACCCGCGCCCGCGAAGAGGGCGAGCATGAATCCGCCCTCGGCCTGGTTCAGTTGGGCCAACTCTTTGGCGATGTCGGGAAGCCACGCGAACATTCCGTACCCCGTGATCGAGGACACCACGAGCGTGGCGGCGATGGCCTGTGCGGTCGGGGACCGGTGCACGCGAAGGCGTCCAATGGGCGCCTCGGGAAGGTGGACAATCGTCGAGCGGCGGCCGCGGCGAATTTCGATCAGCCAGATAGCCAGACCGCCGAGGGCCACCACAACCCAGCCGCCGAGTGCGACCCGCCACGATGTCCCCAGACTGAGAGGGACGGCGATGAGGGCCGGCAGAATCGACCCGATGGCCACAAACGTCATATACGCCGACGACATCGCGCCGATGGCGTTGGGGAAATAGTTTTTGACGACGGGGGGAAGTGACACATTTCCCATGCCGCTGCCGATGAGCACCAGCGCGGATCCGGCCACGAGCGTGTACCAATCGTTGGCGGCACCGCGCACGACGTGACCGACCGCGATGAGTGACAGCAGGACGACGAGGTTCCATTCGAGCCCGACCGCGCGGGTAATCCGCGGCGTGATGAGGCCCCCGATGACGAACGCGATGGGTGGAAGCGAACCGAGTATCGCCCGAGCGTCAATGCCGAGTGCGACGTCGGTGTTGATGATGTCGTAGATCGGGCTGAGCCCGGACACCGCCGTCCGTGTGTTGATGGCGACGAGGACGACCCCCACAACGGCGAGGAGGGTGTCGCGGTGGAGCCAGCTAGGTCGTGGAGTCGTCATTAGAGTCCATTGTGGACTCCGTGGGACGAACCGCTAAATCCAGGTCGAGTTCAGCGGCCGTCGCTGATTTGAGCGCGCGCGCCTTGGCGATTTTCCCGCCGGCCAGTTCACGCGGTTTCTTGTCGAGTTGCGTGAGGCTGGGGAACGCCGCATCGGTGACGCCGGGGATGGCCACCGCCGCACCAATCAGGGAGTTTTCGAAACGACGGGCGAACGTGTTGTAGTTGTTGACCGTCGCATTGAGGCTGTTGGCGAACTTGTTGACGTCGTCGGCGGTTTTGCCGAGGACGTCAATCAGAGCGCGGGTTTTGTTGATGACCTCGTGAATCTGGTTGGTCTGGTCGTGCTGGCGCCAGAGGAACGCGACGGACTTGAGTGTCGTAAACAAGCTGATGGGCGTGGCGATGGCTACGTTCCCCCGAAGTGCCGTGTCGTAGATCGAGGGGTCGACTTGAAGGGCTTCGGCCAACGCGGCTTCGGTGGGCATAAACAAAATCACGTAGTCCGCGCTGAGGTCGTAGCGCTGCCAGTATTTTTTGTCGGCGAGTTCTTTTGCCTTGAGCGCAACGTCTTTGGCGTGCTGTTTGAGAAGAACCGCGCGTTGCTTGGGGTCGGTTTCTTCGGCGGCACGCAGGTAGTTGGTCAGCGTGACCTTGGAATCCACGATGATTTGACCACCGTCGGGCAGTTTGACGATGGCATCGGGACGGGAGCCCTTTTCGTCGTCGGTTCCGGGGATTTGATCCTGCGTGATGAAGTCGATGCCCTTGACCATTCCGGCCGCTTCAAAAAGCCGTTCCAGTTGCGTTTCACCCCAGTGCCCGCGGATGTTCGGGTCGGACAGCGCGGATTTGAGCCCCTGGGTCACGTTGCGAAGAGCTTCGCCGTCGGTTCGCGCCTGTTTCAGTTGGTCGTCGATGGATCGGAACTGCGTTTTCCGTTCGTTCTCCATTTCGCGGACCCGACCCTCGACCTGGTTCAAGAGGGTGTGGACGGGGGCAAGTCGTTCCAGAATCTGGCTTTCGTCCGCGAGGCGGAGCCGCTCGGCTTCGCGCATTGATTCGATTTGCGTCTTCAATTCGGCAACCTGATCGAGCATCGCCGCGTTTGTCGCGGTGAGTCCCGCGACGGTCGCCGCGTCGCCCGAAGCGGAAGCGAACACAAACTTCCCGAGAAGAACGCCGATGACGGCCCCGACGACGAGACCGACCGAGAGAAAAATGACCATATCCATGTGAACAGTGTGCCAGTGGGGTCCCCCGCGGGACGGTTGCGGAGGTCCCGGTGGCGGCTTGTCGCCCAGCGGAGTAGCGAAAAGCCGAACTTTGTCCTAACATAGTAGGAGCGCGGTGTTTGCCGCTCTGTCACCAATCGAGAGTCCTGCCATGAGCGCCCCGTGCGATGTCATCACCATCGGTCGTGTCGGGGTCGACATTTACCCCCTTCAAACCGGTGTTGGACTCGAAGATGTGACGTCGTTCGGCAAATTCCTCGGCGGGAGCGCGACCAATGTCGCCGTCGCCGCTGCTCGCCACGGACTTCGTTCGGCCGTCATCACGCGGACCGGAAACGACCCCTTCGGACGCTTCGTTCACAACGAACTCGTTCGTCTCGGAGTGAGCGACGAGTTCGTGTCCGGCGTCGAGGGGCTCAACACCCCCGTCGTCTTCTGCGAGATTTTCCCGCCGGACGACTTCCCGCTCTATTTCTATCGCGAACCGAAAGCGCCCGACCTCGAGATTCAGGCCGCGGAACTCGACCTCGATGCGATTCGCGACGCCCGGGTGTATTGGTCGACCGTGACCGGATTGAGCCAGGAACCGTCACGGGCGGCACATCACGCCGCGTGGGATGCACGCGGGCGCACACCCCTCACGATTCTCGACCTCGACTACCGCGCGATGTTCTGGGATTCGCCGGAACTCGCGACCGCCGAGATCACCGTGGCGCTCGACAAGGTCACCGTTGCGGTGGGTAACAAAGAGGAGTGCGAGGTCGCGATCGGCGAGACCGACCCGCACCGCGCTGCTGACGCACTGCTCGACCGGGGGATCGAACTCGCCATCGTCAAGCAGGGACCCAAAGGGGTGCTCGCCAAAACCCGTGAGACCTCAGTCGAGGTGCCCCCGTACTTTGTCGACGTCGTCAACGGACTCGGCGCTGGGGACTCGTTCGGGGGCGCGCTGTGTTACGGACTCCTGCAAGGATGGGACCTCGTGGATGTCCTGCGATTCGGTAACGTGGCGGGTGCGATCGTCGCGTCCCGACTCGAATGTTCAACGGCAATGCCAACCACCGACGAGGTTCTGGCCATTGTGAAGGAGATCTACTGATGGTGTCACTCGATTTCGACGCGCTGCGGGAAACCCGCGCGACGAACCCCGGCCGGCTCGCCGAGGTGTACGCCAACCGACAGCGCCGTGAACTTATCGCCGGCGACGGTCGTCTCATGATTGTCGCCGCGGACCACCCCGCACGCGGTGCTCTCGCGGTCGGTGGCAATGCCACGGCCATGGCCGACCGATACGAACTGCTCACCAACCTCGCCATCGCACTCAGCCGTCCCGGTGTCGACGGGGTGCTCGGAACCCCCGACATCATTGACGACCTCGCCCTGCTGGGGTTACTCGACGACAAAATCGTCGTCGGTTCGATGAACCGCGGCGGATTGCGCGGGGCGTCCTTCGAAATGGACGACCGCTACACCGCCTATGACATGCCCGCGATCGAACGCGACGGCCTCGACTTCGCCAAGAACCTCGTTCGCATCAACCTCCAGGACGCGGGAACCGCCGACACGCTCGAGGCGTCGGCGCTTGCGGTCAGTGACGCCGCCGAACTCAACATCCCCATCATGCTCGAGCCGTTCATGAGCGAATGGGTAGACGGACAGATCACGAACAATCTGTCCACCGATCAGGTGATTCTGTCCGTCGCGATCGCGTCGGGGCTCGGAAACTCGAGCGCGTATTCGTGGCTCAAGTTGCCCGTCGTCCCCGACATGGAACGCGTGATGGCGTCCACCACGCTGCCGACGCTGTTGCTGGGCGGAGACCCCACGGGCGACGAATCCGCACAGCGGGAACAGTGGGCGCACGCGCTCGGGCTTCCCGGAGTGCGCGGCCTCGTCGTCGGCCGATCGTTGCTGTACCCCGACGGCGGCGACGTCGCCCACGCGGTTGACGCAGCGACTAACCTCGTACATGGCTCGTAGTTTTCAGACACAAAGGAACAACATGACCAAGAACCTCGTCCCCCACTGGATTTCTGGCGCACGCGACCACGGAACCTCCGACCGCACGTCACCCGTGTACGACCCGGCCCTCGGCAAGGAAACCAAACGCGTGGTCCTCGCGAACCAGGCGGACATCGACAAAGCCATCTCGACGGCGGACGCGGCCTACCCCGAGTGGCGTGACACGTCCATCGCCCGTCGCCAGGCGATCCTGTTCAACTTCCGTGAACTGCTCAACGCCAAAAAGGGCGAGCTCGCGGAGATCTTGACCTCCGAACACGGCAAGGTCCTGTCGGATGCACTCGGCGAAATCTCGCGCGGCCAGGAAGTCGTCGAATTCGCGTGTGGCATCCCACACCTCGTCAAGGGCTCGTACACCGAAAACGCCTCGACCGGTGTCGATGTGTATTCGATTCGTCAGCCACTCGGCGTCGTCGGAATCATCTCGCCCTTCAACTTCCCAGCCATGGTGCCGATGTGGTTCTTCCCCATCGCCATCGCGACGGGAAACACCGTCGTCCTCAAACCGTCCGAAAAGGACCCGTCGGCTGCGATCTGGCTCGGGGAACTGTGGAAAGAAGCGGGACTCCCCGACGGTGTCTTCACCGTTCTCAACGGGGACAAGGAATCCGTCGACGGGTTGCTGACCGACCCACGCGTTCACGCCATCTCGTTCGTTGGTTCGACGCCGATCGCCCAGTACGTGTACGAGACGGGCGCCAAGAACGGCAAGCGCGTTCAAGCCCTCGGCGGAGCCAAGAACCACATGCTCGTGTTGCCCGATGCCGACCTCGACCTCGTGGCCGACTCGGCGATTAATGCGGGCTTCGGTTCCGCGGGCGAGCGCTGCATGGCCATCTCGGTGGTCGTCGCGGTCGAGCCCGTCGCCGACGCACTCATCGAGAAAATCACCGAGCGCATGCGCGGGCTGGTCATCGGTGATGGCCGACGCTCCTGCGACATGGGCCCGCTCGTCACCGAACAACACCGTGACAAAGTGGCGTCGTACATCGATATCGCCATCGCGGATGGCGCAGACGTGGTCGTCGACGGTCGTGGCATCGAGGTCGATGGCGACCCGAACGGATTCTGGCTCGGACCCACGCTGATCGACAAAGTGCCGACGACGTCGAAGGTGTACACCGAAGAAATCTTCGGACCGGTTCTCTCGATCGTTCGCGTCAAGACCTACGACGAAGGCGTCGCGCTCATCAACAACGGGGCTTTCGGAAACGGAACCGCCATCTTCACGAACGATGGCGGGGCGGCTCGCCGTTTCCAGAACGAGATTCAGGTCGGCATGATCGGAATCAACGTTCCCATCCCCGTGCCGGTGGCGTACTACTCGTTCGGTGGCTGGAAAGCATCAATTTTCGGTGACTCCAAAGCCCACGGCATGTACGGCGTCAACTTCTACACGCAGGAAAAGACGATGACGTCGCGCTGGCTCGACCCGAGCCACGGCGGCATCAACCTCGGCTTCCCCCAGAACTAGGGTCGGTTCGTCATCGCCGCGCTGGCGATTGCGGTGAGGACGTCTATGGCGGACATCAGTTGGTCTCCGGTGAATACAGGGACACGACTCGCAGCGCAGTGACGGCGTCGTCAATCGTTGCGCCGCCCGGGACGCCGCCGGCCGCGAACGCCTCGGCTTGTGCGCGAAGCGCCGCCATCTGGGTCACTTCGCCGGCCTCGCCCGCGAGCACCTCGATTCGAACGTGGTCTTCTTCGCCCATGACTTCGATTCCGACGAAGTCGGCCTCGGGGTAAAAACGACCGAGCGTCGCAATCCCGAGAGTTCCCGACGGCAACACGAGGGAGAAAACCGCCGAGTCTTCGTCGACCACTCCGGGGGTCGTGCTCATCAGGACCGTTCCCGTAATAGCCCGAGGCGCTTCGCCCGTAAGCCAGTGGATGACGTCGATTTCATGCACACCCATATCGGTGAGGATTCCGCCCGAACTGTTTCGGAATTCGGCGGCGGGAGGGCGGTAATCCCACTGGCTCGCGTGAACGAACAACAGCCGACCGAATCGACCCGACTCGATGTCCTTTTTGAGTTCAATCATCGAAGGGACAAACCGTCGCCAGTATCCGATCTGCAATCTCACTCCGGCGCTCTCGACGATCTCCTTGACGGCGCTCGCGTCCTCCACCGAAAGCCCACACGGCTTCTCGCTCAGAATCGGTAGCCCAGCCGGAGCGAGCTGTCGGATCACGTCGACGTGGAATCCGCTGGGCGTCGCCACGAGGAATCCGTCCACCCCGCCGGCGTCAAGCAGGTCAGCGATCGAGGCGTGAACGGCATAGCCGTCGGCTGCCAACGCGGCGGCGACGTCGGGGCGTGGTTCGACGATGGCGGTTACGGCAACGGTGGATGATTCTTTCAGTGCGGCCAGATGGGTTTGCCCCATCCGTCCCGCTCCGACGAGTCCGAGTCGAAACATGATTCACAGTCCTAACGTCGAAAGGTAGGTGCGGTTGAGGTGTTGGTCCTCAATCGCTCGGGCAAAACGCTCGGGTGACGAGGGGAAAATGTCCTGTTCCACGACAAGCCAACCGGCGAATCCGCTGGCGATCAGATTCCCGACGAAACGGGCGACATCAAAGTCGCCCTCACCCAGTCGCGGGAAAGCCTCGTTCGCCCAGATTGCTGACGAGGGTTGCCCCGTCCGAACGATGTCGTCGAAGACGCTCATGGTCACGTCTTTGAGGTGAACGTGGTTAACCCGGTCGCTCCAGGTGTGAAGGAAATCGTGTGGATCGCCGCCGCCCAGCAACTGATGTCCGGTTTCGAGACACACGTCGATGTCGGTCATCGTCAACACCTTTTCCAACTCCGCGGTGGACTCGAGGAATGAGCCCGTTTCGCAGTGGAGCGTCGGCTCGTAACCGCGCTGGCGGCAGCGCTCGAGAACTCGGTTCATCCCCACCGCGAATTGATCCCACTCGGCGTCGGTCAGTCCCGATGCGGGGTTTCGGGCACCGGAGCCGGGCGCACCGTGCCGAGCGTCGCTTCCCGCATCAGCAATCGTCGGCCTCGGCGGGGGAGTGCTGGCGAAGGGGGCGACGGCGTCGAAGGTGTCGAGCATCGCATCCAGTTCGGGCATCGTCGCGGTCACGTTGTCCGGCTCGTGGTAGCGGAACTCGAGGTACGCACCGGACAGTCCCAGACCGCGATCGGCGAGCCGCCGGCCGAGGTCAGCGCCGACGCCCAGATAACCCACCGGGCCGAGGTCGATGCCGTCATATCCGGCGGCGGCCACCGCATCGAGCAGTGCGGTTCCGTCGGGAACGTTCGGGTTGATTCCGACCGTGAGTTCGAATGCCCCATAACTGACGGGCGCGTTGGCCACGTAAATCTTTTTCTCGTCGGTCACGGTGTCATCCAATCCTTCTCAGTCGCGGGTCAAGGGGCTGACGTGACCGCTATCGATTTCCGCGCGAAACGCGGTCAGGATGTCGGTCAACGGCTGGGGCCCGAGCCCCAACACCGTTTTGGTGTGCTCGTTGGCGAGGCTCGAATCGACGGGGACCGGTCCCGGAAACAGTTCCGCCGCGGGCGGCTCGCCCTCGGTGATCAGATTTCGCGGAAGATCGAAGACGTCGCAGGTGGCGTAGGCGAGTTCCATTCGGGTCACCGCGGTGTCGCCGACGAGGTGGAACGTCCCCGTCGCGTCGCGCGCAATGATTCGGGCGATTTGCGCACCGGCTTCGGAGGCGAGGGACGGCGTCGTGATCTTGTTGACGTTGGGGCCGCCCCACACCTGAAACTCCTGCCCCGCGCGGAGCGAGCGAACCAGCGTGTCGACGTAGAACCCGAAACCGACGTCCTGCAATCTCGGTGCTTCGGCGATCCGGTGACGACCCATCACTCCGGCCACTCGCGCGACGACCCCTCGGCCCTTCAGCGCACTGTGAACGGCCTGTTCGGCGAGGCCTTTGAGGTACCCGTAATAGTTGATGGCATTGCCGTGGTTCGATTCGAGTTCACGGTGTCCCGTGCCGTCCATCACCCAGTCGGTCGAAATGAAGATGAACTTTTGCCCGTTTGCATCGGCGATGCGCGCGAGGCGTTCCGTCAGAGCAACGTAGTTGTCGTAGGCCGCGGGTCGGTCATTGAGCAATCGGCGAAAATCGTCGGCGATCGCGCAGTGGACAACCGCATCGGCACCGGCCACGGCGGACGCCAGGGACTTGTCCGACGAATAATCGACATCGTGGAGTTCCCAGGGCGCGTTGTGCACGCGGCTGTCGCGCGTCAGACCGACCACGGTGTGCCCGAACGACTGCAGGACCTCGGAAATGTTGCTGCCGACGAAGCCGGTCGAGCCGGTGATAGAAATGCGCGACATGGGTCTCCTTGTTGAGGTACCCCAATTATTGTATGTTTGTCCTAACAAATGAAAGGTGCCTCGTGGGCGATCTCAACATTGGACTCATTGGCTCGGGACGAATCGGTCAGGTTCACGCCGGCAGTATCGCCGACACGAAGGGCG
>CANKTR010000019.1 GCA_947486475.1 Microbacteriaceae bacterium | reverse complement strand
GAGCATCGCAGGCGTATGTCCACTATCAGCCGCTCGGCGTGATTCTCGCGGTTATGCCGTGGAACTACCCGATGTGGCAGGTGATTCGCTTCGCCGCCCCCGCGCTCATGGCGGGGAACACGGGAGTGCTCAAGCACGCCTCGAATGTCCCGCGTACCGCCCTGTACCTCGACACGCTGTTCACGCGAGCCGGGTTCCCCGAGGGATCGTTCACCACAATCCTCACCGGCGCGGCTGCTGTTGCGGGCGTGATTGACGACCGTCGAATCAAGGCCGTCACCCTCACGGGCTCGGAGCCCGCTGGTCGCTCGGTTGCCGCTCGAGCCGGTCACAACATCAAAAAATCCGTGATGGAACTGGGCGGATCGGATGCCTTTATCGTCATGCCGTCCGCTGACCTCGACCGCGCCAGCACCGTCGGCGTTACCGCCCGCACCAGCAACAACGGGCAGTCGTGTATCGCGGGCAAGCGGTTCATTGTGCACACCGACGTCTACGACGAGTTCGTCGCGATGTTTGCCGAGAAGATGGCGGCTCTTGTTATCGGAGACCCACTCGACGAGGCCACCCAGATCGGGCCGCTCGCGACCGAAAGCGGGCGCGATGAGCTCGCGGAACTCGTTGACGACGCGGTCAGCAAAGGCGCGCGCGTGCTTGCCGGTGGCAGTGCCCCGGACGGTCCCGGCTGGTTCTACTCCCCCACCGTTCTCGACCAACTGACGCCCGACATGCGGCTCGTGATGGAAGAGTCGTTTGGGCCGGTAGCGACCGTCTATCGCGTGAGCTCGCGCGAAGAAGCCATCGCGATCGCCAACCAAACCACGTTCGGTCTGTCCTCCGCGCTGTGGACGACGGATAAGTCCGACGAGGACTACTTCATTCACAACATCGATGCCGGAGCGGTCTTCGTCAACGGCATGACAATCTCGTACCCCGAACTACCGTTCGGCGGCATCAAGGATTCGGGATTCGGTCGCGAGTTGGCGGCCCCCGGCATTCGAGAGTTCTGCAACTTCAAGACGGTCTGGAAGGGCTAGCTGCGGGGTCCCTGGCTATGAGCGGGGGGCGTGACGGGCCGGGGCGTGCGTCGCTAGACGCGGGCGTCTGTGACTAGCCCGCGAGGACGGATGCGCTGACGGTTCGGTCGATAGTGAATTGCCCGAGCACGCGCGTTCCGACATAGATGACCGCGGTTTGGCCCGTCGCGACGCCGTTGAGGGGGACGTCGGGCGTCACCACGATTTCGCCACCACGACTGATTGCGATCGCGGGCACGGGATCGGCGTGGGCACGGATCTGGACTTCGCACGCGAACTCATCGAATCCGTCGGCCGTGTCCTGCGTGATTCCCGACGTGACTGGGTCATTTCCCGCCCAGGAAAAACGGGCGCCCGCGATTTCGGCGATATCGAGGTCTTCCTTCATCCCGACCACGACCTCGTTGGTCGCAGACTTGACCTCGAGCACGAATCGTGGGCGACCGTCGGCGGATGGCACGCCGATTCCAAGACCCTTGCGCTGTCCGACCGTGTAGGACTGTGCGCCGTCGTGGTGACCGAGCACCGTTCCGTCGGTGTCGACGATGTCACCGGGAGTCATCGGGATGCGCTCGGCGAGCCAATCGCGCGTATCGCCCTCGGGGATGAAACAGATGTCGTGGCTGTCGGGCTTGTTCGCTAAGGACAAGCCGCGGCGCTCGGCCTCTTCGCGGACCAGAGTCTTGCTCGGGGTGTCCCCCAACGGGAACATCGAGTGACGCAACTGGTCGGTGGTCAAAACTCCGAGCACGTACGACTGATCCTTCGCCCACGCACTCGCGCGGTGCAGTTCCGGGGTGCCATCCGCGGCCGTCGTCACGTTCGCGTAGTGTCCGGTCACAACCGCGTCGAACCCGAGGTCGATCGCCTTGTCCAGCAGGGCCGCAAACTTTATGCGTTCGTTGCAGCGCATGCAGGGGTTCGGGGTTCGGCCCGCGGCGTATTCCGCGATGAAATCGTCGACGACGGCTTCGGTGAATTGTGCCGAGAAGTCCCACACATAAAACGGAATCCCGAGCAGGCCGGCTGCGCGGCGGGCATCGAGCGAGTCCTCGACCGTGCAACATCCGCGCGACCCCGAGCGAAACAGCCCCGGCATGCGTGACAGCGCCAGGTGCACGCCGGTCACGTCGTGACCCGCTTCGACCGCGCGCGCCGTGGCGACCGCGGAGTCGACTCCCCCGCTCATCGCCGCCAGAATCTTCATACGCCTAGTTTAGGTTCCCGCCCGCGGTCGCAGGCCCTCCTCACCCGAAAACCCTCCCCGCTCGCGACCACTTTGCCCCCGACCACCCCATTCCCCGCCCTTTACGTTTGTGGAAACCAATTTAGCTCGCATCGTCGTTCCTGGCAACGAAACAAGGGTTTCAGACAGAGGTGGCGCGTGACCCACTTCTGGTTTCCACAAACGGGGGAATTAGGCAAAACGGTTTCCACAAACGTCTGATTGTGCAGACAAATCCCTAAAAAGTCGAGCTAGCGCCGATTTTTCGCAAATTGTCGGCAGAAACAGGTGGAGAGAGGGCGCGGGCGCGGGCGCGGGCGCGGGCGCGGGCGCGGGCGCGGGCGCGCTAACGAGTGGCGCGGGCGACGATGGCCGGCAGGACATCCAACAGGGCATCGATCTCGACTTCGGTGTTTGCGAGCCCGAGCGTAAACCGCAACGGGCCCTCCGAATCCGCGACTCCCATGGCTCGCAAGACGTGTGACGGCGACTGCACGCCGGCCTGGCAGGCGCTCCCCGCGCTCACCGCATAACCGGCTTCGTCCAACAGGAAGAGCGCCGACACGGAATCGAGCCCGGGCACGGTGACGTGTGCGTTCCCCGCGGTTCGGTTGGTGTGGTGCCCGCGGACCACAGCGGTCGGGATTGTCGCCAGAATTCCGGTCACGAGTCGATCGCGCAGAGCCGACAAACGGGCCGCGTTCGCCGCGACGTCGGCGGTCGCGCGTTCGGCGGCGACACCGGCGGCGAAAACTCCCGCCGCGTCGAGGGAACCACTGCGCAGGCGTTGTTGCGATCCCCCGTGAATCAGCGGGACGATTGGCCACGAACGCGACATGGCGAGCGCGCCCACACCGACGGGGCCTCCGATCTTGTGCGCCGAAATACTGAGAGCGGCAAGCCCGCTTCGCGCAAAATCAATCGGCGTGTACCCGAGGGCTGCAACCGCATCGAGGTGCACGGGGACCTTCGCCGCCTCGGCGAGCGCCACGATCTCGGGGACTGGTTGAATCGTTCCGACCTCGTTGTTGGTCCACAGTGTGGTGACGAGGGCGACGTCGTCGTCGAGTTTCGCGGCCAGGTCAACGAGATCGATGGTTCCGGTCTCGTCTACGCGGACAAAGTCGACAATCGCGCCTTCCGCCTCGACTAGCCAGTGGATTGCGTCGAGTGCGGCATGATGTTCGGCCTCTGTCGTGAGAATCCGCGGGCGAGGCAACGGCGCACCGCCATCAGGCGCCGCTGGGTTTTCGTTACGACCCCAGAACAGACCTTTGATGGCGAGGTTGATCGCCTCGGTGCCGCTCCCCGTGACCGTGACATCAAACGGCAGTGCGCCGATTGACGCGGCAATCTTGTCTCGGCCCTCTTCCCACATCAGCCGCGACTTCTGTCCGTCACGGTGTGTCGCGGAGGCGTTTCCACGCACGTGCACCGCGCTCGTCCACGCGTCGATGACGGCATCGGGCATGGGTGTGGTGGCCGCGTAGTCAAAATACGCCATCGTGGTCACCCCCTTTCGAGAAAAGTCGGTTGTTAGCGGAGTTTGCGCGCAGACGTCAACGCATAGGAATAACCGAGCAAACGAATCTTTTCGGTCGATCCGATTGCCGGCACATAGAACAGCAACTGGTACTGATAGTTCGCTTCGATGCCTTGCATCGAACTGGTGACTCCGGCAAGAATCTTGACCGCGCCCGTCGCCGTGATGGCCGCGCCTGCCGCTGTCGGCTTGACAATCTCGGTTTCTTGAAGCGTCACCGCCACTAGGGCGCCGGCCTCGGCGGTGGCAAAGACGAGGGGTACATCGTCGGTAATCGAATCCTTCCAAATAAATTTTGCTGTTCGGCCAAGATCTTTGGCCCGTTTCGATTTCGAGGCCGCACCGATCTGTTCCTGCAGAGAGTCATTGTCAAAATCGTCGGCAAACTCGCTCTTCTTGCCCGCCATCAGAAGGTCACCGTAGCGTTCAACGGCTTGAGCAGGAGTCACACTGAGTAGCTCCGTCTCGCCGTAGAGGACGGCCGCACCCGCTTCGGGTGACGAAACTGAGGGAATCTGGGCTCCGGGCTCAAGTGCAATGGTGTAATTCACTTTGTAGCTTTCGCGCGGAGACGCCTGGGTCATCAGAACAGCAACGGACGGCGCGGTGGCGTTTGCCGTGTCGTCGATAATCGCAAAAACGGAACGAGGCCACGAGTTGGTTTGCTGCGGAAGGAGGAGCCGAACCTTGCCCGCGGGAATGGCGAAGGGCTCGGCCAGGTTCTTGCTCTCTGCGCGAACCTTGTATTGGGCTTCACGGAAACGGAGTGCCGCTCCGTCGAGTCGAGTTGCCGCGATGTTTTCCGCTCGTTGTTCATCAGCCGTCGACAGGGTTTGGACGACTTCGCCCAGGATGCGATCAAACTGCTGTGCGGTCACGGCGACGTTGCGCGGCGACGTTGCGACCGCCGGTATGGGTTCAACAGTGATGTTGGGAAACACGGAACAGCCGGACAACATCACGGGCACAGCAAGCCCCCACGCGATAAACGGAAGAGCGCGGCGCCCATGCCGACGGCGGGGTGCCAGCGGTTGCCTACCGGGACGCCACTTCGGTGGTCGCGGAGCTTTCGGCATCCGGCCCTGTCGGTGCCGGTGCTTGCGACGGTAACCCCACAATCCCAGGTAATAGAAAATGCCACCCACCAGGGCGATGCCGAGGCCGCCATAAAACAGGGTGGTGGGCACAGAGCGGTCGATGTCCATCTTCCAGGTGATGGTGATCGCCTTCGGGGAAGGTAGTGCACCGTCTGTCGCAATCACGATGAGGTTTCCCCTGGGGATAGTGACGTCCTGCGACAACGTCTTTTCTCCTTCAAACTGCTCGACCCACAGGTCCGAATCCAGCGGGTCGGGGGTGGCGATTTCAGTGCCCGCGTGTTTCTTCACCTTCAATTCGCCATCGAGGCCTTGTGCAACGACCGATTGATAGGGGACGTTACCGATGTAGGCAAGGACATCCCCCTGCCGCCCCCACGCCATGACGATTCGTTCACTCGACGCGGGTTCAGCGATGGGGACTGAGTCTGGGCTCTCGACGTAAATCGTCCCTTCGGCTCCACCAATTACCGAAATCGTCTGAGTCAACGAAATTCGGTTCAACGAGGTCGAATCGATGACCGTGATGGGTGCCGGATCGCTGATTGTGACCGATTGCGCAGTGGTAGAGGGCGGTGAGAAGACCGTGTGCATCAAAATGCCGGCGCCGACCATCACAACGGCTACGCCGAAGAGGATGACGGAAACGATGAACCGCACAACGCCCCCTTCGACCGAAAACGCCAGTTTAGCCGACCGACCCTGAGGATTTCCCCAACGCCGGTTACTCGCGAGGGGTGCTCTTAGGTAAACTGATAACGCAAACCGAGGAGGCAACAATGGCTACTGATGGACAGTTTCCCGTGGTCATGCGCGGGTACGCCCGCGAGGACGTCGACAGGGCCATTGCTAATCTGCGCCGCGAAATCATTGCGGCAACGACTGAACGAAACGAACTCGCGACCGAGCTTGCGCGCCTCGGCGGAAAAAAGGGTCTGAGCGAGGGCGATTTGCCGACCTATTCGGGGCTCGGAACAAAACTCGAAATGGTGTTGCGCACCTCGGAAGAACAAGCGACCGTTCTGATCTCGAAGGCCGATATTCAGGCGCAACGAATGATTGCGGATGCCCGAATTGAGGCGGACGAGATAATTAGCGACGCCACCTCACGGGCGGAATCGCTGGTTGCGGCAGCCGAAGAGAAGGCCCGGTACGAAACCAGCGCTGCCCGAATTGACGCGGAAAACATCACGGGGATTGCCGAGAAAGACGTGGAAACCCTCCGAGCCGAAGTGATCCGTGAAACGAACCGTGTGCGCGGAAATGCTGCGACCGAAGCAGCGTCGGCGCGCGCAACGCTCAAACGCGAAATGTCCGAAAAACAGGCTCTTCTCGACCGCGAGATTGCCGAACAACGACTCGTCATGGATAAAGAGGCTCACGAGGCGCGTGCCGAGATTGCCCGTCTCATCGGAGAGGCGGACCGCCAAAAACTGGACCTCATCGTCGAGGTTTCGGCCCGCCGCCACGAACTGGAACAGCAACTGCTCGAAGAGCACCGCGACATCATCGCTCAGAATGAGGCCTACCTGAAGGCCGCGAACGACGAATTCACGAAATTGCAGAAAGACTTGACATCACTGCAGAGAGAGCACAACCGTCTCGAGCCTGAGGTTCTTAAGATTCGAGAAATGGCCATTGTCGAGTCAAAAGAGGCGGCGCGTTCGACTATCGACGCGGCAAATGCCAAGGCTCGCCAGATTGTGAGCGCCGCGCGTAATGACGCCAAACTCGAATTGGACAATTCCGCCCAACGCCTCGCCGAAATAGCCGCAGAGCGTGACGCGATTGCGTCTTATATCGGAGATCTGAACACGGCGGTCGCGTTCGCGGCGAAATCACTCGCGCCGAAAAAGAACGCAACGAAAACCACCCCGAAACCGACAACACCCACGACACCGAAATCAACGCCAAAAACGACGCCGAAGTGAGTCCGCAGATGACGATCAACGGCGCTTACCGGTTCGGCCTGCTCGGGGGGCTCGGTGTTCTCACCGCGCTCCTGATCGGAAACGCGGTCGCGACTTTGGCGACGGTAATCACCTACGTCGGTTTCGCCTTATTCATCGCGTTGGGACTCGACCCCATCGTTCGGCGACTTGTCGAGCGGAAGGTCCCGCGTCCGCTCGCGATCGTTGTTGTCGTCCTGGCAGTACTCGGGCTATTCGCGGGTTTCGTGCTCGCCCTGATTCCTGTCATCGTCGAACAAATGACCAACCTCTACAGGTCGATTCTCGAATTCCTGACGTCGTATAACTCGCTGGGCGACATGGTTGCGGCAATCCAGTCGATCATTCCCGTCGAGGCGCTGGACGTCCAAAAAACCCTCGACAGCGTCACCGCGTTCCTCAGCGACCCGGCAAACCTTGCCAACATTGGTGGCGGTGTCCTGACTGTCGGTGCTGGTTTTGCCAACGGAATTGTTGGTGCGCTCCTCACACTGATGCTCACGATTTACCTCGTCATCTCTCTTCCCGCAATCAAGGAGGCCGCTTACAAACTGGTCCCCGCGTCCACACGCAAAGAATTTATGGGAATCGCCGAACAAGTTGTTGATGCGGTCGGAAAATACGTGGTGGGTCAAGGGACACAGGGCCTCGGCAACGGCGTGCTCAGTTTCATCGCCATGACTCTCATCGGCGCGGAATACCCCGCCTTGTTTGCGCTCATCGCCTTCATGTTCTCGCTGTTGCCGCTCGTTGGAACCGTCACGGGTTCGCTCATTATCATCGCCACCCAGTTACTCATCGACCCGACGGATCCGACGACCGCGATTGGGGTGGCCGTCTACTACCTCGTGTATATCCAGATTGAGGCGTACATCATCGGTCCGTTCATCATGAACCGGGCGGTCAAGGTCCCCGGCGTGCTCGTCATTATCGCCGCGCTCGCCGGCGGTGCGCTGATGGGAGTGCTGGGGGCGATCGTCGCAATTCCGATCGCAGCGTCGGTCCTCATCATCATTCGCCAAGTGACAATCCCGGCGCAGGAACTGCGTTAGCCAAAGGTCGTCGGCAGCGGAAGCGCCGACGGGTTTACGCGTTCGACGATCTCGCTGAGGACCCGGTAGGTCTGCTTTTCTCCGACCCAAAGGTGTTTACCTTCTGTGACCTCAACGATGTCGATCCGCGGCACCACGGCAAACCGCTTGCGGGCCTCGTCGGGTTTCAGATAGTCGTCGAGTTCGGGAATGACCGCAACAATCGGCGTCGCGTTGCCATTCCACCGCTCGAGCGTCTCGGGTGTCGTGCGATGCAGGGGAGGAGCCAAGAGAATGAGCCCCGCCACGTCGTGATCGATCGCGTGATTCAACGCGACCTCGGTGCCGAACGACCACCCCACGACCCAGGGGGTCGGAAGTCCTTCAGCGCGAATGAAGGAGAGAGCCGCCTCGAGGTCCATGCGCTCGTCAACCCCGTGGCCGAATTCACCCTGTGACCGACCTCGCGGTGATGTCACGCCACGGAAGTTGAATCGCAACACGGCAAGGCCCGCCATCGCGGGCAGTCGCAGTGCGGCCTTCCGAATGATGTGCGAATCCATGTACCCGCCCGCGGTGGGAAGTGGGTGCAAGAACAGGAGTGTCCCGACGGGGGTGCCCGATTCCGGAACGGACAACTCACCAACGAGCACATGACCGTCTTCCGTGTGTAAATCGATGTCGCGACGGAGAGCGGGCAATTCCGTGGTGCTACGAATCTCGTTCATCAGAACATCTTCCAGCACGAGGCGTGCCAATGGCGGCGATCGCGAACAGCAGCCTCTTCACCAAACAGACCCTCGTAGTGCCAGGTCACGACGTGAGGAACACCGACCTCGATGGTGATCACGCACCCGGGACACGCATAGTCCTTGACGGCGCGAGCCTCGGTGATGTCCTGCACTATCCAGTCCTCGCCGCGCTTCGATTCGGTGCGTCGGCCACCCGAGGCACGAATCATGTCGACAGGAGTCGGCTCGTCGCGCTTGGGACGATTGCGCCGACCCATCAGTACCACCCGACGTCTTCGCTGTGGGCCCACGCTCGGCACGGCGTTTTATACCGATCCGCAATGTAGCTGAGGCCCCACAGAATTTGTGTTTCCGCGTTGGTGCGCCAATCTTTCCCCGCCGAGCCCATTTTGTTTCCCGGCAAGGCTTGCGGAATCCCATAGGCCCCACTCGACGGGTTTTCCGCGCGATAGTTCCAATTTGACTCGCGATTCCACAGATCGACAAGGCAGGTGAATTCTGATTCGTCCCATTTGCGCGCGCGCAATTCGGTCCGAGCAAACTGCTGGGCGCTTTTCACGTCTGACGAACTCGACACAAAAAAACCAGAGGTCAACGACCAGGAGTCCTTGGTGATCGAGTACTGCGTCGCGTCCTTGTTCGTGAAGGACTGGTCGCTCAGAATATCTCGCGACCCCGCATACCCGCGGTCGTAGGCCGTGAACGGGGCGATCACTGGTCCGAGCACGAGAATCGCCACCCCCACCAGAGCGGCGCGAGTGATGCCCGGGCGGGATTCGGAAATCAACCGAACCGACGCTACTTCGCCGCGAGCATTACCCGAACGAGTTCGTCGAGCAGCAAATCGACTTGGCCCTCGTGGTATCCGCCAAGCCTAGGGCGGAACGTCACACCGCGCACGTCGGATCTCGCCAGCAGGCCACCATCCATATAGAAGGCTCGAATTCGATCCGTGAACGCGTCGACATCGGTTCGGTCGTAGCCATAGGTGAGCAACCGCGCCCCGCGGAACCGTTTGCGCGGTTCGCGAGCGATGCGATTAAGAATTTCTTGGGCGAGCGAGCGCGCTTCTGATGTCGCCGCATCGGCACCGCTGCGGGTGATGAGCTCGCGGTTCTCGTGGTCGGCAACCGTGTCCTCGAGACGCTCGAGCGCCACATCAACATCGACAATCGAATATCCCCCCTTGACCACAGGGAACGTTGCGGACCGAATGTCGTTACTCGACACGGCTGTTTCACCGGCTTGAGCACCGGCGATAAACCCGTCGACCGCGGCGACGTCGTAGCCCTTCGCGGGCGCTTTCATGAGGGGGAAGGTCACGACACTATTCTGCCCTAGGAAAAGAACGCCGCGAAAACCGACGCGACGAACATCGACGGCAGTACCGAATCGAGTCGGTCGAGGAAGCCGCCGTGCCCAGGCAACAATTGGGACGCGTCCTTCGTGCCGAGTTCGCGTTTGATGAGCGATTCGATCAGGTCGCCCGTGGTTGCGGTTCCGACCAAGATCAGGCCGAACAGCACTCCCCACCCCCAGGGGATGTGAATCATCTGCGTGGCGATGATGTAACCCGCGGCGACGGCGAAGACGATAGACCCAGCGAAACCCTCCCAGGTCTTTTTGGGGCTGATTTTAGGTGCCATCGGGTGTCGTCCAAACACAAGACCCGTTGCGTACGCGCCGGTGTCGATGCTCGCAATAATGATCATCGTCCCCAGCGTCCACCATTCCCCACCGTCGCGGGCGGTCATGATGAGCGTGAAGGACACGAGGAACGGGACATACGCCAGCGAGAAGGCGGACATAATCATGTCGCGGTCGGTGACGGCGGATTTCGACAGTCCGCGCTGAATCGAGTGCCACACGATGACAAAACCGATTCCCGCTGCGAGAGAGAGGAGTTGCCCGAACGCCCCGAAATAGTACGTCGCCGGGACCATTGCCAGAGCAGCAATAAGAATCGGCACGCGCGGAACGTGGCGCGTCTCGGTGCGTGAAATGGTCGCTAATTCCCAGGTTCCGAACCCGATGAACACGGCGAGGAACACCATGAAGTACTGCTTGTCAAAGATGAGACTACAAATGAAGACAGCACCGAGAGCGCTCCCAATCAGGAGTGCGGCAACGAGGTTCCTACCCGTGCGGGCTTCGATGACGGCTCCCGCGTCACGGATGGCGTGTTCTAAATCAGCCATTAGACCTCGAGGAGTTCGGTTTCCTTCTTTTTCAACGCGTCGTCGATTGCGTCGATGTTGTGCTTGGTGAGGGCTTCAATCTCCTTCTCACCGCGCGCCATGTCGTCTTCGCCGACGGCCGCCTTCATCGCTTCGACGTCGGTAATCCCCTTGCGGCGAATGTTTCGAATCGCCACGCGACCATCTTCGGCTTTTGCCTTGACGATCTTGACGTATTCCTTTCGGCGTTCCTCGGTCATCTCGGGCATCGTCACGCGAATGAGGTTGCCGTCGTTCGTCGGGGTTGCGCCGAGGTTCGGGAAATTGACGATCGCACGTTCGATCTCTTTGAGGGCGCCCTTGTCATAAGGAGTGATAACGAGCGAACGCGCCTCGGGGCTCTGAAGGCTCGCAAGCTGAGCGAGAGGGGTTGGCGTCCCGTAGTAGTCGACCATGATTTTCTGGAACAACGCGGGGTTCGCACGACCGGTACGAACGGTCTGGAAATCCTCTTTGATGACGTCAACGGCCTTCGACATCTTGTCGGACACTTCGGCGATAGTTTCGGCGATCACGGTTTCCTCCTATGTTATGGCCAGTCTAATCCTCAGCCGAGTGCGAGGAGGGCGACTCCCGTGACAACGACGACTGAGCCAATCACTCGTTGGACGACATGTTTCTCGCCGAAAAAGAGCGCACCGCCCAGCGCAACAAGGACGACACTCGACTCGCGCGCGGCAGCGACGAGCGACACCGAGCTCAATTGAACGGCGGTGAGAGCGAGCATGTACGACGCCGGGCCGAGCAGTCCGATGGCCGTAATGATGGCCGGATTCGCGCGGAAAGTCGACACGCTGTTGCGGCCTCGAATCGCAAACGGGGTGAAGAGTATCGCCTGAACGACGAGCGCCATCCAGTAATAACCGATGGGAGGAAGGCCGAGTGTGCCGACCGCCCAGCCGTCCCACACCGTGAAACACGCGATCATGACACCGACACCGAGCCCGTAGAGAACCGAACTGAGCGGAGCACGCGTTCCCGTGCGCGAACCGGCGGTCGAGATGACACCGATCCCCGCGATGATGACGGCAACACCGATGAGGGCCACGAGAGAGGGGCGTTCGCCCAGAATGAGTATCGCGCCGAGGACGGAGAGCGTTGGTCCGGTCCCCCGCGCGAGCGGGTAGACGAGCGACACGTCGCCGTCTCGGTAACCGCGCTGCAGCAAGAGGAAATAGATGACCTCAAACACTCCGCAGAGTCCGGCGAGCAACACCCATTTCCATTCGAAGTCGGCCGCCACGAGGGTTGCAATTCCGAGTGGGGCGATAAGTACCGCACCGACCACGTTGATCCACCACAGAACGGTCGGAGTTGAGGACCCGATTCGCTTGAGAAGAAGATTCCACCCCGCGTGTGCTACCGCGCCACCCGCAATCAGCAGGAGGACGAGGGAACTAATTGCTGACCACCGTGCCGATGGCTTCACCGCGGATGGCCTTGGCGATGTTTCCGCCCGGCTCCATTCCGAAAATCCGCATTGGCAGGTTGTTATCGCGGCAGAGTGCGAACGCCGTCGCATCGATGACCTT
>CANKTR010000018.1 GCA_947486475.1 Microbacteriaceae bacterium | reverse complement strand
CTTCGGATCGAATCCCGGCATTGTGCTGGCCACCAGTAGAAATTCACCGACAATTATTCGGTAAACCACCACCGAGGACCAACTTCTGGTCGCCGTGCTCTCTTCAAGGGTAACAGACCGCCCGCGTTTTCGGGTGTAACTAGACGAAACCCCCGCGTGGAGGCGGGGGCTTCGAACTTAGGGGGTCGCAGTTAGCGACGGATTCCGAGACGCTCGATGAGCGCACGGTAGCGGGCAATGTCGACGCCGGCGAGGTAACCAAGAAGGCGCTTGCGGCGTCCGACGAGAAGAAGCAGGCCACGACGCGAGTGGTGGTCGTGCTTGTGCGTCTGGAAGTGCTCGGTCAAGTCCTTGATTCGCTTCGTGAGAATCGCAATCTGAACCTCGGGCGAACCGGTGTCACCGTCGTGAGTTGCGTACTCTTTGATAACTTCGTTCTTGATTGCAAGATCGAGTGGCATGTGTTCAGTCCCTTCGGTTCGCTGCGCGGTGCCGCACCGGGTTGGTGTGGCTCTCTCTATCCGCGGCCGTTACACGGCAACCTCACAACCTTATCAGGGTTTCGCCGAACGTTCTAGACGAGCCACGTCTCCCCCTCACGTAGGCGCTATCCACATCTTCACCCCTTACGTTTTTGGAAACCAAATGGCTCAAATCCTACGTTCTTGGTCACCAAACGATGATTCAACTTAAAAAGTGCGACGAAACCACAATCGGTTACCAAGAACGTCGAGAATCGCTGAAACCGTTTCCACAAACGTGGAGGGAGGCGGAGAGGAAGAACGTCGAGAATCGCTGAAACCGTTTCCACAAACGTGGAGGGAGGCGGGGTTTGACGAGACGTCGCCGACTAGCTGCCGGAGTTGCTGAGCTTTTCGGGCGAGAGCGCCGCGTCGACCTCGTCGAACGACATGAGCCCGGCCTGGACGACGAGTTCACGGATTGGTGCGCCGGTCGCGAGGGCCATCTTGGCGAGTTTCGCCGCCTCTTCGTAACCGATGACGGGAATGAGGGCGGTGATGACTCCGACGCTGCTCGCGACCATCGCCGCGAGGCGATCGCGGTTGGCGGTGATGCCGTCGATGCAGTTGACGCGCAGGGTTCGGAACGAGTTGGTCATCCACGCGAGCGACTGCAGAATGCTCGAGGCGATAACGGGTTCGAAGGCGTTGAGCTGCAACTGACCCGCTTCGACCGCGGCGGTGACGGTCGCGTCGGCGCCGATGACAGTGAACGCGACCTGATTAACGACCTCGGGGATGACGGGATTGACCTTGCCGGGCATGATGCTCGAGCCGGCTTGGCGGGCGGGCAAGTTGATTTCGCCGAACCCTGCCTGCGGGCCGGACGACAACAGCCTCAGGTCGTTACAGATTTTGGAGAGTTTGACCGCCGCGCGCTTGAGCGTTCCCGACAGGGTCATGAAGATTCCGGTGTCGCTCGTCGCTTCGATGAGGTCGGGGGCGGTGACAAAGGGAAGTCCCGTGAGTGCAGCCAAGTGTCGGCTCGCGGCTTCGGCATAGCGCGAATCGGCGGTGATTCCCGTGCCGATGGCCGTTGCGCCGAGGTTGGTCTCGCAGAGCCACGGAATGATTTCCGACAGGCGCTCGTGGTCTTCGGACAGGGTCGTTGCGAACGAGTTGAATTCTTGGCCGAGGGTCATGGGGACCGCGTCTTGCATCTGGGTGCGGCCGATCTTGACGACGTCGACGAATTCGGCGCCTTTGTTGCGGAATGCCTGGGTCAGTAATTGGTGTTCGACCAGCAGTCGCTGCAGCCCGAGCACCATCGCGAGCTTGACCGACGTCGGGTACGCGTCGTTGGTCGACTGCGACCGGTTGACGTCGTCGATGGGGTGGAAGTGCTGATAGTCGCCCTTGGTGTGCCCGAGCTTTTCGAGCGCGCGGTTGGCGATGATCTCGTTGGTCGACATGTTGGTTGATGTGCCGGCACCGCCCTGCAGAACCCCGAGAACGAATTCGTCGTGGAGTGCGCCGTTGTAGATCTCTTCGCAGACCTCGACGATGAGGTCGGCCTTGGCGGCGTCGATCACGCCGATTTCCTTGTTGGCGAGGGCCGCGGCCTGCTTGACGCGAACGAGGCCGCGGATGAAGTCGGGATAGTTCGACAGTGCACGGCGCGTAATGGGGAAGTTGTGCAACGCGCGCGCGGTGTGGATTCCCCAATACGCGTCAGCGGGGATGTCCATCTCGCCGAGCGAGTCGCTCTCGGTGCGCATCGGACCGGTATAAGAGTTTGTCGCCGAGGGGTTGAAGATGGGGTCGTCGCTGTCGGATAAACCGAATGACGGAGCCGGGCCAGTCGTATGAACCATGACTTTCACACTACTCTCGCGAATTCGTTCGTGCCCGAAAAAATTGTGCGTGTTCGCGCAGGTTTTTATCGCGGCCCGCCTAGGGCGTGAAATCGTCGTGCAAGCCCACGCGCGAGAGTTCGATCGACCCGTCTTTGAGCTTCCAATAGTGAAGTCGACGAGCCTGCGCGGTGTGCGATTCGATGTAGGCGCGGCGCGACGCGGCACCGTCTTCGCGGACGACTTCGGGCTTGCTATTTTCGTCGCCCTCGCGAAGCGGGTGGTCTTCGGTGATGTGTTCGATGGCGTTTCGGCCCGTCACAATGTGAGTCGCGGTCTTGATGGCTTTGTCTTTGCCGTCGTCGGTCAGAGCCTGGAACGTCAGAACGAACGATTGCAACACCAGCCACGGCTGTCGATCGAGCGGGTACGTCGCCCGATCGTCGGGCGTGTAGTTGTCGATCCAGAACGCACGGATTTCTTCGCGAATCCATTCCTCGACCGTGCCGTAACGACTGCGCCGATCGGCGACCGACAGCGACTCCCCCGCCCCCGAGTGGTCGCGCTTGAGCGCGTCTTGCAGTTCCTGTCGAACCCGAGACAACTGCCCGCGCATCGATTCCGCCTGTTCGGCGAGGTCGCCCTCGCGCCGAGTCTTAGCGGACAACGCATCGGTGAGACGCCGATTCTGGTCGACGAGTTTTCCCAGTTCGACCTTGTAGTTGGTGATCATGCGCTGAATCTGTTTGGCGGTGAATTCGCCCAGCGACTTGTCGCGCGCCGACTGTTCGCTCGGTGACGCCGATGAACCACTGGACGACGTCTCGTCCGGGTCGGTTCCGAGCGACCCGAGTGCCCGTTCGAGCTGGTCGATGTCCAACTGCATGCGGTCGGACAGGACGTCGAGCGCTTTCGTGAACTCTTCGGCCTCGCGGCGTTCGAGCTCCCACAGCTCTTTCGTCGACTCGATGAGATCCATCTTGGATTTCGTGAGCCACGGTTCGCCACCGTCGAAGACGGGCGGGGCGGTCGCGATGGGCTCGTCGTCGTCGACGTCGGTGTGGCGGAGTCGAAGTCGGCCGCTGGGGTCGCGAACCACTCGGACGCTGACGATGTCGCCTTTCGACCAGAGGTGGTCGATGACGTCTTTGGGGTTGGTCGACACGTCGTCGCGTTTCATCTCGATAGACAGCGACGGGTGAACCCGCACGTCGGCGGTCTGGCGGGTGACGGCGGCGACCAACCCGAGCACGACGCACCCGACCGGGTAGACCTCGAAGAACCGGGATTCAGTCCAGTCCCCAAAGTCGGGAAAGAACCGCATCGCGGCCGGGTCCCACTCGCCGGACAGCTCGAGGCCGACGGTCAGAAACGAGTCGAGAGGCATACCGTTATATTGCGTTCCCGCGTCGATCATCATCGCGGTCGTTGAAATGGGGGCGGAGGCGTCGGGTTTGACCATCGCCATCGAGTCGGTGACGGACGCGACCGTGCCGCTCACGCGAATTCGTTTCGCCACGCCATCACCTCCCTTGAGGAAAACTTTAGACGGTGCTACCGACGCGGCGATCGACTAAACTGAAATCCCGACCGAAGGGAACCCCATGGGAATCGATGTTTACGGAGCCGACTGGTGCGGTGACTGCACGCGCGCTAAAATGTTGCTCGACCGTCATGGGGTGACCTACAACTGGATTGACACGGACGCCGACGAGGACGCCCGCGCCAAGGCCATCAAGATCAGCGGGCTTCAGAAGATCCCCGTAATCGTGTTTCCAAACGGTGCGTTCCTCTCCGAGCCGTCGAACCCCAAGATTGAGGAGCAATTGAGGGCGAACGCCCTGCTCGACTAGAAGCGAAACGACCGCCCCGAAGGACGGTCGTTTCTGGTGCGCGGAGTCGAACTTTAGGGGAACATCATCCCGCTGCCGAAGTTGGGCATGTTTCCGTAACCGATGATTCCGCCGAGGAACATCGCGCTGAAGAACAGGACTGCGAGGATGGCAACGACGAGTCCGATCGCGATGCTCACGTATCCCGTGACGAGGCCGGTGAGCGCGTAGGTGCGTCCCTGCTGGCCGGTCTTCTTGACCTCGACGAGACCGATGTGCCCGAGGATGACGGCCGCGATTCCGAAGGGAAGCGGGATGACCCATCCGACCGTGAGCGCGGCGATGCCGGTGATCATCGACCAGAGGGAGAGTTGGTTGGTAGGTGCTGCGGGCGCGATGCTCGTGGCGGGCGCCGTGTTCTTGGGTGTTGTCATGCCCAAAGTTTATGCGCGGATGCTTGGTGTTTGGTTTGAGGGGTTGTGATTTCGGACACATGTCCTGTATCGGCGAATAGGCGAACACGGGAATTGCTCACGACGAGCTTGACGGCCACCGGCCGAACTGGTAGCCATAAGACATGGTCTTTACCCAATTGGAACAGGATTTACTCCGCGAACGTATTTTCAACAAAGTCCGCGATATGGCGACAGAATTCGGTGGGGCGCTAACCTACAAGCAACTGCTTGAATTTGAAATCGATGGTCAACGAGTTGCCCTGGTTGGACAGCGCGGAATTATCAATCCAAAAATTTTTGATGCCACACTCACGGTGACGAGTGCCGCGGAGGGGCCCTACAACGACTATTTCGATGAAAACGGCATCCTTAGATACGCCTTTGAGTCGGGCGACCCTCGCGCGGGCGCCAACCGCAAGTTGCTCGTTGCCCTCGAAACACGCACGCCAATAATCCTTTTTGAACGTCCGATGTCCAACCTTTATGTCCCATTTGTTGGCGCCTTCGTGACCGGCGCAGACTTCGAAAACAAATTTGTTGAGATTGCCGCGGACGCGACGATTAAGGCGCAAGTCGAAGCAGGAATGTCGGAAATTGAGAAGCGTTATGTGAAGGCAGAAGTGCGGCGACGAGTTCACCAACCCCTTTTCCGCGCGCGCGTCCTAAACGCCTATGACCGTCGCTGTGCGATCTGTCGCCTGAATCATGCCGATCTACTTGATGCGGCGCATATTATTCCGGACGCCGACGAGGGTGGTGCGGCGTCCGTGCCGAACGGCTTATCGCTGTGCAAAATCCATCACGCGGCTTACGACCGAAATCTGCTCGGAATCGACCCGGACTATCGCGTTCACATTGATAAAGATTTGCTCATTGAAATCGATGGCCCCATGTTGCAACACGGGCTCAAAGAAATGCACGGAACGACAATCACTATTCCCACCCTAAAGGCCCAACAGCCAGACAAAGACAAACTCGCCGCGCGATTTGAATTGTTCCTCGCGTCCTAACTCGAATGGAATCACCCAAGTTGCGTCACCCCCACCGCATACGCTGAAGACGTGGCCTCAACGAAAACCTCCCTCGGGTGCGGCGGCATCGCCTTCCTGTTTGTCGTGGGCGCGATTGTCGGGCCGTTCGTGCCCGATTCGCCGCCGATCGATTGGTCGAACGACGGCGGCGGTTCCACCAGCGAGACCCCGGCTCCCACACCCGAACCGACCCCAACCGACGAAGCACCCGACATTCCGGCCAAGCCGGGCTCGGCGATGAAGGCTCTCAATGGCCTGAAGGTCCGAGGGATGACGGCGGGGGCGGGGTACGACCGTGAGGGGAAGTTCGGCGAGGCGTGGATCGATGTGGACGTCAACGGGTGTGACACCCGCAACGACATCCTGCTTCGCGATTTCTCGAGAGTCACACGCACGGACGGGTGTTTGGTGTACGCCGGGGTCATCCGCGACAAGTACACGGGAAAACGCATCAATTTCACGCGAGGACAGACCACGTCGCTCGCCGTCCAGGTCGATCACGTCGTCGCCCTGCACAACGCGTGGATGACCGGAGCCAACAAACTGTCCTACGAGATGCGCGTCGCCCTCGCGAACGACCCTCTCAATCTGCAGGCGGTGGACGGGCCGATGAACAGTCGCAAGAGCGACTCGGATGCGTCGTGGTGGTTGCCGCCGAGGCGCAACTATCAGTGCGCATATGTGGCGCGACAGATCTCGGTCAAGCGCGCGTATCGCTTGTGGGTGACGCCGGACGAAAAGATTGCGATGCAGGCGGTGCTCACGACCTGCCCGCGGCAGAAGGTGTATTCAACCGATTACCCCGCGAGGCTGAAGAGCGGCGACTTGTACGTCTATTAGCAGCGATGAGTTTTCGTCGCTGACCGCTAGAGTTGGGCTAACCCAATCGAAAGGTTCGGCATGTCCGTAACCTACAAATCGTTCGCTGTCGCCGGCATCGCCGCGCTCACCATCGCGCTGAGCGGTTGTTCTCTGTCGGGTATCGATGTGGCCGACCCGGCGGGAGTCGGCGAGTGCGACGGGCTCGGGCCGGTTGCACTGGGCGTTACCCAGGACTCTGTCGGCCAAGGCATCACCATCACGTACGACGGACCGGTTGGGGCGTCGCTCGTGGCATTTCACGGAATGTATTCGGACGAGAAGTTTTTCGACATTGCCGAAACACGCGGATTGGCGATCCATTACTCTGACGATCCGTTCCTAGATATGGCGCCGTGGGATCTCGACCTCTCGGTCATCGACCCCGCCGACATGGACGTTTACACGGTCACCGGCGCAACCGTCCACGCCGAATACGACGGATCTGCTTCCGGCTTCATTGCTGACCTTGACTATAGTTTTGACGACCTCGGGCCGAACTCCGCGCCCTACGACTTGTTCCTGCCCGTGACGATTGCGGTCTCGTGCGACACCGATATTACGTCCGCCGTGATTACCGACCCTAACGAGGACAGCAACCAAACCTTTGAAGGCCTCGATTTGACCGTGGCGCAAGGGGTGTATCCGGGCTTTATGGAAATGTCTGCACCGAGTGCGTCGGGGCAGAACGACATCGAGAACGGCGTGAGCGGGTTCCTGAACTTCCCCGAGGATTTCACGAGCGAGATTGATGCGGGCTTCACCTCGGAAGGCTCTATGATCGGGTTGGCATACATGGGTGACGTCGACATCACGGCCGTGGACTATCCCGAGGGACTTGCTGGTGCGCCTATCGGAGACATTTGGTTCGTCAATATGTTCGCAGCGGCAGTATCGGGCACCACCGAAACCCTGGAATTTACCGAAGACGACCCCTTCACTGGCCCGGTTGCCTTTGAATTGGTGGGCGCCGGGGTTGCGCCGCGCGACGGCTATTACCTGGCCACCATGTTGATCGCGGACCTCGATGAGTCCCTCGACCTTAGTCGTGCGAAAACCGTTACTACGGCACTGCATTATTCAGCCGAAACGGGAGTCGGCTTCACCGCTCTCGACACGGCGACGCCGGAAGAGGGCCTCGCGTCGACCGGCGGCGACCCCAACGCGATCATCTGGGCTGTGCTCGGTGGGCTCGTGGTTATCGCGGCGATCTTCCTTCGTCCGAAGCGCCGCAAGGTTCAGGCCGAGTCGGCCATCGAGCCGTCCGCGCGAAAAGAATAGGTCGCGTTGACGAACTCCCCCGCCAGAGCGCGGGGTAGCCACAGGCGCGCGTCGGCCCACATGCGGTCGAACGGGATGTCACCGAGCGCGAACCAGCGCGGTGCCAGTTCGTCGCTCGCGGTCGGCGTTCCCGCCCAGGTGCGGGTGATGAACCCGAACGAGCGCTGGCTCCACTCGGGTTTGTCGACGAACGGATAGGTGATGTCGCTGATGGCGTCGAGGTCTCTCGCCGCGACCTCGACACCCAGTTCTTCCGCGACCTCGCGGACCGCGGCCGCCCGGCCGCTCTCACCCGGCTCGAGTTTGCCGCCCGCACCGACGAACTTTCCGACGCCGAGGCCCGTGAGTTTCTCGCCCAACAGCACCTCGGTCACGATTCGGCCGTCGATCGCGCGTTCCCGCAACAGATAGACCACACAGACGTCGTACACGGTCCAACACTAGGGCGCGCGAACACGATACGTTAGAGGCACTGCCCCGTTACTGTCGAGAAATTCAAGGACGTCAACGATGACAACTCTGTTCAATTCCCCCACGCCCGATTCGCGGGGACGAGGTCCGGTCGGGTTGACACTCGCACTTCGGCGCAGCCTCGGCGTGCTCAACATCGCGTTCTCGTTCGCGATTGCCATCGCTCTCGCGGTCAATATCGCCGACCGTCTGATTCAAGGCATCTTTGACCCATCACACTATTTCCAGTTCTTCACGATTCAGACCTGCATCATCAACATCGTCGTTCTGCTGATGGGCGGAATCATCGCGCTGACCCGAACCAACGACCCGCGCTGGTACACGGTGATGCGCGTGAGCATTGTGTCCTACGCGATCGTCGTCGGCGTCATCTACAACGTCCTCCTCGCGGGACTCGACTCGGGCGACGGATACGTCTCGACCTTCAGTTTCCCTGGCGACATCCAACACATCTGGGGGCCGATCTTCATCGCGGTCGAATGGCTGCTCATGCCCGGCCGCGCTCGCCTTCGATGGGGAACGCTCGTGATTTGCGCGATTTTCCCGCTGGCGTGGGTTGCCGGGTCGCTGGCACGGGGGCTCGTCGGTGACGGCTGGTTCGCCTACTTCTTCCTCAATCCCGCCGAGATGGGCGTCCCCGGAGTCGCGATGTACGTCGCCGCAATCGCCGCCTTCACACTCGCAAACTGTGCGATCGCCATCGCGATTAGCCGGGTTCAGGCGCGCGTGTTCCCGACCGGCGGGGTGGATCGCGCCCGAAACTGAGTTTCGTGTCGGTGGTGACCTTTAGCCTCGTGAGCGTTCACCTTGGCCGGAAGGACCACCTTGACACTGTTTGACAAACCCGAAAACGTCTCGTGCCCGTCGTGTACCGCGACGAATCCACTCGAAATTCTCTACGGATTGCCGAGCCACGAGATGCAACTCGCGGAATTTGAGGGCACCATCGCCCTCGGCGGGTGCATAATTCACGACGACAACCCGGCGTATCGCTGCCGCGACTGCGGCCACGAATTCGGCGAGGTCTAAGCCGCGAGACGCTGTTCGAGAGCGTCCGTGAGCAACGCGATCAGCGCGGCCATCTGCACGGAAATGCTCTGTTCGAGTTCACTGTCGTCACCGTCGAGTGCCCGAGCCGCGATACCCGCCTTGGAATCAATGAGGTCGGCGATTCGCGAGTCGATCGTCTGGGCCGCGATGATGCGCCACGCGGTGACCGGCAATTCCTGACCGATACGGTGAACGCGATCAATGGCCTGCGTCTGCTCGGCGCTCGTCCACGACAGTTCCGAGAGAACCACGTTGGACGCGACCTGCAGGTTAATTCCCACACCCGCTGCGGTGAGCGAACACACGATGACCTTGACGTCTGGGTCGTTCATGAAGTCGTCGATCGCTTTGGTTCGCGCGGCCGCTGATTGATTGCCGCGAATCGAGGTCGTCTTAAAGCCCGCTTTGGCAAAGTGCTCTTCAGCGGCATCCATGACGTCGATGTGCTTGGCAAAGAACACGACCTTGCCGACGCTGTTTGCGAGGTGCACGGTGTAGTCGGCCGCGAGGGTCGCTTTGGCCTGGCCGATGCGGCGCACCATCGCAAAAACATTGTCTTGCGCGGTCGAATTCTTGGATTCCTCGACCTCGGAATTTGCGACGAGACGAACGATGTCCGCGTCGATACCCGTGGGGCGATCGCCGCGACCCGCGATGATGCGGTCGTAGCGCTCGAGCAGTCGCTTCATCAGCGCCATCTCGGAATCGCGAATCGACCGACCAATTTCGTCATCGAGTTCGACGGGAATATCCGCCACGCGTCGCGCCGGGATGTCCTTGGCAACGTCAGCCTTGCGGCGGCGAACGATTCCCATGTCGATGACGCACTGGCGCGCCTCGGGGAAGAAACCCGAATCCGCCGGGGTCATCTCGAGCCCCTCGAGCGACGCCATGAGCGCCGTGAGTGGCTTGTCGTCATCGATCCAGCCGAGGAACTTCCAGATCATGCGGAAGTCTTCGACCTCGTTGATGAGCGGCGTTCCTGTCAAGGCGATCATGAGCGGATTGCCGTGACGACCGCGAATCGCGGTGGCGATGCGCTGAACGTTCATCGAACGCTGTGACTCGCGGTTCTTGATGAAGTGCGCCTCGTCGACGACCATGCCGGTGAAACCGAAACGGCTCGCCCAGCCCGCATGGCGATCGAGAATGTCGTAGTTAATAATGATGACGTCCGAGAAGGCGTCGAGGTCGTCTCCGTCGCCGTGAATGACCGACGAGGCGCGATGCGGGATCCAGCGTTCGACTTCGCGTTCCCAGTTGCGCTTGACGACGTTCGGGACGACGACGAGCAGCGGGAACGAACCCGTCGCCTCGGCGGCAAGAAGCGCCTGTGCGGTCTTGCCCAGGCCGGGCTCGTCGGCAAGAAGATACGCACGGTGACCCGCCTTGGCGGATTCGACGAAACGCGCCTGGTGACGCATGAGGTCGAGATCGCCGGGCGTTTCGAGCGACTTCGCTTCGGGCAAATCCATACTGGCGGCCTGGCCGCCCTGCTCAAACGCGCGGAACAGCGGTTCGATGAGTTCCCAGTTCTGCAGGCGCCCGGTCACGCGCGGGTTTGGCGCATAGACGGGCGGAAGGAACGGGTTTGCGAGCTCAGCGCGACGGACGCTTTGTGGCAGAACCGACTTGCTCGAATCCTCCAGGGACGCGGCGGGCGAATCGTCGACAATGAGGATGTCATCGATGTCGAGCTCGGCACCGGACGCCAACAGCATGTCGCGCTTGAGTTTCTGGGTCGCCTGCGAAACGGGGGCGTTCGGGTCGAGAAGCGCTCCGAGCGACTGGTCGCGCGCGAGAGCCTTCACCATGATCATCGCGAGGCCGTCCAGGCGCTTGTTGATGTCTTCGCGTTCCTTCTGCGGAATCTTTTTGTCCTCGTCGATGCGCTGCTTCTCTTCACGAATGAGCAGGCCCGCCGCGTGGAACTTGGTGCGGTTCGACGCATTGACCTTGCCGTCGCGGTTGACCGCGTTTTCCACCTCGCGCACGGCGCGCGCGAGGATCGGGATGATGCCCTCTTCGTCGAGGGGACGACGACGTTTCGAACGAGTGTTCGTCTTGCTTCGGCCGGTCTGGGCCATTGTTCTCCTTGATTACACAACCCCATCGAAGTGGCCGAAGCCCTGAACTGCGAGGGTGAAGAGTTTGCCCTGAACGTCGCGGATTCGCGGCGGGCGTTGGTTTCAGTTTAGCGCAGAAATCGCGGAGCGCTCGACGTGGCGGAACACTCGGGGGTCAGACTCCGCCGCCGCCACCGCCACCACCGCCACCGCCACCGTCACCACCGGATCCGCCCCCCCGTCGCCTCCGACGGCCCATGACGTTTTTGGAAACCGTTTCGGGTTTTTTCGACGTTCCCGGTGACAAAACGCGGTGTTCCGCAAAAATTTGCTGGATTGACGAATCTTGTTTCCAGTAACACGATTTCTCGAGCAAATGGTTTCCAAAAACGTAATGTTGAGGACGTTTGCAGAGCTGAAGGTTTGATTTACCCGTGGCGGGCCGAATCAGGCTGTGACGTAGTTAGACGCCTCCGCCGCCCCCGCCGCCACCGCCACCGCCGGCGGATCCTCCCCCACTCGAGCCTCCGGCAGAGGACGCCGAGGCCGATGACGAGAACGACGAGAGCGAACTGCCGAACGATGCCGCGGTGAAAGGCGCGGTACCGAGGTACCAGGCCGGCGAATCGTTGTCGTAGGCGACTTCGAGCACGCGCGACCAGTCCTTCTCGCGACCAAGCAGGATCGCCCACGGCAAAACCAATTCATAGAGGTGAAGGACGGTCCGTGAGTCGGAGGTGTCGACCGGCTTGCGCAGAGCGCCCTCTGGTGACTGCAACACACGAAGACGGTCGGTTTCGGCGACCCGGATGTAGAGGTCGAGTCCGGCGATGTGGTCGCGCATCTCGACGCCCTCGTCGGTGAGCGGCGAGTGGGTCAACGCGTAAAGACTCACGACACCGAGAATGAACCCACCGAAAAGCGTGGAGAGCGCGAACCCAACGCCCCGCCCGTCGATCAGTAGCCCCGCGCTGGTCACGTTATTCGCGCCGGTCACGAGGACGGTCAGGGTGGCGAAGAGCCCGCGTTGTGACGGCGTTCGTCGCAGCCCGAGGGAGACGAGTTCCTTGGTCGCGCGAGTCGCGACCGCCAGGACGCGGCTGGTCATCGTGCTCGATGGTTTCGATACGGTGGCCCGCGCGTCGATGGCTGGGTTATCACCGAGCAGTGCCGAGACAAATTCTCGGTCGGATTCGGCGGGGCTCGTGATGAGCCTCACCGCCCACGCCTGTTTGCCGAAGCCCGGTGGGTCGAATTCTTCGACGACGATGACACCGCGCACAGCCAAATCGACCACAGCGGCCGCGAATGCTTTCGCCGGTTTGTTGAGAAGCGCCGCGGCGGTGTGAAGCGACACCCCGGGCGGCGGTCCGTACTCGGCGATGATGGTTGGTCGTCCTCGTCCGCCTCGGCCGACCGTGAATTTTCGAATGAGCGAAAAGGCGAACAGGGAAACGACCGCGATGGTCGACCCGAG
>CANKTR010000017.1 GCA_947486475.1 Microbacteriaceae bacterium | reverse complement strand
CGATGGCGGCTTATTAGGCAGCGAGAGCGAAGTCGGTGCGCTTTGCGTTGGCACCTATTGGTTTGCAAGGGGCGTTTACGAGATAACCCTGCATCCTCGACCCGCTTCTTTCCGGCTTAGACGCACTGTCGAAACCGATCATCCCCATGCTGGGAGGCGAGTCACATTCCACACTGTTGAGTTATCAAAACCCTTTCGGGTGCTTCACGAGTATAGAACGCACTTCTGACGTGCGTTATTCCCCGCGCACGCGTTTGGACTTCATCGCGCGCTCGGCCTCGCGCTTGTCTTCCTTTTCACGAAGGGTGTGACGCTTGTCGTAGTCCTTCTTTCCCTTCGCGATGGCGAGTTCGACCTTGGCTCGGCCGTCCTTGAAATAGATCTTCAACGGAACGAGCGTGTACCCGCCGTCATGAATGCGATGCGAAATCTTGATGATCTCGGCGCGGTGCAGCAACAACTTGCGCTTGCGCCGGGTCGCGTGGTTGGTCCACGTCCCCTGCGTGTACTCGGGGATGTGAACGGACTCCATCCACATTTCGCCGTCGACGATTTGGGCCCAGCCGTCAACGAGTGACGCCTTGCCCAACCGCAACGCCTTGACCTCGGTACCGACCAGCGCGAGGCCACACTCGAACGTGTCCTCAATGTGGTAGTCGTGGCGCGCCTTGCGGTTCGTGGCAACGACTTTTTCGCCTTGTTCCTTTGGCATGGCGCACCCCCTTTCCGGTCATCTGGTGAGTCCAAGCCCTCCAGTTTACATCCGGGTTAGACGCGAAGGTAACGGGAAATGGCCACGTAAGCGCTCGTGGCCGCGAGAACCGCGCCGGCAAGGAGCAATCCGGGAAACACAATCCACACCTCAGAGAGCGTGACGAACGAGGTTGTGGGCAACGCGGTGGCCAAGTAACCGTCGACAAAGAACACAACGATTCCTGCAATCGCGCCACACGCAAGGACCGAACCGATCGTCGCAGCGACCACGCCCTCGAGGATGAACGGAGTTTGGATATACCAGTTCGATGCGCCGACAAGGCGCATGATCGCGAGTTCGCGGCGGCGCGAGAATGCCGAGAGTCGGATCGTCGTCGCGATGAGCAACGCGGCAGCAACGAGCATCAGCACGGCAACGCCCACCGCGGTCAGGCTCGCGGCGTTGAGCATCGAGAAAATTCCGTCGAGGTACGAGCGCTGGTCGATGACCGACTCGACACCACTCATGCCACCCAACGCCTCGAAGACGAGGGCGGATTGGGTGGGGTCCTTCAGGTTCACCCAAAACGTTTGGGGCAACAGGTCGGGAGTGACGAGGTCAACAACCGGGCTCCCCGTGAATTGTTCGGTGAAATTCTTGTAAGCGTCCTCGTGGTTTTCGAAGTACCACTTGTCGATGTAGGGCGTGAGGGTGTCCGACTCCAGCTGCGCTTCGACCGCGGCGATTTGCTCGGCACTCGCCTCTTGTTGGTCACACGCTCCGAGCGTCGAATACTGCGTGCACAAATAGACAGCGACCTGGGCCTTGTCGTACCAATACGACTTCATGTTGCCGATCTGCAATTGCAACAACGCGGCGGATCCAACGAACGTCAGAGAGACCAGGGTCACGAGGACGACGGACACAACCATCGATATATTGCGCCGCACACCGTTCCACGCCTCGATGAAGACGAAACTCATTTTCATAGCGGGTCTTCCTCGAGTCGATCGAGGTAGCTCAGGTCGACCGCTTCACCGGTCGGCGTCATGGGGTCGAATGCCGGAATCGGGTCAAAGTCAATTGGTTCGATCGCGATGGGCTGCGAGTCGGCGCGGGAGGGAAACCCGTCATCGACGTTGACAATCGGGTTGGCGCGCGTCTGGTACTGACCGCCCGCCTCGTCACGGATGATGCGTCCGTCACTCAGCTCGACAACCCGGCGCTTCATATCGTTGACAATCGCAGTGTCGTGGGTGGCCATGAGAACCGTCGTTCCGGCGGCGTTGATATTACGCAACACATCCATGATTCCCGCCGAGGTCGCGGGGTCGAGGTTTCCGGTCGGTTCGTCGGCCAGCAGGATCGCGGGTTTGTTCACCACCGCGCGGGCGATCGCCACGCGCTGTTGTTCGCCACCGGACAGTTCGTGCGGAAGACGGTTTTCCTTGTTCCCCAAACCGACGAGCCCGAGAACCTCGGGGACGGCGTCGTGAATGTAGGCCTCGCTCTGGCCGAGAACGCGGAGGGCGAACGCGACGTTGTCGAACACCGTCTTGGTTGGAAGAAGGCGGAAGTCTTGGAAAACCACTCCGAGGTTGCGGCGATACGCCGGCACTTTGCGATTCGACAAACGCCCGAGGTCTTGGCCGAGGACGTGAATCAGTCCGGTCGACGAGCGCTCCTCGCGCAGAATGAGCCGCAGGAACGAGGACTTGCCGCTCCCCGAGGCACCGACGAGGAAAACGAACTCCCCTGGCTTTACCTCAAGGGTCGCGTCGTGCAAGGCGGGTCGGTTTCCCGACTTGTAGACCTTGGACACACTATCGAAACGAATCATCGGCTTCAGCCTATGCGCGGGCTTTCACCCAGCACGGAGCGACACTCGCCCGACTAGGGCGTCTTCTGTTTGCGGTGTCGAATACCCGCCGCGATGAACCCGTCGACATCACCGTCGAACACCGCTTGCGGGTTGTTGACTTCGTGGTTCGTGCGAAGGTCCTTGACCATCTGATACGGCGCGAGAACATACGACCGCATCTGGTCACCCCACGACGCCGTGATGACCCCCGCGAGTTCCTTCTTCTTTTTCGCTTCTTCTTCCTTGTGGATGAGCAGCAGGCGACTCTGCAGCACTCGGAGAGCCGCCGCACGGTTTTGAATCTGGCTCTTCTCGTTCTGGCACGACACCACGGTTCCCGTCGGCAGGTGAGTGATGCGAACCGCCGAGTCGGTCGTGTTGACCGACTGACCGCCAGGGCCGGACGAGCGGAAAACGTCGACCCGGATGTCGGAGTCGGGAATGTCGATCACTTCGGTCGCCGCCAAGAGAGGCACCACTTCTACCGCGGCGAAAGATGTCTGTCGCTTTCCCGCCGAGTTGAATGGGCTCATCCGAACAAGACGGTGCGTTCCCGCCTCGACCGACAACGTTCCAAACGCGAACGGGGCATCCACTTCGAAAGTCGCGCTCTTGATTCCCGCTTCTTCGGCGTAGGACGTATCCAACACTCGAACCGAGTATTTGTGTTGTTCCGCCCAGCGCAGATACATCCGCAGAAGCATCTCGGCGAAATCCGCCGCATCGATGCCACCCGCACCGGATCGAATCGTGACGATTGCCGGCAAGGGGTCGTACTCGCCGTCGAGAAGGGTCTGGACCTCTAACGTCCCAATCACCGACTCGAGGGAAGAGATTTCGGTGAGGACCTCGGTCGCCGAATCGTCATCGCCGGCCTCTTTCGCCATATCGAGAAGAACATCGAGGTCATCCAGGCGTTGCTGCACGTCGTTCACGAGGTCGCGCTGGGTTTGCGCATGTGACAGGGCGCTGGTCACTGCTTGCGCCGACGCCTGATCGTCCCACAGGTCGGTCGCACCGGCCTTCTCGGAAAGCTCGGCGATACGAGTCGTCAATTCGGTCAAATCCACGACGCTGACGATGTCCGCGAACGACGAGCGGAGTGCCGCGATGCGGTCGGTAACGTCCAACGAAATCATGAGATTGCCAGACTACCCTTCGTCGGTTGCACGCCCGATGTGCGCGCGTGCGGACGCGGTCGCCTCGAGCCGGATTCGAACCGGGAAAAACTGGTTGCCGAGAGGCGGCGACCAGACAGAACTCACCGTCACTCGAGCGGTCACCCGATCTGGCGTCGTCGCAGCAACCAGGCGAATTCCGTCACTCGATTCGGCAACAAATTCGCGCACGGCACGACGTACACCACGATTTGTTAACCGCACGGCCAGCGATGTTCCGTCGAATTGCGCGGTGAGCGGATCGAATGATTCAGCGCCGACAAGCGCCGCCATGTCGGCGGTGGATTGCAGGCTCGTTCGTGCCAACGCCAAATCCGTCGAGTCGATGATTCCCACGACCGCCACACCGCACAAAGCAACCAGCCCCGCGACCATGGGCAAGAGCGAACCTCGATCGCTCATCGGTTCACCGATGTGATCGAAACGCGCGCCGTTGCGGTTCGGGACACCGTGACGCGCGGCGCGATATTGATACCGGGCAGTGCCGGGATAAAACTTAGGGGAACCTCTAGGTGAACGGTCAATTCGACTAAAGACCCTCGTCGCAGGCAGTTCCTGTCTGAACAGTCGACTTCCCATCGAGACGTGGTGTCGGTCAGGCCGTGGTCATCAGCGACCAACGACGTGATGGCGCGAACTAGTTCCAGACCGATGTGCGTTGATTCCGCGCCGATAAACGCTCGCACGCCATGTCGTGCGGCGGTTGTGGCCGCGAAGGTTGCGGACGCGATCTGGCTCGTCGTGACGGTCAGTGCCACGAGCGGCACGAGCAGGGCGACGGACGCGACAATGAATTCAATGCTGGCGCTCCCGCGCTCGGGCATCGTGCTCATGCACGAAGTTTTTCGCGACAGCCCGAGTAGTGCTCGCGTTGTCCACAGGATTAGCGCGCGGCGGTTCGAATCAGCTTTTTGTTGACGAATTCGTCGAGCCCAAAGTGCCCCAGTTCGCGACCGAAACCAGATTTCTTGATTCCGCCGAACGGCAGGTCGACGTGCGAGTCGGTGTTCTCGTTGATGTACACCATGCCCGATTCGAGCCGATCCGCGACGTAACGGGTGTCGTCAGGGTCAGACCCAAACACGGCGCCGGACAGTCCGAATTCGGAACCGTTCGCTAGCGCAATCGCCTCGTCCTTGTCGGCGACCCGATACACCACGGCGACAGGGCCAAACAGTTCTTCGCTGAATGCGCGGGCCGCGGGCGTAACGTCGGTCAACAGCGTGGGTGCCATGAACGAACCAACGTCTCCGATCCGGTGACCACCCATCACTAGGGTGGCGCCGTTGGCGACGGCGTCGTCAACCTGTCCGATCAATTCCTCAACGGCCCCGAGCGACGACAGCGGCCCAAGGTTTGTCGCGGGGTCACGCGGGTCGCCCACGATGTAGGTCCGCAACTGTGCCGCAAAGCCGTCAACGAATCGGTCGTACACGGAATCGAGAACGATAAAGCGCTTGGCGGCAGTACACGCCTGTCCCGCATTGCTCATGCGGCCCGACGCCGCGGCGGCAACGGTGGCGTCGAGGTTCCCGTCGTCGAGGACGATGAACGGATCGCTTCCGCCCAACTCGAGCACCACCTTCTTCAGCGCACGGCCGGCGGCTTGGGCGACGGCGGCCCCTGCCGTCTCGCTTCCCGTCAACGAGACGCCGTGAACGCGCGGATCGGCGATGATTGTCTCGATGTCACGGCTCTCGACAAACATGTTGAGGTACGCGCCGTCCGGCAATCCCGCATCACGGAAAATCTGTTCCTGCGCGAGTGCCGATTCCGGGCAGTTGCTCGCGTGCTTGAGGATGATGGTGTTGCCAAGGAGCAAGTTCGGGCCGGCGAAACGCGCAACCTGATAGTAGGGATAGTTCCACGGCATGATGCCGAGAAGGACGCCGAGCGATTGCGAGCGGACGATCGCGTGCCCACCCGACATCGGGTGCATGTCCTGATCGGCGAGGTGCCCTGGCCCCTGGGTGGCATAGAACTCATAAATATCGCCGACGAAACCGGCTTCGCCCCGACCCTGACGCACCGGTTTTCCCATTTCGCGGGCGATGATGTCCGCGAGTTCATTTTTACGCTCGCGATACAAATCCGCGACGCGCTGAAGGACGCCGGCGCGTTCGGCGAGCGGAGTTTGGCTCCACGTCGCGTGGGCCGCGTCCGCGCGCGAAATCGCGCCAGCGATGTCGGTCGGCGTGGCACTGGGGAATTCTCGTTCGAGAATTCCACTGGCAGGGTTTATCACGGCATAGGGCATAAATTCATTGTGGTTCATTGCCGAGCAAATAATCGTTTATCGCCGAACAATTCCCAGTATCCTGAAGGGGAGGATTAGAACTGAGGAGGTTCCGTGGGTGTTCTGAGCGGAGTTCACTCTCAGGTTTTTCGACCACTCCCTGACGTCCTTCGTGCTGAGGCAATTGTTGATCGCCTGTCGACCGCAATCTCTCTCGGACTTCTTCGTCGGGGCGAGCAACTCCCCGTCGAGAACCAGCTGACCGTCATGTTCGGCGTCGCCACCGCGACCGTCCGCGACGCGCTCCGGACGTTGCGCGAGCAAGGGATCATCGAAACTCGGCGCGGGCGAAGCGGCGGTACCTTCATCATCGGCGCTCCCCGCACGAATCTCGAGGCGCTTCGCCAGCGGTTGTTGAGGTTGTCCACGGCGGAATTGCGCGATATGGAGGACGAACAGGTGGCCACCGCCCTTGCTGCCGTTCGACTCGTCATCGGACGAGCATTCCCCCACGACTTCGACCGACTTGAACGAATCGCTCGAACCTTGGGAGAGGCGACAACGACTGAGTCCTGTATTCGTGCCGACAGCAGATTCCACAGCGAACTAGCCGTGCTCGCGCAGTCCGAACGTCTCTTGGCAACGCAGATCCGGTTGTTGACCGAAACAATTGAAATTATGTGGACCGTCCTCGCGGTCGAAACCGACCGGGAATGGACGATGAACGACCACCTGGTCATTGTCGCGGCCCTGCGAAGTCGAGACCTTATCGCCGCGGAGCGCGCCGTTCGTGAGCACATCTCACGCGACTTTTATCGATTGGTTGCCGCTCGACTCGATGTTTTGTACCCGATTGGGCCCACGAATGAGTGAGGCCCAAGGAGGCCTCGAACGCGCGGGTAAGGCGATTGGGGATTTATTTGCCGCGGTCTATGACGACTTGACCACCATGGCGTTGGAGTGCGAACGCGAACTTCAGAGTGCGCGGGGCACGAAGGCTGGATTGACAGAACGCCATCTGCGCGCAATTCAACCCGCTGCCGCGACATTTCTGAGTCGCCACGCATTCCCCGTGGCCGCTGGAATCGTCCTCGGTCCAGACCTTGTGGACAACAATGTCGGAGCAGTCGAATGGTGGCGGCGAGGCGATTTGGGCTCAACCCAACGAATCGTGTTCAACCTTTCACAGGATGACCCCGGTTTCTATGACTTTGTGACCTACGAGTGGTTTGCCGAGGTTGTCTCGACCGGAAACCCAGCAATTCAGGGCCCTTACCTCGACTACGCGGGGATGGACAAGTACATTTTGACCAGCATGGTTCCGCTGTCGTTAGATGGGGTGCTCATCGGCACCGCTGGGTGCGACACGGAGGTGCGGGAATTGGAAACCGTCATCATGCCGATTCTGCGCACAATTCCCGGGGACGTCGCGCTCGTGTCAAAATTCGATCGCATCATCCTGGGAAACTCGGGTCGCTTTCTCGTGGGAAATCGTGTCGTGGCATTGCCGAAAAATGCGAGTCGATGCGAAATCCCAGGACCTGAACTTGGCTTACAACTCGTGACAGTTCCGCTAGCCGCGAATTACTAGCGCGCGGTTTGAACGAGTTTCGTTTGGTCGACGAACGCCTGAAAGAGAGCACGACGATCCGGCGCTGAGCCGTCATCGTCCTCGGGGTGCCACTGGACTCCGACGACCCATCGTGCCGACGGCATTTCCGTGCCCTCGACGACTCCGTCCTCAGCACGAGCGCTGACGACAAGCCCGTCCGCCACACGATTGACGGCTTGGTGGTGCCCCGAGCGAACCGCAACTCGGTCGCGACCGAATATCTCGCGAATCTTGCTGCCCGGTTCAAGGGTGACGGGTTCGTCCTTGAACATCGGGTCACCCGATCCCCCGCGGTGCGGGTGAAAGTTCTCGATGTCGGGAATGAGGTCGCCGCCGAGCGCGACATTGAGCAACTGCGAACCGCGACAGATACACAGCATCGGTGCGTCCCGTTCGATTGTCGCGTTGATGATATCGATGCAATAGTCGTCCGCAGCGCGGTCGACACCGTACTCGTGGTTCACCGGCTCGGTGTGACCGTAAATTCGTGCATCCACGTCTCCGCCGCCGAGAAACAGAACTCCGTCGGCCACGTCGGCCACTGCCGCCGGGTCTAGCGGCGACTTGCTCGAATCCAACAGCACGACCTTTGCCCCGACGTTGTTCAGTTCGGTCAGCGCGACACGAGTGAATCGAGCGACGAGCCCGGCGACTTCGTCCGTCATCTCGGGGATGTTGAGCGACACCACGACCGCGACAGTCGGCGCGTCACTCGGCATCGACGCGTTGCCCTCGGGCATGACGTCACTGGGTGTGATGTTGTGGCTCATGGCTACTATTTTGCCAGAGGGAATTCCAAATCGGGCATCCACGTGCTCCACACCGTTGCGAGTCGACCGTCGGCAATGACCGTGTCGAGTGCTCTATTGAGCTCCCCCAAGAGTTCCGCGTTGCCCTTCTGGACTCCGATACCCCACGGGTTTCGAGTTTCGGCAGTAAAGGCGACGACAAAATCCGGATCGTTGTCGGCGAGAGGAATCATGACCACGTCGTCGTCAACGAACGCATCGACGGCTCCCGATCGCAGTGCCGCAATCATGTCCTCGAAGACGCTCGGGCCCGTGAATTCGACAATCTCGGCTCCAACAATCGTCTGAGCGACCTTCAGGTTGGCGCTTCCCGCAATTGCCCCCACCGTGTATCCGTCCATGGTGGTGTTCGAGCGGGCGGGATCATCGGCACGAACCAAGACGGTCTCGTTGAACACCGCGTAGGGCCGGGTGAAGTCGACGAGGGCGATGCGTTCGGGAATCATTCCCTGCCCACACCAGACCGCGTCCACCTCGCCGCGTTGAACCATCGGAATCATGTTGTCCCAGCCGGTGATGACCCACTCAATCTCGCGACCCATCACACTCGCAACGAGGTCGGCCGCGGCCGGCTCGTAACCCGTGCGGTGAATCCCGTCAGGACTGAGGTCGAACAGCGGTGGCGCGTCGGCGTCGATGCACGCCAGTCGAAGTGCGGCGCTCACGGGAGTGTCTCCCAGTACTGTGCGAACTCCCATTCGGTGATGATCCCGCAGTAACGGGCCCACTCGTCCTTCTTCAGGTCGATGAAGACCTCCCGCAACTCTTGAGGGAATGCCTTCTTCATGATGTCGCTGCCCTCGAATTGCACGATGGCATCGCCGAGGGTCATCGGCATCACGTCGAACTTGACAATTCGCGGTTTGTCAATCGTGAGCGGGTCGCCCGAATCAAGCTTGCGGTCAAGTCCGTCCTCCATCGACGCGAGGAGCGCCGTGTGCGACAGATAGGGATTGACGCTCGAATCGGGTTGGCGATACTCCATGCGACCAATCGACGAGATGCGAATCATTCCCGCGCGGGAATCGAGCCCCCACGAGGGCGAACTCGGAGCGAACTGCCCGGCGTCCCAAAATCGCTTGTACGAGTTGACCGTGCTGGCCATGATGGCAGTCGAGTCAGCGGCGTGCGTGAGCATTCCACCGACGGCCCAACGCCCGACCTCTGACAAATGAATCTCGGTGTTTCCCGGTTCGATACAGGCGTTGACATCGCCCTTCCACAACGAGAGGTTGTGGTGGCAACCGTTGCCCATCAGCCCGTTGAACGGCTTGGGCATGAACGTCGCCGTGACACCCTGTTCGCGCGCGACCTGCTTGCAGATTTGTCGGTAGGTCACCAGTCGGTCCGAGGTGTGCTCGACCCGGTCGTACATCCAGTTGAGTTCCAACTGTCCGTCGTCCTCGTAGTCGCCTTCGATCATGTCGAGACCGAACGCCTGCGCATACCGAACCACTTGCTTGAAGATCGGGCGCATGCGTTCGAGGTTTTCGACCTGGTAGGCGGGGCTCGAACCTTCCTTTTTGATGACCTCGAGGCCCGGTCCCGTCCACATCATTTCGGGTTCCGTGCCGCTTCGCACCTCGAACCCCGTGCGGGCGGTGAATTCGTAGTGGGCGCGAATCAGCAACCCGCGGGAGTCCGTCGCGAGGGGGCGTCCGCCAACCTCGGCGAAGTGCCTCGGTTCGTAGGCGAGGCACAACATGCGGGCGACCGACGTGTCCCACGGCAACACAACGAAGGTGTCGGGGTCGGGCAGCGCGATCATCTCTCGCGCACCGATTCCGCCACCGATCAATTCACCTTCGCGAGTCGACTGCAAGTCAGCTACCGCGGTGCGGTGCAGGGCAATGCCCTTCTCGAGGTTGCGGCGAAGGTGGCGTGCGGGCACCATTTTAGCCACGACTTTTGCGCCAATCGTGGGAAGCATGTGATAAATGAATTCGACACCGGCGGCGGCGATTTTCTGTTCGAGGTCTTTGACGACGTCGGGACGCATGTTCGACGCCTGGTGGCGAGAGAACGCGTCGTTGTCCGTCAGAGCACTCGTTCCGAGTTGGTCAACCATTGATGGGACTCCTTTGTCCTTGTGTGTAGTGGGATTAATCAGGTCAGTCTGTGACCAGGATGGCTTGCATCGGGCACACGTCGGCCGCTTCGTCGACGTCCGCCCGCAACGATTCGTCGGGGTTTTCGTCGTATTCGAGAATTCCTTTGTCATCGAGCCGGAACACGGTCGGCGCCGAAAAGGTGCACTGACCGTGGTTGTCGCACTTCGCGCGGTCTACAAAAACGTGCATGGTGTTCTCCTTGGTGTTGTTTGAGGTTATCGTGTGTCGAACGCGAGCGGAAGACGGACTGGCCCTGTGTTGCCCGAATCGGGCATCCATTCGTCCCGCCCGTTGACTCGAATGTTGGTCATCCGTTGGGACAGCGTTCGGAACGCGATCGCCATGTCCATTCGCGCGACGAAATGCCCGAGGCAGTGGTGCATCCCCCCGCCAAACCCGTAGTGCGGCGCTCGTTCAACGGTGATGTCAATCCCGGGGTTCGGGTACGCCGCTGGGTCGTTCCCGCTCACCTGAGTGAAGAAGTGAACGGTGGATCCAGCGGGCGCGTGAAGGTCTTCGTAGTCGAAATCGACGACGGCTTCGCGGGTCACCCACGTGGTCGTCGGGTTGGACCGCATGACTTCCTCGACCGCGTTCCGCGCCAGTTCGGGGTTCTTCGCCAGCAGCTCCCATTGGTCGGGGTTTCGCATCATGGTCTGCATGCCGAGCCCCAATTGATTTCGCGTCGTGTCCATTCCGCCGAAGATGAGAAGACACAGTGCGTTGCGAAGTTCGTCGTCGCTGAGGCTGTCACCATCACGGTTCGCCTCTACGAGGCGCGTCACGAGATCGTCGCGCGGGTTCGCCTGGCGATTGGCGATGAGCGCTTCGGCATACCCGTAGAGTTCGGCGAGCGCCGATTCAACCTCGGGCAGGTCTTCCTTGATGGTAATTCCCAGCGCCAGCCCGATCGAACTCGAGATGCGGGCGATAGTCGGCCATTCACTTTCGGGGATACCCGTCAGAATGCACAACACGCGTGTTGCGTACGGTTCGGCGAAGTCGTTGACGTACTCGAACTCGCCGTTGTCGATGATCGCGTCGACAAGTTCGACGGCGAGTTGTTCGAATCGCGGAACATACGCCTCGATGTGGCGGAACGAGAACGCCGGGTTGAGCATGCGCCTGATTCGGTGGTGGTCGTCGCCTTCGAGCACCAACAAGCACTTGGTCCACCAGTCGTGGAACAACCCCGAGTGGACCCCGTTGTGGTCCGGCCATTTTCCGCTGCCCTGGCTTAAACGGGTGTCTTTGAGAAGGATGCTGACGTATTCGTGGCGCAGTACCGCAAATCCGTAGTTTGTTGTCGCGTACCAGTGCTGTTCTCGAGCGTTACGAACCGCTTCGGAATGCATCGCGAAGGACGGATCTGAAATGTCCAGATACGGCACATCGATTTCGGTTGACATCAGGTGAACCTCATTGTTCGAGCGACTCGGCCGCAAATGGTTGTTGTGGTAAATCTTATGTCCACTTCCTAAATCCTATATTGATGAATGATTTAGCAAATACGCCGTTGACACAAATCACCTGCCGCTGGAGAAAAAACGCGCTATGTTTACCCCAGCACAACGAGGTGCGACCAATGCCGGTGGCATCTCGCGATTAACACAACAATCGAAAGGTCACAATGGCTACGTCAGACAAGGCCCAATCCGACAAGGCGCAACTTAGCGCCCTCGGATACGAAGGGTCGTACAACCGCTCCATGACTGTCTGGAGCACAATGGCACTCGGGTTCACCTACCTGTCGCCACTCGTCGCAATTTACGCGCTGTTCGGTCTCGGACTCATGACCGGTGGACCCGGATCGATCTTCTGGATCCTCATCGTCGGTGGCGGACAGATGCTCGTCGCACTCGTCATGGGCGAGGTCGTCTCGCAGTTCCCTATCGCTGGTGGAATCTATCCGTGGATGCGCCGCCTTGCCGGCCGCCAATCCGCGTGGCTCACCGCCTGGGTTTATGTTTGGGCGATGCTCGTGACGATTGCGTCCGTTGCGCAATACGGCACCGGCTTCCTCGCCACCGTTCTTGGTGTGACCGAGGTATCGTCAGAACTCACTCTGATTCTTGCAATCAGCCTCCTCGTGGTCGCATTGCTCATCAACCTCGGGGGAACCAAAACCCTCGCGCGTATCGCGACCATCGGTCTCGCTGCAGAGCTCATCGGTGTCGTCGGACTGGGCCTTTACCTGCTCATTTTTGAGCGTCAGAACGAGTTCAGCATCTTTACCGACGGGTTTGCGTCTGCTGATTATGGCACCGCATTCATGGGCGCGGCCCTCGTCGGTCTGTTCATGTTCTATGGTTTCGAAGCCTGTGGTGACGTCGCCGAAGAAGTTGACGACGCTGCTCGGGAGGTACCGAAGGCCATGATTCTGACCATCCTCATTGGTGGCGTCTCGGCTCTCGCATCGTTCTCGGGATATGTTCTCGCCGCGTCGCCCGAGCTCCTTGCCGCGACCGCAGCGGGAGAGAACGCCGACCCCATCGGCACGATCCTCGCGGATGTCCTCGGAGACACCGGCGCACGCCTGTTCCTCGTCGTCGCCGTCGTTGCATTCATCTCGTGCTGCTTGAGCCTGCAGGCAGCCGCAAGCCGCTTGCTGCACTCGTTCGCGCGCGACAAGATGCTTCCCGCCAGCGGATGGCTCAGCCAGATTTCGAATCGCAGCAAGGTTCCGACCAACGCGCTGCTCGTCGCGAGCATCGTCCCGATGTTGCTCTGTGTCGTCATCTACGCCAACCCGGCGTCGTTGGTTCCGATCACCGCATTCGCTGTGCT
>CANKTR010000016.1 GCA_947486475.1 Microbacteriaceae bacterium | reverse complement strand
GCACACGCAATCACGACTGCGCCGCCCACCGCGATATCGATCGTGATTACTTCGCCGAGCAACAACGCCGCCCACACGATTGACAGGACGGGCTGAATCAGTTGAACCTGGCTCACGGTGGTGATGGGACCGATCGCGAGGCCGCGGTACCAGCCGAAGAACGACAGGTACATCGACACGGCACCGAGGTAGACGAACGCCGCCCACTGCCACGGCGTCGCGGTGATGGGTTGGGCGGCCACCGACACAACGGTCATGATGATCATCACGGGCGACCATATGACGAGCGTCCACGAAATTGTCTGCCACGACCCGAGCTCGCGGGACACCACCGCACCTTCGCTGTACCCAATTGCCGAGGTGATGACGGCCCCGACCAACAGCAGGTCGGCCCATTCGAAGTGTCCGAATTCCCCGGCGGCGACGCTCGCGAACGAAATCGCGGCGATTGCCCCCAGTACCGCGAACACCCAAAATCGTCCAGCGACCCGCTCACTGGTGCGGATCACGGCGACTGCGGCGGTCGCGATCGGCAACAAGCCGATGACAACGGCCGCGTGGGCCGCGGGCACGGTTTCGAGCGCGTACGACGTGAAGTACGGGAAACCCACCACGACACCCGCGCCGACGACAACGAGGTGCCGGAACTGTCGGGCGTTCGGCAGTTTTTGTCGGGTCGCGATCAAGACCGTGGAGGCGAGAATCGCCGCGAGCACTGCGCGCCCGGAGCCAATGAAGAGCGGGCTCATCCCCTCGACCGCGACGCGGGTCAGCGGAACAGTGAACGAGAACGCGAGAACCCCGAGGAACCCCCAGAAGAGTCCCGACGAACGAGAGGACAAGAGTTATGCAGCCCCGTCGAACATGCCGGTGACCGAACCCTCGCCGAACACCTCGCGAATCGCGGTGGCGATGGTCGGGGCGATTGAGAGGATTTCGAGGCGGTCCCAGCGCTTCTCTTCCGGAATCGGCAGCGAGTCGGTGACGACGACCTTGTCGATGAAGTCCGCCTGTAAAATTTCGGTCGCGGGGTCAGAGAACACCGCGTGCGTCGCCGCGACGACAACGCCCTTGGCGCCCGCGGCCTTGAGCGCCTCGGCGGCCTTAACAATCGTGCGACCTGTGTCGATGAGGTCATCAACGATGAGGCACACCCGGCCCTCAACGTCACCGACGATTTCGTGCACCGACACCTGGTTCGCAACCGCGGGGTCGCGACGCTTGTGAATGATGGCGAGCGGCGCGCCAAGCTTGTCGCTCCACACGTCAGCGACGCGAACGCGGCCCATGTCGGGGCTCACAATCGTGAGTGTCGTGGGGTCAAGTTGCGCTCGGAAGTGCTCCAGCAAGATCGGCATCGCAAAGAGGTGGTCGAACGGTCCGTCAAAGAACCCCTGAATCTGCGCGGCGTGAATGTCGACCGACATGATGCGGTCAGCGCCGGCGGTCTTGAATAGGTCGGCAATGAGCCGAGCCGAAATCGGCTCGCGGCCTCGGCTCTTTTTGTCTTGACGTGCGTAGGGGTAAAACGGTGCAACAACCGTGATGCGCTTAGCACTCGCGCGCTTGAGAGCGTCCACCATGATGAGCTGTTCCATCAGCCACTCGTTAATGGGGTTGCAGTGCGACTGGATGACGAACGCGTCCGTTCCGCGGACACTCTCGTCGAACCGAGCATAAATTTCGCCGTTCGCAAAGGTTCGGGCGTCCGTCGGTAAGAGCGACATTCCAAGTTGATCGGCGATGTCCAATGCGAGTTGGGGGTGGGCTCGACCCGAAATGAGAATGAGCTTCTTTTTGCCCGCCAGCTCCATGTTGTTCATCGGACTACTCGCTTTCCTGTGTCGCGTGGGTCGCGGCCTCGGCGGACGCAGTGCCTGGTCGATTGTTTTCGACCCAACCTTCGACGTTGCGCTGCCCAGCGACCGTCATTCCCAGCGACCCCGCTGGGACGTTTCGTCGAACAACGGTTCCGGCCGACGTGTAGGCGCCGTCCGCAATCGTGACGGGCGCAACAAAGACGTTGTGCGAGCCGGTGCGAACGTGCGATCCGATAACGGTCGGGTGCTTGGCAACGCCGTCATAGTTCGCGGTGATGGTTCCGGCACCGATGTTCGAGTTTTCGCCGACCGTCGTGTCCCCGATGTACGACAAGTGCGGGACTTTGCTGCTGCGACCGATGTGTGCGTTCTTGGTCTCGACGAATGCACCGATCTTGCCACCTTCGCCGAGCACGGTTCCGGGGCGAAGGTACGAGAACGGGCCGACCGTGGCGTGCGACTCGATGACGGCGAGTGTCGCATCGGTTCGAGTGACGGTCGCGTTTTCACCAATTTCACAATCGCGCAGAGTCGTGTCGGGGCCGACCGTCGCGCAACACGCGATGCTCGTCGCGCCCTTGAGGAACGTGCCGGGCAGGATGTGGGCGTCGGGTTCGATAGACACACCGCGGTCAATCCACGTCGTCGCCGGATCGTCGATGCTGACACCGTTCATCTGGTGACCACGCACAATCATCGCGTTGAGCCGCGCCTGCGCGTCAGACAGTTGCGTGCGATCGTTGATCCCCGCCACGACCCACGATTCGTAAACGGGGTTCGCACCGACGGTGAGGCTGTCGGTCACGAGTAGTTCGATTACGTCCGTCAGGTATTTTTCGCCCTGCGAATTTGCGGTGCCAACCTTGGTGAGAGCGGCCTTGAGCGCCGACGCTCGGAACACGTACGTTCCGGAATTAATCTCGGAAATGCCGAGTTCGTCCTCGGCAGCGTCCTTGTGCTCGACGATTCTCCGGAATTCGCCAGCGTCATCGCGCACGATCCGACCGTATCCCGACGGGTCGTCAACGAGCGCCGAGAGGACCGAAGCTGCCCGTTCGCGCTGGCGATGTTCATCAATGAGGTCGGTCAGGGTCTCGGCATCCAGCAGCGGAACGTCTCCCGAGACAACGACGACGTCCCCGTCAAAATCGGCGAGCGCGGCGAGGGCCAATTCCACCGCTCGACCGGTTCCGGTTACGTCATCCTGGTCAACGATGACAACCCCGTCCGACAATTCCGCAATTGCCCCGGCGACCGCATCCCGCTCGTGGCGGACAACGGCGACGGTGTGCACGGGGTGAAGCGCGGCGACCGTTGACAACACGTGCCCGATCATGGGAACTCCCGCGATGGTATGCAAAACCTTGGCCGTGGCGGATTTCATCCGCGTTCCCTCACCAGCGGCGAGAATTACCACAGCGAGAGAAGCATCGGTCATGAGACCATTCTGGCACTAGGCACTCGGCGTGTCCGCCGAAGCGCCGAGTGTCGCCGAAATTCGGGCAGAATAGAAGAGCCCTTCGGGGCAATGCCCCTTAGTGTAATGGCAGCACGGCATCCTTTGGAGATGTTCGGTCTTGGTTCGAATCCAGGAGGGGCAGCAGCTATTCGCCGAGCTTGTCGGCCACTTCCAACCAGCGTGATTCAAGTCCGTCGAGGGTCGTGGTCGCCGTTGCGAGCTCGGTGCTGATTTTAGCAAGACCCTCGTAATCGCTCTGGTCGTGGGTCGCCATCTGCGCGTGAACCTTTTCGATTGACGCCTTGAGATTCTCAATTTGACGATTGAGCGACTTGTATTCCTTGTCCAGCGCGTGTCGCTCGGCTCCGCTCAGGTCGGTGGACTTCGGGGCAGTCTTGGCGGGCGCGGCCGACATCGGGGTGACGGGACGCGCATCCAGACGCAGATATTCGTCGACGCCGCCTGGGAGGTGCCGCAAGTGCTTACCGATGACCGCGTACTGCTGGTCAGTCACGCGCTCGAGCAGGTACCGGTCGTGCGACACGACGATCAGTGTGCCCGGCCACGAGTCGAGCACGTCCTCGAGAGCCGCGAGCATGTCGGTGTCGAGATCGTTGGTCGGTTCGTCCAGAAGCAACACGTTCGGTTCGTCGAGCAGGATGAGCAAAATCTGTAAGCGGCGCTTTTGCCCACCAGACAGGTCTTTGACCGGCGTTTGAATGTGAGCGCTGGAAAACCCGAGACGTTCAAGCAACTGGCCGGGGGTCAACTCGATTCCGCCCGCGTTGTAGGTCGTCTTGAACCCGGCGATCACCGCACTCACTCGGTCGTTCATGTACTGCTCGAGACCCTCGAGGCGCTGATCGAGGCGTCGAAGTTTGACCGTCTTGCCCGTCTTTACGCGACCGCTTGTCGGTTGCAGGCTCCCGTCAATGAGCCCGAGAAGCGTCGATTTACCAGCGCCGTTTCGGCCCAGGATTCCGGTGCGCTCACCGGGTGCGATGCGCCACTCGACGTCCTCGAGGATGACGTTGTCACCGAACGCGAATCCCGCGTCGAGCAGGTCGACAACGTCCTTGCCGAGGCGCTGTGTCGCCAACTTGGACAATTCGATGCGATCGCGGGGCGGAGGGACATCCGCAATCAACGCCGTCGCCGCATCGATACGGAACTTCGGTTTGGTCGTTCGAGCGGGAGCACCGCGACGCAACCACGCGAGTTCCTTTCGCAGCAGGTTCTGGCGGCGTTCCTCGCTCGATGCCGATTGGCGCTGGCGCTCGACGCGCTGCAGAATGTAGGCCGCGTATCCGCCCTCGAACTTGTCGACGATGCCGTCGTGGACCTCCCACGTGTCGGTCGAAATCGCGTCGAGGAACCACCGATCGTGAGTGACGACGACGAGAACGCCTGTCCCGGTCGGCCAGCGGCGAATGAGGTGTTCGGCGAGCCAGTTGACCCCCGACACATCGAGGTGGTTGGTCGGTTCGTCGAGAAGCAGAACGTCCCACTCGCCGACGAGGAGGCGGGCGAGGCCAACACGACGGCGCTGCCCACCGGACAGATCGCCGATTCGGGCGGTGACGTCGACGTCCCCTAGTAGCCCCGAGAGCACGTCGCGAATCGCCGGCGATGATGCCCACTCGTGCTCGGGGCCTTCACCCACGACCACGTTTCCGACTGTCTCGTCATCACCGAAGTGGTCGTCTTGCGTCAATATTCCCACCTGGGTCCCGCCGCGCATTGTGACCCGACCGGAATCCGGAGTGAGCGAACCTCCGATGACCGACATGAGCGTCGACTTGCCGTCACCGTTGCGCCCGACGACACCGATGCGGTCGCCCGCGTGAACTCCGATCGTCAGGTTATCCAACACGACCCGGTTCGGGTACTCGTGGGAAACGCCTTCTAATCCGACCAGGTTCACTTCGTTAGTTTAGACAGGTAAATGTTGCGAGAATGGAGGGGTGACCCGCCGCACCCTTACCGTTCTCACCTTTTCGCTCGCCGCGTTCTGGATTGCCCTCGATCAGCTCACGAAACTGTGGGCCGAAACCGCACTCGTCGGCCAACCGCGAACGCCAATCCTCGGCGGGTGGTTCGGCCTGGTCCTCGTCTACAACCCCGGTGCAGCATTCGGTTTGGGCTCGGGATTCATCTGGGTCCTGACCGTGATCGCGGGAATCGCCGTCATCGTGCTCGTCGTCGCCGCGCTTCGCACCCACACTCTGTTGTGGTCGGTCGCAATTGGGTCCATGCTCGGCGGAGCCGTCTCACACTTCCTCGACCGGCTGCTGCGCGGCGACACAATCGGGTCGGGCAAAATCGTCGACTTCATTGATTACGGCGGATTCTTCGTCGGGAACGTCGCCGACATCGCCCTGGTCGGTGCGGCCATCGGATCCGTGTTGTTGAGTTTCCTCGGAGTGCCGTTCAGTTCACTCGAGCGCCCACAGCCGGCGCCGAAACAGAAATAGCGTGTCGACCGTCGGCTGTTAGCGATGCCGCGAGGCTGGAGGCGGAATCCTCATCGGCAGCAAGCAGAGCAACCGTCGGGCCGCTGCCAGACACAATTCCGGCCAGAGCGCCGTGCGTCTCGCCGAATTCGAGGGTCTCGCCCAGATGCGGCATGAGTTGCAACGCCGCCGCCTGTAAATCGTTCCGCAGGTACTCGGCGAGGGCCATTGCGTCACCCGACCTCAACGCCTGCAACAGGTTGGGGTCGATTGCGGGGTCAACCGCGACCGTTTCAATCTCGATCGAATGCTCCGCGCGGTGACGGTCGAGTTGACGGAAAACGTTGGGCGTCGATAACCCCACCTCGTTCACCACGAGTACCCAGTGGAAGGCCGATTTGGCGAGCACGGGCGACAGCACATCGCCCCGACCGAGGCCGAGTGCGGTTCCGCCGTGCAGGGCGAACGGGACGTCAGCGCCCAGTGTCGCTGCGATTTCGGCAAGCTTTGGCATCCCCAGATTGGTACCCCACAGCGCGTCGACCGCGACCAGAGTTGCCGCGGCATCCGCCGAACCACCGCCCATTCCGCCGGCGATGGGGACGCGTTTGACGACCTGGATGTCGGCTCCGCCGGTGTATCCGGATGCGGCGGCCACGGCTCGGGCCGCACGGATAACGAGGTTTGACTCGTCCACCGTCAGGTGACTCGTGTCGATCGGACCCGAGAAACTCACGGTGAAATCCGCGGATTCCGTCGCCGTGACTTCCTCAAGCAACGAGACCGCTTGGTAAATCGTGGCGACGTCGTGGAAACCGTCGTCACGCAGAGGCCCAACGCGAAGGCACACGTTGATTTTGCCCGGCGCCGTTGCCGTGACCGAATGCGCACTCATATCCACGAGCCTAAACCCGCACCCCCACCTGTTTTTGCAGACAATCCACACCCTCCCACCTGTTCCTGCCCCCTTTACGTTTTTGGAAACCGCTTAGCGCACGTCGCGAGTTATTGGAAACCAAACCACCACCGCGCGGTGGGATGGGTTGCGGCAGACAGATTGGTTTCCAGGAACGCAGGTCTAAGCCGATTCCGTTTCCAAAAACGTAAAGGCGGTCAGGAGGGCACGGAGGCGAGGGCGACAAACTGGGCGAGAGCGAGCTGCTCGCCGCGCGCCCCAGAGTCAATGCCCGCCGCCTCGCACAGGTCGGCCGCTGCGGTCGTTGAGCCTGCACGCGCGGACAGAGCCTGGCGAAGGGTCTTGCGGCGCTGCCCGAACGCTGCATCGACGATCGCGAAGGTGCGACGTCGAAGCGGCTCGTCGCCCGGTGTCGCATGAGCCGTCATGCCGACGAGAACCGAATCGACGTTGGGCTCGGGCCAGAACACGCGGCGGGACACGGTGCCCTCGACGTTCCAGTCGCCCCACCAGGCGGCCTTGACGCTCGGGACTCCGTAGATCTTTGACCCGGGATCGGCCGCGATGCGGTGCCCGACCTCGGCCTGAACCATGACGAGCACCCGGCGAATCGTGGGGAACGTCTCGAGCAAGTGGATGAGCACGGGGACGGACACGTTGTACGGCAGGTTGGCGACAATCGCAGTCGGCCCCGCGGGGGCAGCGGTCGCGGCCGCAGGCATCGTCGCAACGGCAGCAATCGCGGTCGGCCCCGCGGGCAGTTCGGTGACCGTGAGAGCATCCGCGTGGATGACCGTCAGCATGCCTGCCGTGACGCCGTGTGTCTCGGCCGTCGCCGGCAATTCCGCGGCAAGCCTCGGGTCGATTTCGATCGCGGTGACGGGGTGTCCCTGCTCGAGCAATCCGAGGGTCAGTGAACCGAGCCCAGGGCCGATTTCGACCACGGCTTCGCCCGCCTGCAGTTTTGCGGCCGTGACAATCTTGCGAACCGTGTTCGCGTCGTGCACAAAGTTCTGTCCCCACTTTTTCGTCGGCGACACGTCGAGCCGCTCGGCGAGGGCGCGAATCTCGGTCGCGCCAAGAAGGGTCACCACGTTCCGTAGACCGTTTCGGTGTTGCGGGCGATGTCGGTCCCAAGTTCGTCCGCCGTCACGCCGAGGTGTTCCGCCATGAACCGAAGTGTCAACGGGACGAGGTACGGACCGTTGGGCCTCCCGCGGAACGGCATCGGGGTGAGAAACGGCGCGTCCGTTTCAACCAACACGAGTTCGCGCGGCGCGATCGACAGCGCGGCGCGAATCCCCTTGGCATTCCCGAACGTCACGGTGCCCGCGAATGACATGTACCACCCGTGGTCGGCACAGATTCGCGCGAGTTCCTCGTCACCCGAGAAACAGTGGAAGACGGTTTTCTCGGGTGCGCCAACGCGCACGAGCGTCTCGACGACAGCGTCGTGGGCGTCGCGGTCGTGAATCTGCAGTGCGAGTCCGTTCGCCTTCGCGATGTCTATGTGTGCCTCGAACGAGTGCAATTGCGGCGCCCGACCGGGCTCGTCGGTGCGAAAGAAATCCAACCCCGTCTCGCCGACGGCACGGACGCGGTCACGCCCCGCCAACTCGGCGATTCCGGCGATGTGTTCGTCGAGCACACCGCGCTCGGCCAATCGCGGCGCTTCGTTCGGGTGAATCGCGACTGCGGCCACAACCCGCGGGTCCCGATCGGCGAGGTCGGCCCCCCAGCGCGAGGTCTCGAGGTCCGTTCCGACCTGGACAACACCCTTGATGCCCACCTCGACGGCGCGGCGCAGGTTTTCCTCGGGCGGAAGCGGGTTCTCGCCGTCTGCGATCTCGAGGTGCGTGTGGTTGTCGTAGACGGGAACCGTCAACGGTTCGGGAAGCGGCGGAAACTCGAGGTCACGCGTGACGTCTCCGTCGGTGTTCTTTCGCGCCCGCAGCGGTTCCGACACCGTTATTCCTCGATGCGGGGGAACAGAGAGTCGAGGCTCGACACGCGGATTCCCGCGGTAGCAATCCCCCACTGGCCGGCGCGCGACAGGGTCTGGTCGGTCAATGCACCCAGCGCCTCGCCGAGCCCGAGCGCGTCCCACAACTTCTGAGTCGCCGTCGGCATGACAGGCGACAGGCCAACGGCAATCGCGCGAAGCCCCTCGACCGCGGTGTACAACACGGTGTGCAAACGGTCGCGATTCGCGTCGTCCTTCGCGAGAACCCAGGGCTCTTGTTCCGTGATGTACAGGTTCAGCGCGTCGACGATGGTCCACACCGCGTTGATGGCGTCGTGAATCGCGAGGCGATCGATGGCCTTGTTCGCGGTCTCGAACGCTTTCGCCACGGTGTCGACGATGACGGCATCGGCGTCGTTGAGTTCCGTCGGCGCGGGAACGACATCGTCGCAGTACCGGTTGATCATGGCGATGACGCGACTTGCCAGGTTTCCGAACCCGTTCGCCAACTCGGCCTGATAGCGCGCGGCGAGGTCCTCCCACGAGAACGACCCGTCCTGGCCAAAGTTGATGGCGCTCATGAAGTAATAGCGAAACGCGTCGGCCCCGAACACGTCGGTGATCTGGTGCGGCGCAATCCCCGTCAGTTTCGACTTCGACATCTTTTCGCCACCGACGAGCAACCAACCGTGACCGAAGACGCGCTTTGGGGGCTGAAGCCCGACGGCCATCAGCATCGCGGGCCAGATGACCGCGTGGAATCGGGCAATGTCTTTCCCGACGATGTGAATCGCGGGCCAGCGCTGCGCGAACTCGTCGTCGTCCGAGCCCCACCCCGTCGCCGAGATGTAGTTGAGGAGGGCATCGAACCAGACGTAGACGACGTGGCTGTCGTCCCACGGGATTTTGACACCCCAGTCGAAGGTCGCGCGCGAGATCGAGAGGTCATCGAGTCCGCGTCTCACAAACGAGATGATCTCGTTACGGACGCTCTCGGGTTGAATGAAGTCGGGCTGCGAGTCGTACAGGTCGAGAAGCTTCTGCTGGAAGTCGCTCATCCGGAAGAAATAGTTTGATTCCTTGAGCGTTTCGATGGGACGCGTGTGGATCGCGCACACCTTTTCACCGGGAAATTCGTCGCCGCCATCGAGCAGGTCGCCCGGCTGTTTGTACTCTTCACACCCGACGCAATAAAAACCTTCGTATTCGCCGGAATAGATAAACCCGTCGTCCTTGAGCTTCTGCAGGAATTTCGAGACCGCCACCTCGTGACGGTCGTCGGTCGTGCGAATGAAATCATCGTTGTGAATCGTGATGGTGTCCAAGAGCGGCAACCACGCATCGGCGACGAGCTTGTCAGCCCACTCCTTTGGCGTGACGCCGTTCGCGGTCGACGTGCGCAAAATCTTCTGGCCGTGTTCGTCGGTGCCGGTCAGAAGCCACGCGTTCTTGCCGTTCTGGCGATTCCAGCGCGCGAGGACGTCGGCAGCCACCTCGGTGTACGCGTGACCGATGTGCGGAACATCGTTGACGTAAAAAATCGGGGTGGTAATGAAGTAGTTTTCGGCGCTCGACATATTCCGACCAGTTTACGCGTCGCGCGAACGCGCCAGCGCGGCCGAGTACAGGTCGCGGCCGGGAATCCCCGTCGCATCGGCCACCGCGCGGCTCGCTTCCTTGAGCCTCTCGCCCGACGCGACCCGTGCAACAACATCGGTGACGGCGTCCTCGAGTGACATCGGCACGACCTCGGCGCCCGCGACGAGGAACACAATCTCTCCGCGGTTCTCGCCAGCAAACTTTTCGGCGAGCTCAGCGAGCGTCCCGCGCACGACCTCTTCGAACATCTTCGAGAGCTCTCGAACAACGGTCGCCAGCCGATCCGGCCCAAACGCGTCACGCGCGGCGACGAGCGTGTCAGCTAGGCGATGAGGCGATTCGTAAAAAATGAGCGTGCGAGGTTCGCGAGCCAGTCCCGCGAAATACTTGGCGTGGCCTTTTCGAGGCACGAACCCTTCGAACGCGAAACGGTCGGTCGGCAATCCCGAGACGGCGAGCGCCGCAATCGCGGCGGACGGCCCTGGGATCACGCTGACGGTGACGCCCTGTTCGTGGGCGGTTCGCACAACGACGTAGCCGGGGTCACTGATTCCGGGCATTCCGGCGTCGCTCACCATGACGACATCGCCGTCCTGCGCAAGCCGCACAATGTCGGCGGCCTTGGCGACCTCGTTGTGCTCATGAAGGGCAATCAATTTGGCGTTCGTCGTCAAACCGAGAGCCTTCAGCAGGTGGTTGGTGGTCCGCGTGTCCTCGGCAACGATGATGCTCGCGTTCACCAGCGCCTCGCGCAATCGGGGTGACGCATCACCAAGATTGCCGATGGGGGTCGCCGCAAGGATGAGCACACGCCCATTCTCGCGTACCGTATTGCCTATGAGTGTTTCTGGTCGCCTCCGCGAGGTTCGCACGCGCATCGCCGCGTTGTCGCCGCGTGTCCAGACCGCTCTCCTCTACGGCCCGGTCCTCGTGCTCGCGTCGCTCATCCGTCTCGTCAATCTGCAGAGCCCCACGACACTCGTGTTCGACGAGGTCTACTACGTTCGGGATGCCTGGACGCTGTGGAACCTCGGATACGAGGCGGAATGGGTCGCCGCTGGTGACTTTGCGGGCGGCGATGTCAACAGTTTCACTCGCATCGGTGACTTCATTGCGCACCCAGCGTTGGGCAAGTGGATCATCGGCTCGGGGATGGCGTTTTTTGGCCCGGAGAACCCGTTCGGGTGGCGTATCGCGACGGCTCTTGCGGGCGTCATCGTCGTTCTGCTCATCATGTTGATTGCACGCCGAATGTTCCACTCAATCGCCACGGCTGCCGTCGCCGGTTTGCTCGTCGCCATCGACGGGATAGCGATAACGATGAGCCGCACCGCACTTCTCGATGGAATCCTGACGATGTTTATCCTCGCCGCGTTCCTCGCGCTCATCCGTCACTTGGACACCCCGGGGTGGGGTGGTTGGCTGTTGCTGGCCGGCGTCCTCATCGGTGCTGCCACCGCCGTGAAGTGGAGCGGACTCTTCGCGATGGCCGCGTTCGGGTTGTGGGTCGTCGCCGTCGAAACCCTTCGGATTCGCAAGGCGCGACGCGGCAAGCGCTTCGTTTGGCGCTCGGCTCTCTCCGCTCTTCGTTCGTTCGCCCTCTTCATCCCCGTCGCGCTCGTCGTCTATGTGTCGTCCTGGGCTGGCTGGGTATTGTCGTCCGGCGGCTACTCGCGCTCGTGGGCAGCCGACGTCGGTTACGGGGAAGGCCCGTACGGGATCGCCCGTGGGCTGTGGAAGTATCACCGCGACATCTACGACTACAACATCGGGTTGACGGACCCACACAACTATCAGGCGGACCCGTTCGGTTGGCTCGCGATGGTCCGGCCGACCGCGTTCTATTACACACCGACAGAGACCGACGGGGTCGTCCAGTACGTCACGAGCGTCGCCAACCCCGTCCTCTGGTGGGCTGGCGCCCTCTCGATCGTCGCCCTCATTGTCATGGTCATCCGTAAAGCGACGTGGCAGAACGTTGCCATCCTCGTCGGAATCACCGCGACCTATGTCCCGTGGCTCTTCTATTCACAGCGCACGGTTTTTCAGTTTTACACCGTGTCCCTCGAGCCGTTCCTCGTCCTCGCGCTCGTCGCTGTGCTCGTGTGGCTCTGGAAGCACCGCCTTCGGCTGTTCGTGGTGAACTACCTGATCGCTGCTGTCGCCATCTCGGCGTTCTTCCTGCCCGTGTGGATGGGGATTCCGATTCCCGAGTGGTTCGCGGTCATGCACTACTGGTTCCCGAGTTGGATTTAGTTAGGCTATATTATCTAGTGGGTTGATAGACTTTACCGAATCCGCCAGAGAATCAGGAGCCCCGACATGATCGACATCGTCCTCGCCGCCGGTGCGGCGCCCGCTCTCACGGGTATCGATTTCGGGTACACGCTCGCCGGCATCGTCACTGGCTTCGTCGTGGGAATCACCGGCGTGGGAGGCGGGGCCGTCATGACACCGATCCTCATCATGCTCTTGGGCGTTGCGCCCGCCACGGCCGTCGCGACCGACCTCTGGTTCGCGGCCATCACCAAACTCTTCGGCGCAGGTATTCACGGCGGCGGCGGAAACATCGACTGGCAAATAGTTCGTCGACTGTGGATGGGTTCGATCCCGGTTGCGATTGTCGTGGCTGTGCTCGTCGCGCTCAACGCGAAGCCCGAAAAGGTGTCGTGGCTGACCACGGCCATCGGTGTCGTCGTTCTCGTCACCGCGATCGGGATGTTCCTGGCTCCCGTTCTCATCAAGGCCGCTCAAGCAAACCGCACCGAGACCCCCGCCACGTTTCGCAGCTTCCAGGCGCCGGCGACCATCGCGGCGGGTGGGGTTGTCGGCGGACTCGTTGCTCTCACCTCAGTCGGGGCAGGCGCACTCGGCTCTGTCGCGATGACCGCCCTTTACCCGTTCCGAATGACCCCACACCGCCTCGTTGCCACCGACATCGCCCACGCGATTCCGCTCGCTGTCGTCGCTGGCACCGGTTACATCGTCACGGGACTTGCCGCGGGCATCGGAATCGTCGTCGACCCGTGGATGCTTGCGAGCATGTTGCTCGGATCCATCCCGACCATCATCATCGGGTCGTTCCTCGCGCGCCGCGTCAAGCCACGTGGGATTCAGATCGCGCTGGCCTCGGTGTTGCTCTTCGTGGCCATCAGCACGATTTTCCCGTTCGCGGACTAGTCCCAGTTGCCGTCGGCTGGCGCCGTACCGAGTCGTCGCCCCGCGTCAAACCCGTCAATTTCGAGCATGTCAGCAGCGTCGAGTTCGAAGTCGAACAGCGCGATGTTCTCGATCAGTCGTTCTTTACTGGATGTCTTCGGAAAAATGATCGTCCCGTGCTGAATGTG
>CANKTR010000015.1 GCA_947486475.1 Microbacteriaceae bacterium | reverse complement strand
TGGGGCTTTTCCTTGGCCGAATCAGGAATGACAATTCCCGAGGACGTGACCTGCTCAGCAGCGAGCTGCTGAATGACAATGCGATCTTCGAGCGGCTTGATAGCGACCGACACGGTTGACCTCTTCCTTTGTGGACGATGTGAGCGCACTGTAGCGTGCGGTTCCCAGTTTACCGCGCGAATTAGCACTCTCCAAACGCGAGTGCCAATGTGGGTAACTGCGAGAATGAACGCATGGACCGCGCGGATGCCGAATTGCTCCTCACCAGTGAGGCGTTGACGTTGCTCGAGAGCCTCCCCCCGTACCGAGCGACCGACAGTGTGGTTCAGGCTGTGTCTGCTCTTCGAGACCGAGGAGTTTCTCCCGAGATGACTCGCGTTGTTCTCCGGCAGCGTCGACTTCGCGCGCAAGCAAAACCAAAGTTCGGCGATTTTGCCGCACGCATGTTCTTCACGGAGAACGGACTTCAGCAAGCGACGCGACTGGACGTCGCGGCCCACCACGCCGCGCGCTTTCGCACCCTTGGTGATGTCACCGTGGGTGACCTCGGCTGCGGGATCGGGGGCGACTCACTCGCCCTGGCCGGGCTTGGCCTTCGCGTCGTTGCGATCGATCGCGACGAATCCACCGCTGCAATCGCGACCTACAACCTCGCTCCGTTCGACAATGCGAGCGTCGAACAGGGTGACGCGGAGGGCGTCGATCTGTCTCGGTTCGGTGGGTTGTGGTTCGACCCCGCTCGTCGCTCACAAGACAAACGGCTGTCGAATCCCGCCGACTGGTCGCCCTCGCTCGAGTGGGTGTTCGATGTAGCGCTGAGAATTCCCAGCGGAATCAAACTTTCTCCCGCCATCGACCACGAATTGTTGCCCGATGGCGTCGAGGCTCAGTGGGTCGAAGATTCCGGCGATACCGTCGAATGCGTCGTGTGGACGGGCGCACTCGCACGCGCAAACGTGGCGCGAAGCGCGCTCGTGTTGGGAACCGTTACCGCCGAACTCACGGCCAGCGAACCCGACTCCGAGGTCGAGATCGGCGACATCGGTGCGTATGTCTATGACCCGAGCGGAGCCGTCATCCGTGCCCAATTGTTGGGGACACTCGCACGACGACTCGGTGCACACACCATCGCCTCGTCGATTGCGTATTTGTCGAGTGACACACTCGTCCAGACCCCTTTTGCGCAAGCGTTCCGCGTCATCGACATCGTGCCGCTCGATATTCGTGCAATTTCCCAGTACTGCCGGAACGCCGGAATTGGCACGCTCGAGATTAAGAAGCGGGGCGTCGACATCGACCCCGCGACGTTCCGAACCAAACTCAAACTGAAAGGCTCCGCCTCAGCAACCCTGATTGTGACCCGGGCGGGCAAGGGTCGTGTCGCAATTGTGACGGAACGACTGCGCTAGACGCGAACAGTGTCGACGGGCAGCGTCGAATCGACCGGGAAATCCAATTCCGACGGCGCGACGCCGCGCGCAACGAGGTGAGCGCCGAGGGCGGCGATCATCGCGCCATTGTCGGTGCAGAGTTCCAGGGGCGGAACGCGCAATTCGATGCCGAGCTCTGCGCACCGTTCGGCCGCCAGCGCGCGAATTCGGGCATTCGCAGCGACACCGCCCCCCAACAGCAATCGATTGACGCCGTGTTCGACACACGCAGCGACCGCTTTCTTGGTCAGTACGTCGGCGACGGATTCGCGGAAACTCGCGGCGACATCGGCAATAGAGGGGTTTTCGGTCGTCTCGACATACCGAGCGACGGCGGTCTTGAGCCCAGAGAACGAAAAATCGTAGCGATGGTTGATGAGGTCCTTGGGTAACGTCAGCCCGCGCGGGAAGCGAATCGCGGCGGGGTCACCGTCGCTCGCCACTCGATCGATGTGGGGACCTCCCGGGTACGTAAGTCTGAGAAGCCGTGCGACCTTGTCGAACGCCTCTCCCGCCGCATCATCGATCGTTTCGCCCAACAGGACGACGTCCGTCACGAGGTCTCGAACGAGCAACAGCGAGGTGTGACCGCCACTCACCAAAAGCGCGACGGTGGGTAGCTCGATGTCGCCGCCGTCCTCGCGCAGAACGTCCGCTCCGACGTGGCCGACGAGGTGGTTGACACCGTAGAGCGGTTTTCCGAGAGACACGGCGAGCGCCTTCGCGGCTCCGACACCGACCATGAGCGCCCCCGCCAATCCGGGCCCGGCTGCGACAGCGATTGCGTCGAGGTCGTCGAGTCGAATGTTGGCTTCGGCGACGGCGGCCTGAATTGTCCCCCGCATCGCCTCAAGATGCGCCCTGGCCGCGATTTCGGGGACAACACCGCCAAAGACGGCGTGTTCATCCATGCTCGAAGCGATGACGTTAGCGAGTAGCGTCGTGCCGCGAACGATTCCGACACCGGTTTCGTCGCAACTCGATTCGATTCCGAGGACGAGTGGCTCGTTCACAAGGGCACCTCCCTGCGCATCACGAGCGCGTCAACGCCGGCAGGCTGGTAATACTTGGGTCGCGTCGCGATGACCTCGAAGCCGCGCGAGGCATATAACGACCGGGCCGCGGTGTTGTCGTCACGAACTTCGAGCATGACCGCCGACGCACCCTTCTCGACGGTCCACGCGACGAGGGCGTCCAAGAGTTCGGCCCCGACACCGCGTCCTCGGTGCGATTCAACGACGGCGATGTTCTGAATGTCCGCGACATCGTTACCCGTGAGGTACTGGGCGGTCGCGTATCCGACAATACGGTCCTCGTCGACCGAGACAAGGAAATGCGCATATGGGCTGCGCAGGTCGTCGTCGAGTTTCTCCAATGGCCATGCGTCGTCGGGAAAAAGAACCTGCTCGAGTCCGTAGATTGTCGTGAGGTCTGCTTCCGTCGCGAGTCGCAGAGTCATCCGCTCACCCGCTTCGGCCCGTTGTTTGGTGTTGCGTCTGGGGCACGAAGGTACAGGGGGAGCAGGCTCGACAGGTCGTCACCGCGGGCAAGCCGATGCTGAGCCGCCGTCGCGAGAAGTGCCGCCGAAACGGTCTCGGCGCGAACCTCGGGAAATGTGCCGAGGTCAACGTCGGTCGCCAGCGTTGCCTCCGTCGTGAGACCTGGACCGGCGACGGCACGACCATCGCGATAGGTGGTCCAGGCCAATTCGCGTCGGCGGACATCCGTCACGACGGTGCACGCGCCTCGGCCCACTGCTAACGCATCGTGGCTCGGAATCCCGTAGATAGGGATTGCGCGGCCAATCGCGAACGCGATTCCCGCCGCGATTCCCACTCGCAGGCCGGTGAATGGCCCCGGTCCGATGCCCGTCACGACGGCGACTACCTCTGACGGGGTCACCCCAGCATCCGTCAGGACGCGATCGATAAACACCCCGATGTGCTCCGCGTGGCTGCGCGTATCCGCCGTGGCCGCTTCGGCAACGATTCCATCGCCGACCAGGGCGACGCTCGTGCCGGCCGAGGTGTCGATCGCCAGGATCACGACGCCTCGTTTCGCCCAAGCGCGTCGGCTAGTTCGTTTCCGCGCGGACCAACGGCGTGCAGGCTCACGGTTCGCGTTTCGTCCTCTGCGCTGTGCGACCGGTCGATGACAATCTCGAGCCACTCGTCGACGATGGTGTCCAACATTCCGTGTCCCCATTCGACGACGGAGATGACGTTTTCCCAGTCAATATCGAGATCTTCAAGCTCGGCTGGGCTGTGCAGGCGGTAGGCGTCGATGTGCACGAACGGCACGCCGTCGATTCGCGGGTGGGTTCGGGCAACGACGAAGGTGGGGCTCGTGACCGTTCCGCGCACCTGAAGTTCATGCCCCAGCCCGCGCGTGAATGTCGTCTTTCCGGCACCCAATTCGCCCGTCAGACAGACCACGTCGCCGGCGCGCAGAAGCCGAGCCACTCGCGCACCGAAGCCAGCCATGTCCCCAGCGGTCGGTATCGACATCACGGGATGTCGATTCGAGTGACGCGGTTCCCGATTCCCGTCACGATGTCGTAGTTGATGGTGTCGGCCCAATCGCCCCAATCGGAGGCACTCGGCGTTCCGTCGATCGGGTCACCCCATATCCCGACCGGGTCACCTGCATTTACGTGCGCGTCACCAACATCGACCACAATCTGGTCCATCGCGATTCGCCCAACGACGGGGTACCGCTCGCCAGCTATTTCTACTTCCGCGTGTCCGGTCGCGGACCGCGGAATTCCATCGGCATAACCCGCGGCAACGAGTGCGACGGTCGTTTCCTTCGGGGCAGTCCACAGGAAGTTATAGGACACTCCGTCACCCGCGGCGAGACGCTTGACATTGACAATTGACGACTCGAATCGCATCGCCGGCGTGAGCCCCAACTCACGGTGAGACGTGGTGGGCGCGAGACCATAGGCCGCGATGCCGAATCGCACCATCGTGAACCGAAGCGACGGGTGGTCGATTGCCGCAGCGGACGCCGCCGTGTGGAGATGGGTTGGCGTGACTCCCAGGTCCGCGAGAAGGTCTCGTGTCCGAATGAAAACTTCGGCCTGCGCAAGGTCGGTCTCGCGGGACGATCCCGACACGTGCGACATGAGTCCATCGACGACGAGGTCACCGCTCGCGTGAAGTGCCGCTGCGGTGTTGAGAAATTCATCCCGGTGTTCGCGACCGGCCCCGTTTCGCCCAAGGCCTGTGTCGATCTTGAGGTGAACCGTCCCGCCGCCAGCCTGCGCCACGGCGTTGAGGTGTGCGAGAGTCGAAATGCCCAGAGTTACGTCGCGTTCGATCGCTTCGATGAAATCTTCATCCGCCGCGTGTAACCACGCGAGCAGGGGCGCCGTTATTCCGGCGTCACGCAGGTAAGCAGCCTCGCTGATGTCCGCAACACCAATCCAGGTTGCTCCGCCCGCGAGTGCGGCGCGAGCGGCCAGTTCCGCGCCATGCCCATACCCGTTCGCCTTCACGACGACCATGGCATCTTTCGCGGGCGCGAGTTCGCGCAGTCGTTCCACGTTTTGCTGGATGGCGGATGACGACACCAGAACACGGCGGAGCGGCGTGCTCATCGTTCCTCGGCAATCACGCTGGCCACGGCCACTCCCGCGTCGTGGCTGAGCGAAAGGTGCAGCACCAGTCCCAATCGCTCAATTCGGGCGGCGATGGCACCGCTCAATCGGAATACGGGTCGTCCTTCACCTCGCGGAATTTCAACGTCAACCCATGACACCTCATCATTCCCCCCTAGAGCTTTTATGAGGGCCTCTTTCGCCGCAAAACGTGCGGCCAACGATTCAACGGGAAGGTCGCGCTCGGAGGGCGCGAACAAGCGTTCACGCAGTTCCGGCGTTCGGGTGAGTGAGGCGTCGAATCGCGCAATGTCGACGACGTCGATTCCGTGCCCGACAATCGCCATGGTTATTCCACCGTGACGGATTTGGCGAGGTTGCGCGGTTGGTCGACGTCGAGCCCCTTCGCCGCGGCAAGTTCCATCGCAAAAATATGCAACGGCACAACGGCCAAAATTGGCTCAATAAAACTAGATGCCAGCGGAATCGGAATCACCTCGTCGGCATACGGGAGAACAGCCGCGTCGCCCTGTTCGGCGATGGCGATGACCCGCGCACCGCGGGCTCGAATCTCTTGGATGTTCGACACGACCTTCGCGTGAAGCGAGTGTGGATCGCGCGGGCTGGGAACGATGACGAAGACCACCTGACCCGGCTCAATCAGTGCGATCGGACCGTGCTTGAGTTCACCCGCCGCGAACCCTTCCGCGTGAATGTACGCAAGCTCCTTCAATTTGAGTGCGCCCTCGAGGGCGATCGGATACCCGACATGGCGACCCAGCAACAAAATGGCCTGCGTATCCGCCATCCACTTCGCGAGCGTCTTGATGCGCTCGCCGTGCAAGAGCACCGTTTCGAGCATCGCCGGCGTTGCTTCAAGGTCACGAACGACGGCAGCGAGAACCTTGGGGTCACCCTTGCCGTTCGCCTGTGCAATGGCAATTCCGAGGAGATAGAGCGCGGTGACTTGCGCGACGAATGCCTTCGTTGACGCGACGGCGACTTCCGGTCCGGCGTGCGTGTAAATCACCGCGTCCGACTCGCGCGGAATTGTGGCACCCTGCGTATTGCATATCGACAGCGTGCGGGCACCGACCTCGCGTGCATACTTGACGGCCATGAGCGTGTCCATCGTTTCACCCGATTGGCTAACCGAGACAATCAGGGTTCGATCCGAGATGACGGGTTCGCGATAGCGGAATTCGTGGCTGAGCTCCACGTCGACGGGAATTCGCGCCCACTGTTCGAGTGCGTACTTTCCCACGAGCCCGGCGTAGGCCGCTGTCCCGCAGGCGATGATGATGATTCGGTCGACGTCGATGAACGCAGCTGGCTCGAAGCCCTCGATGTGGACTTCGCCGTTCTTGATTCGGCCGCGAATCGTGTCGGCGACCGCGACTGGCTCTTCACTAATTTCTTTCGCCATGAACGACGGCCACCCACCCTTGTCGGCAGCGGACACATCCCACGTCACGGTGAATGGCTCGGGGGTGACGGAGTTCCCGTCAAAGTCGATGACCTTGACTTCGTCCTTCGTAATCGTCACAATTTGGTCCTGGCCGATCGCCAGGGCGTCGCTCGTGTATTCCACAAATGCGGCGACGTCGCTTCCCAGGAAGTTCTCGCCCTGACCGAGGCCAATGACGAGCGGCGAGTTGCGGCGAGCGCCGACGACGACACCGGGCGAATCTTCGTGCACGACCAGAAGAGTGAATGCTCCGTCCAAGCGGGCGACAACGGCGCGCAGTGCTTCGGTCAAGTCAGACGTTCGGTGATACTCGCGAGCCACCATGTGGGCAGCGACCTCGGAATCCGTCTCGGAGGTGAATCCGGTTCCTTCGGCGACAAGCTCGGCCTTGAGGTCGGCAAAGTTCTCGATAATCCCGTTGTGAATGAGAGCAAGTTTGCCGCCGTCCGCGAGGTGCGGGTGTGCGTTGACGTCGGTTGGTGCCCCGTGGGTCGCCCAACGCGTGTGTCCGATGCCGGTGTGGCCGTCGTCGAGCGGATTGGCGACGAGTTCGTCCCGCAGCGTCTGAAGCTTTCCTGAGCGCTTGCGGGTCTGCAGGTTGGTCGAGATGATGGCGACACCCGCCGAGTCGTACCCGCGATATTCCAAGCGCCCGAGACCCCCGAGAAGGACCTCCTGGGAACCTCGAGGACCCACGTAACCGACGATTCCGCACATGGGGGCAAGTCTAACCGCCCCGCGAGCAGAGTATCGTTGAGCAAATGGCGGATAGTTCAATCGGGTTGACCCCGTTCCATGAGATTCCTCGTCACCGATGGTCAGCACTCGCGTCGTCTTTGGGGTCTCCTCTGTCGGCGAAGGAAATCGAGCGCATCCGCGGGCTCGGCGACAGCCTCGATATCGACGAGGTCGACAGTATCTACATTCCACTAACAAACCTGCTCTCGCGTTACGCCAGGGCGGCGCGCCAAACTCACGCCGACACCGCGGCGTTCCTCGGAATCACGAAACCGCACACTCCGTTCGTCATCGGAGTTGCGGGCAGCGTTGCGGTCGGTAAGTCCACCGTGTCTCGCCTGTTGCGCGAATTGTTGTCTCGCGACCCCGAGACCCCCAACATCGCACTGGTGACGACCGATGGGTTCCTCTACCCGAATGCCGAATTGACCAGACGGGGAATCGCGCACCGCAAGGGCTTTCCTGACTCGTATGACCGACGTGCGCTGCTTCGGTTCGTCACCGAGATAAAGTCGGGGGCGGAAAGGGTATTTGCGCCGGTCTATTCGCATCTGTCGTACGACATCATCCCCGGCGACACAATCGAGGTCTCGAGACCCGACATCCTGATTGTCGAGGGCCTGAATGTTCTGCAACCACCCACCGCCGGGCAATCGGTGGCCTTGTCAGACCTGTTCGATTTCTCAATCTATGTCGATGCGCGAACAGCCGATATCGAATCCTGGTACGTCAACCGCTTCCTGGCGCTACAGACCAGCGCATTCGCCGACGAGCGGTCGTTTTTCCACCGATACGCCTCGTTCTCGCGCGACGAGGCCGTCACCGAAGCGACGGCAATCTGGAAGTCCATCAACGAACCGAACCTGATTGAGAACATCGCACCGACCCGGTCGCGCGCGAAACTGGTCCTGAAAAAGGACCGCGATCACACCGTATCAACCGTGTTATTGCGCAAGATCTAGCGGGAAAGTCGCGCGCGGACCAGGTCCGCCAGTCGGTTGGCGACGCTCTCGGCATGATCCTGAGTCGCCGCTTCAACCATGACCCGCACCAATGGCTCGGTGCCCGACGAGCGGAGCAGGATTCGACCCGAATCGCCTAACTCGGTCTCGAGTTCCGTCTGCAGCGCGGCGATTTCCGTATCCGAGTCCAGATGCGTGTGGTCCACGTCTTTCACGTTGACGAGAATCTGGGGCAGCGCGGTCATCACGGTGGCCAGTTCCGCCGCAGTCTTTCCGGCTCGCACCAATTCGGCTGCGAGGTGCAGTCCGGTGAGCAGCCCGTCACCCGTCGTGGAGTGATCCGCGAAGATGATGTGCCCCGATTGTTCGCCACCAAAGTTATAGGCACCCGTTTCCATGTCTTCAAGAACATAGCGATCGCCAACCGCCGAACGCCGGAGCGAGATTCCCTCGCGATTGAGGGCGATTTCGAGGCCAAGGTTGCTCATGACCGTTGCGACAACCGTCGAACTCTTCAGCAGACCCCGTTCGTTCATCGACACCGCAAGGATCGCCATGATGTGATCGCCGTCGAGGACCTGTCCGCTCGCGTCGATAGCGAGGCATCGATCCGCATCGCCGTCGTGGGCAATTCCCAGATCGGCTCCGACGTCAACGACGGTTTTTTGCAACAACGCGAGGTCGGTTGAACCGCAGCCTTCATTGATGTTGAGTCCGTCTGGGTCACTACCAATCACGGTGACCTGCGCACCCGCGTCTTTGAAGGCCCGCGGCGAGATTCCGGCCGCAGCGCCGTTCGCGCAGTCGATGACGATGTGCAATCCGGCCAGCGAGACGTCCATCGTCGCGAGGAGGTGAAGCACATACCGGTCTTCCGCATCGGCGAAACGGCGGATTCGCCCGACTCCCGCGCCAGTCGGCTGAAGGCGCGGTCCTTCCAACGCCTTTTCAATTCGCTCCTCGACGATGTCGGGAAGTTTTGTTCCCCCGAACGAGAAGAACTTGATGCCGTTATCCGCCGCGTGGTTGTGCGACGCGGAGACCATGACTCCGAAGTCAGCCTGAATGTCGTTGACGAGAAAAGCCGCCGCGGGGGTCGGTAAAACGCCTGCATCGAGAACGTCGATACCGGAGCTTGCCAGCCCTGCCGAAACCGCCGCCGTCAGGAATTCGCCAGAGATTCGGGGGTCGCGGGCGACAATCGCGCGCGGCTTGCGTCCCTCTCGACGCACCTCGTCGGCGTATCGACCCTGGGTGAGGACCTGTGAAGCGGCCTGCGCAAGGCGCAGTGCCAACTCGGCCGTGAGTTCGGCGTTGGCGAGCCCGCGAACACCATCGGTCCCAAAGAGACGCGACATCGGAGAATGACCGATTAACGCTTCGAGTACTGGGGAGCCTTGCGGGCCTTCTTGAGACCAGCCTTCTTGCGCTCCTTGATACGTGCGTCACGCGTGAGGAAACCGGCCTTCTTGAGCGTCGGGCGATTGTTCTCAGAGTCGATTTCAAGAAGCGAACGGGCGATTCCGAGGCGCAGCGCGCCGGCTTGCCCAGAGGGGCCTCCGCCCGAAATGCGAGCGATGACGTCATAGACCGAGCCAAGCTCGAGAACCGCGAACGGCGACGTGATGAGCTGCTGGTGAAGCTTGTTGGGGAAGTACTCTTCGATTGCGCGACCGTTGACGGTCACCGCGCCCGTGCCGGGAACGAGGCGCACGCGGGCGATCGCTTCCTTGCGCCGACCGACGGCTGCGCCGGCGACCGAGAGAGTGAGCTTCGGTGCCTTGGCGCCCGATGCGGTTGTTTCGCTGATTTTTGCCACTGTTCTAATCCTTCGCTCGGCGCTTACTGCGCGACCTGGTCAAATGTGTACGGCGTGGGCTGCTGTGCGGTGTGAGGGTGCTCGGCACCCGCGTACACCTTGAGCTTGCGGAACTGGTCGGCTCCGAGGGAGTTCTTGGGGAGCATGCCACGAATGGCCTTCTCGACGGCGCGCGTGGGGTGCTTCTCGAGGAGTTCCGAGTACTTGACAGCCGTCAGCCCACCGGGGTAACCCGAGTGGCGGTAGGCAAGCTTCTGGGTGAGTTTCGAGCCGGTGAGCGCGACCTTTTCGGCATTGACAATAATGACGTGGTCGCCCATGTCCATGTGCTGAGCGAAAGTCGGCTTGTGCTTGCCGCGAAGGAGAACCGCGGCGTGGCTTGCCAGACGACCGAGGACAACGTCTTCGGCGTCGATGATGATCCATTCCCGCTGAATGTCAGCGGGCTTTGGTGAGAATGTACGCGTCACAGTCGTAGCGCTTTCGGTTAAAGTGTTCGTGAATCCCGCTCCGGTGAGGCTTTCTAAGGAAAGAACTCGGTGGAGGGCTCAACCAGGCACCCGGTCGGGCACCAAGGGACAACAATACAAGGGATTACCCGTCTGGTCAAACCGGTTCACGGCGAGCACGCGACAATTCAGCGCGATCCCCCACCTCATCGTCCGCCGGATAGCCCACCTCGACGAGCGTGAGGCCGTGGGGCGGGATGACGATGAACGCCGAGGTGCGAGTGCGTTCCTCGCGGAGCGCAACCGCATCGCTCACGGTGAGCTTGCCGCGACCCACCGCGATGCACATCCCGACGAGGTTTCGCACCATGTTGTGGCAGAACGCGTCGGCTTGAACTTCGGCGACGAGAGTACCGTCGTCGTCGCGCCGCCAGCGGAAAATCTGCAATTCGCGGACACGCGTGGCTCGAGGCCGAGGCTTGCAATACGTGGTCCAGTCGTGAAGCCCCAGAATCGATGTCGCCGCTTCGTTCATCAGGTCTAGGTCGAGGTGATCGTCAACCCAGAACGTGATGTGCCGAGTTCGTGGATCGCGATTACCGACGGCATCGGACACTCGGTATTCGTAGCGTCGGAACATCGGCGAGTAGCGTGCATCAAACCCGGGTGGGGCCACCGCCACGCGGTGGACGTGAATCGCCCCGCCCGCCAGGATCGATTTGAGTTGGCGCTGCAACCGCTCGGGCTTTACCGAATCGTCGACGTCGATGTGAGCGGTTTGCCCCGTCGCGTGGACACCCGCGTCCGTTCGTCCCGCGACCGTAGATTGAATGGTGTCGAGACGCAGAATTATTGCCAGCGCTCCGTCAAGGGTTCCCTGCACGGTCTGCAGCTCGGGTTGTTTTGCCCAGCCCGCGAAATCCGTCCCCTCGTAAGAGAAATCAATGCGGAGTCTCATGATGTGCCACCGTAAACAACGCAAGGCCCGAGAAAAATTCCCGGGCCTCGCATCATGGAATTACTTGTCGTCGCCCTCGGGGGCGGCCTCGTCGGCTGCGTCCGGTGCGGCAACGACCTCGGGGGCAGCGTCGTCCGCGGGAACTTCGGCGGCTTCGTCGGCCTCTACCGCCTCGACTGCTTCAGGCGCTTCGACGTTTTCGACGACCTCGGTCTCAACAACCTCGTCAACCGGAGCATCGGTAACGACATCGTCGACGATGTCCTCCGCAACAACTGCGGCAGCGGGCTTCGGAGCCGGCGCAGCGGCAGCCGCGGCAGCCGCGGCGACCTTTTTGGCCGACTTGGGCTTCGGGTTGACGGGCTCCAAGACCAGCTCGATCTGTGCCATCGACGCGTTATCGCCCTTGCGGAATCGAGTCTTCGTGATGCGGGTGTATCCGCCTTCCCGAAGTTCGACCTGAGGCGCGATCACGGTGAAGAGTTCGTGCGTTGCGTCCTTGTTACGAAGAATTCCGAGAACGCGACGGCGAGCGTGGAGGTCTCCGCGCTTCCCGAACGTGACGAGGCGCTCGGCGAGCGGACGGAGGCGCTTGGCCTTCGTCTCGGTCGTCTCGATCGACTTGTGGGTGAACAGTGCAACCGCGAGATTCGCAAGAAGCAAACGTTCGTGGGCCGGGCCTCCTCCGAGGCGGGGACCCTTTGTGGGCTTAGGCATGTGTTGGTTCTCCTGTCAGATGCGAGCGCGACGGCACCCGCAGGGTGATTACTCTTCGTTGGCCTCGTAGAAGTAGGCCGAATCCGCTCCGGGAACACCGTCCTTGAGCTTGAGTCCGCGCTCGACGAGCTTCTCGAGGACCTCGTCGACCGACTTCTGTCCGAAGTTACGGATGTTCATGAGCTGGTGCTCGGTGAGATTGACCAACTGAGCGAGTGTGTTGATTCCCTCGCGCTTGAGGCAATTGAACGAGCGGACCGTGAGGTCGAGTTCTTCAATAAGAATGTCGAGACCTTCGCCCGTAACAACCTCTTCGAAGCGTGGGCCGATTTCAATACCTTCGGCTTCGACGTTAAGTTCACGAGCGAGCCCGAACAGTTCGACGAGCGTGCCACCGGCCGACGCGACAGCGTCGCGAGGAACGATTGACGCCTTGGTCTCAACGTCGACAACGAGCTTGTCGAAGTCGGTGCGCTCACCGGCACGAGTTGCCTCGACACGGTAGGTCACCTTGAGTACCGGCGAATAGATCGAGTCGATCGCGATGGTACCGATGGGGGCACCAGCGATCTTGTTCTGCTCGACCGAGACATATCCACGACCGCGCTCGATGGTGAGCTCAATCTCGAGGTTTCCCTCTTTCGACAGTGTCGCAACGTGCAACTCGGGGTTGTGAATCTCGACTCCTGCGGGAGCGGTGATGTCCGCTGCGGTGGCAACACCCGCACCCTTCTTGCGGAGGTAGGCAACGACCGGCTCATCGTGTTCGCTCGAGACCGTGATGTTCTTCAGGTTGAGGATGATTTCCGTGACGTCCTCGTGGACACCCGTGAGCGACGTGAACTCGTGCGGTGCGCCGGTCACCCGAAATCGGGTGACGGCTGCGCCGGGGATAGACGACAGGAGGGTACGGCGGAGGGAGTTACCCAGGGTGTAGCCAAAACCGGGTTCGAGCGGTCCGATGACGAACTGTGAACGCGTGTCGGATTCGGTGATTTCGGTGAGCGTGGGGCGCTGTGCAATGAGCACGTGGTTTCCTTTCGGTCAGTGTCCGCTATATGACACTTCTCTGAATACGTATGTTGAATTATTGGTGTGCGGTGACCGGGTCTCCCCAATCACCCCGTTAAAACCCTGGTGCGTTAGACGCGGCGGCGCTTGGGCGGGCGGCAACCGTTGTGCGCCTGAGGCGTCACATCGGTGATCGATCCGACCTCAAGACCAGCGGCCTGGAGTGAACGAATTGCCGTTTCGCGACCGGAACCCGGCCCCTTGACGAACACATCGACCTTCTTCATGCCATGTTCCTGTGCCTGACGGGCTGCCGATTCGGCGGCCAATTGTGCGGCGAACGGAGTTGACTTTCTCGAACCCTTGAATCCGACGCCACCCGACGACGCCCACGAAATGACGTTACCGCTCGGGTCGGTGATGGACACGATGGTGTTGTTGAACGTCGACTTGATGTGAGCCTGGCCAACGGCGATGTTCTTTTTGTCCTTACGACGGGGCTTACGGCCCGCGGTCGCTTTCGGTGATGCCATGATCTAGTTCCCTTTCCTAGGGCCGCGGCTAGCGGCCGGCCTTCTTCTTGCCGGCGACAGTGCGCTTCGGTCCCTTGCGGGTGCGGGCGTTGGTCTTCGTGCGCTGTCCGTGAACGGGCAGACCACGACGGTGGCGGATTCCCTGGTACGAACCCAGTTCCACCTTGC
>CANKTR010000014.1 GCA_947486475.1 Microbacteriaceae bacterium | reverse complement strand
GGTACCTCGTGACCGCTGTCCTCTGCGCACTCGGCGGAATGCTCGTGTCGTCTCTGCTTCACCGCATCGAGATGGTCATCAACGTCCTTGATGCCCTGACCATCGGCATGTTCGGTGTCATTGGCACGACCAAAGCGCTGGCGTTCGGACTGCCCGTTGTCCCCGCTCTGTTCATCGGAGTCGCGGCGGCGGTCGGCGGGTCGATCCTCCGTGACATGCTGCTTGCGCTCCCCATGCAACTCATGCAGGTCGGGTCGCTCTATGCAGTGGCGGCCGGACTCGGCGGTGCGTCGGTCATCATCCTGTTATCCGTCGGGCAGTCGGTAACGGTTGCGGGCATTGTCGGCGTCGCCGTCACGACCGCCATCCGAATGCTCTCGGTCACGCTCGGCTGGAAACTCCCAGCGCAACGCGGTGTCCCCACCGTGACGTCCGCCATTCGGACGATTCGCAAGAAACGCTAGAACCGGGTTCTCAGTTCGCGAAATAAGCGTCCCAAAAGTCGTTGACCGCCTGGGTGAGTGTCGCGTTGGGTTGACCGTAGGTCAGCGTCGTCGTGGACCCCAAATCAACATCATCGACCGACGTGAACAAATTGTTGGTTAGGGTGTAGACGAGGTTTCGAACGCTTCCGTCCTCCAAAACCTGCGCGGTGATATAGGTGCCGGTTGTGGCGTCGAACGAGATGTCGATGGGCCAGTCCGGCGAATACTCAGGGATCACCTGTGCCGATCCGTTCTCGTCCAGAGTCATGAAAAGGAAATCCGCTTCACACGCAAAGAATTCGTTGTACTCCACCATCTCCGCGACTCCGTTCGGTGCGATGCTGGCCAACGAATTCTCGCCCGCTTGATCAAATGTGAGTCGCACCTTCAGTTTGCCGACGTCGGGTCCGGCAACGTCCTCCTCCACCAGGCCCGTATACGCCTCTTGGCAACTGTTATCGGCTACCTGAGCGAATGCGTCCCACGCGTCTTCGGGAGTCATCGTCATCGTGGACTGGGTTGGTGTCGGTGCTGGAACCGGAACTTGGTTGGGTTGTTGGTTGACGATGGGCTGGGCACACGCCGATAGCGCGAGCGCGACGAACAGCGTCAGGCCAACGGACAGTGATGATCGGTGCGGCATCGCAACTCCTTATCAATCGATGAAATGATGCCCTTGAGTCTAGTTTGGTCGCCTCGCAGTGAGCAAAATGACTAGGCCGGCAATGAAAACAACAGCACCAATCGGCACGGTCAGCAGAATGAAGTATGCCAAGGCACCCGCAGCGCAGTTCGGCTCGACAGTGCACTCTGGAGATATGCGGACTGCAATCATTGCAACGATCATCGGAGACACTGCAACAAATATTGCTACGCACATGAGAACTACAGCGGTTTTTTTGCGGCTTCGTGCTGGTTTGTCGGTCATTTCGCCCCTATCCAAATAGTTGCTACATCAAACCCCGGTTCGTGACACGCGAATAACAGTGACTCTGCTCCGATGGAGGTTGAAATTGGACGGATTCGAACCCTGGGCCGTCTGATCCGTAGTTAGACGGTCACCCTCGCACGAACCGACCGATTCACCGCCGACACGATCGCCTTGAGTGACGCGGTCGAGATGTCCCCGTCGATGCCGACTCCCCAGAGGGTTTGACCGTCGACCTCGAGTTCGACGTAGGCGGCCGCGAGGGCGTCACCGGATGCGCTGAGGGCGTGCTCGACATAGTCGAAGAGACGAATCTCATGGTCCTGTCCGGCCATGACCGAGAGGAACGCGGCCACGGGGCCGTTCCCGACCGCCTGAAGAGATTCGGTAGATTCACCGACGCGCAGATTCACGTCGAGAGTCACCTCGCCGGACATGTCCGACGCGGTGCGGGTGCCCATGAGTTCGTAACGTCCCCACTTGTCGTCGTCGGCGCTCGATGGCAGATACTCGTCCACGAATATGGCCCAGATCTCGTCACTCGAGACCTCGCCGCCCTCAGTGTCCGTCTTGCCCTGAACGACTCCGCTGAATTCAATCTGCAGTTTGCGGGGCAGGTCCAGGTTGTGGTCGGCCTTCAACAGGTACGCGACACCGCCCTTGCCCGACTGCGAATTGACGCGGATGACCGCCTCGTACGAACGACCCACGTCTTTGGGGTCGATCGGAAGGTACGGAACGCCCCATTCGATATCCCTGACGCTTTTTCCCTCGGCGATCGCCTGAGCGTCCATCGCCTCGAAGCCCTTTTTGATAGCGTCTTGGTGCGAGCCTGAGAACGCCGTGTACACCAGGTCGCCCGCCCACGGGCTGCGCTCGTGGACCTTCAACTGGTTGCAATATTCGGCGGTGCGACGGATCTCGTCAAGGTTCGAGAAATCGATTTGCGGGTCGATTCCCTGCGTGAACAGGTTGAGACCCAACGCGACGAGGTCGACGTTTCCGGTGCGCTCGCCGTTTCCGAACAAGCACCCTTCGATGCGGTCGGCCCCGGCCATGTACCCCAGCTCGGCGGCGGCGATGGCCGTTCCACGGTCGTTGTGCGGGTGCAACGACAGGATGACGTTCTCGCGGTGATTGAGGTGGCGGCTCATCCACTCGATGCTGTCGGCGTACACGTTCGGCGACGCCATCTCGACGGTGGCCGGCAGGTTGATGATGACCTTGCGGTCCGGAGTCGGCTCGAACACCTCGAGCACTTGGTTGCAGATGTCGACAGCGAATTCGAGTTCCGTGCCGGTGTACGACTCGGGTGAGTATTCGTAGAAGACATTCGTTCCGGGCACTTCGGATTCGAGCGACCGGCAAATGCGCGCACCCTCGAGCGCGATATCGATGATGCCTTGCTTGTCGGTCCTGAACACGACATCGCGCTGCAGGACACTCGTTGAGTTGTAGAGGTGAACAATCGCGTTTGTGGCCCCGCGAATCGATTCGTAGGTGCGGCGAATGAGGTGCTCGCGCGACTGGGTCAACACCTGAATGGTGACGTCGTCGGGAATGAGCCCATCCTCGATGATGGTGCGCACGAAGTCAAAGTCCGTCTGCGACGCCGACGGGAAACCGACCTCGATTTCCTTGTATCCCATCGACACGAGCCGGTCGAACATCACGCGCTTGCGCTCGGGGCTCATCGGGTCAATCAAGGCCTGATTGCCGTCGCGCAGGTCGACGGCGCACCAGCGCGGTGCGGTCGTGATGCGTTTGGTCGGCCAGGTGCGGTCGGGCAGGTCCACGGCGAAAAGCTCGTGGTACGGGCGGTAACGATGCGCGGGCATCGACGTCGGTTGCTGGTTGTTCTTCACGGGATTCTCCTCACGTTACGGTTTACGGCCAATGGGAGACTCCGCGACGAGTGGTGGCCTGGTAACTAGGACCCGTCGCGGCCGCTAAGAAGGAGACCGTTCAGCATGGTTTCAGGGTAACACGATGACCGCGCTGGCGGGCAAATCAGAAACCGAGCTTGCCGAGTGCCTTCGGATCGCGTTGCCAGTCCTTGGCGATCGTGACGTGCAGGTCGAGATAAATCTTTGTTCCCAGCAGCACCTCGATTTGCGGGCGCGAGCGCTCACCAATGAGTCGCAGCATCGAGCCTCGATGCCCAATGATGATTCCCTTTTGACTGTCGCGTTCGACAATGAGCGTGACAAACACCTTCGTGCGCCCACTCTCGCGCACGATGTCCATGAGGGTCACGGCCAACGAATGAGGCAGTTCGTCGCTGAGTTCCTCGAGCACCGCCTCGCGCACGATTTCGGGAATCCGATTTTCGACCGACTCGTCCGATACCGAATCGTCGGGATACAGGTGCAGCGATTCGGGCATGATCGGGACGATGGCATCAAAGAATTCGTCAAGCCCATCGGTCGTCACCGCACTGAGCGGAACGACAAGAGTCCAATTGCGCAACTCGCCCACCTCGGCCAATTTGTTGAGAACAGCGGTCGACGAGACTCGGTCAGTCTTGGTTACTATCGCGACGACCTTGGCGCGGGGGTATCGCGCGAGTTGTTCGAGAATGAACAGGTCGCCCTTTCCGATGGATTCATCGGCCGCAAGGCACATGCCGATGACGTCGACGTCCCCGAGGGTGGTCTCGACGAGTGCGTTGAGTCGTTCACCCAGAAGTGTTCGCGGTCGATGCAGCCCCGGTGTGTCCACGATGATGAGTTGCCCGTCACCGCGCGTCACAATTCCGCGGATGGTCTTGCGGGTGGTCTGCGGTTTCGACGAGGTGATAGCGATCTTTTCGCCAATCAGCGCGTTCATGAGCGTCGACTTACCCACGTTCGGACGACCGACGAACGAGATAAAGCCGCTGCGCGAGGTCACGGGACATCCACGATTCGCACGAGCACCGTGATGAGTCGCTTACGGCGACGTTCGACCCGGTCTGCAGTAAGTTGCAATCCGTCCACCTCGACGATGTCGCCCGTCTCGGGGAAGCGCCCGAAGTTCTTGACGAACAGTCCACCGACGGTGTCCACGTCATCCTCGTCGATGGCAATGTCAAGGTGCTCGGCAAGGTCATCAATGTTCGTCGACGCACTCACTCGCGATGACCCGTCGCCGAGGTCGACGATCTCTACCTCGTCATCGTCGTATTCGTCCGAGATCTCACCCAGAACCTCTTCGATGAGGTCTTCCATCGTCACTAACCCGGCGATTCCGCCGTATTCGTCGACGACGAGAGCCATGTGGTTTGCTTCGGCTTGGAGCACCCGCAACGCTTCGTCCGCCATTTTGACCTCGGGCAGGAACAGCGCGGGGCGAACCAGTTCGGTGATGAGTGCCTTTTTCGCTTTAGCGGGGTTCGCACGTACGAACCGCGCGGTGTCCTTGATGTGGGCGATGCCCAGTACGTCGTCGTTGTCGACCCCGACAACGGGCATGCGCGAATAGCCTTCCGCCAGGAACATTCCCAATGCCTCGTCCACCGTGATGGTCGAGTCGAGCGCCGCCATCTCGGTTCGAGCAATCATGACTTCACGCAGAATCGTGTCACCGAAATCAAAAATGGACCGGATGAGATCGCGGTCTTCTTCTTCGATCGCGTCGGACTCGGTTGCTTCGTCGACCATGCTGAGCAACTGTCGCTCGGTGTTGATCGTCGTGCGTGCACGGCCCGGTGTCACCGCGTTACCGATACCGACAAGCGCAATCGTGAGCGGGCCGAGGACAAGGCGAATGGCGCGAACCAGCCCACCCGTCGCGCGAACAAGTCTGATCGGATGCGCCCGACCGACGCTGCGCGGACTCGATCCAACCAGCACGAAAGTGATTGCCGTCATCGCGATTGCCGAGGCAATGAGGGACTGCGTGAGGTCGAACCCGAGGCTCACAAACGACAGCGCAACAAGAATCGCAGCGAACGTCTCGCACAGCACGCGCACGAAATTCACGGCATTGAGGTGTGCCGGGACATCCGTCGCAATGGCGTCGAAAAGGCGTTCGGATGTGCCCGCGCCCACATTGGCGACATCGTTCCGAGACAACGACTGGTAGGCGGCGTCAATCGCCGCACAGAGTCCGCCGAAGGCAATCAGCACCATGGCGATTACCGCGAACCATCCGGTCACGAGCGCTCGGAATCCGCGAAGGAGTCGACCAATTGGCGCTGAAGAGCGAACATAACGCGCTCGTCGGCGGGTGCCGCGTGGTCAAAACCCAACAGGTGAAGAATTCCGTGCGACAAGAGCCACCGAATCTCGTCATCCGTCGAGTGTTTGGCGGCGATTGCTTGCTGAGCGGCGATTGTCGGACAAATCACGACGTCACCCAGCAGGCCGGGGTCGGACGGCTTGTCGTCATCGCCGGGGCGAAGTTCGTCCATCGGGAACGACAGCACGTCGGTCGGGCCTGGCTCATCCATCCACTCGACGTGCAATTTGGTTATCGCATCTTCGTCGACGAACAACACGGCGAGTTCGGCCTCGGGGTGAACCTTCATCTCGGTCATGACGTGAGTCGCAAGACGACGCATGGTCTCAAGGTCGATCACTTCGGTCGTCTCGTTGGCGATTTCGACGCTCATTTTGTGTCTCGCTTTCGGTCCACGGTCTTAGCGTATTGTTCCTGCTCGTGACGGGTGTAGGCATCGACAATCTTGCCGACAAGTGTGTGGCGAACGACATCGGCGCTCGTGAGGACCGCGACAAAGACGTCGTCCATGCCGTCGAGTATTTCGGTGGCCAGTTTCAGTCCAGATTTCTCGGACGGGAGGTCGACCTGGGTGGTGTCCCCCGTGATGATCATCTTCGATCCGAACCCCAGCCTGGTCAGGAACATCTTCATCTGTTGCGGCGTCGTGTTTTGAGCCTCGTCAAGGATGATGTACGAGTCGTTGAGCGTTCGACCGCGCATGTATGCCAACGGAGCGACTTCAACAACACCGGTTGCGAGGAGTTTGGGGACCAGTTCTGGGTCCATCATGTCGTTCAGCGCGTCGTACAACGGACGAAGGTACGGGTCGATTTTTTCGGTCAGGGTTCCCGGCAGAAATCCCAGACGTTCGCCCGCCTCTACCGCCGGACGAGTGAGAATGATGCGCGTGACTTCTTTGCGTTGTAGCGCCTGCACGGCCTTGGCCATCGCCAGGTACGTTTTGCCCGTTCCGGCTGGACCGATACCGAATGTGATGGTGGTGTGCTCAATCGCATCGATGTAGTTCTTTTGTCCGGCGGTCTTGGGGCGGATGGTCTTCCCGCGAGCGGACAGAATCGCTTCGCCGAGAACGTCGGCGACCTTTCCGCCATTGCGGGTGATGGTCGAACCCTCGATGACATCGCTGTCGGCGAGTTCGACGCCGTTGGCAATCATGTCAATGAGTTCACGGATGTGGCCCTCGACGCGGTTGACCTCGTCGGGCTCGCCGTCGATCGAGATGACGTTTCCGCGCGAGCGAATCGTGACCGAGGGGTAGCGCAGTTCGAGTGACGACAGAAAGCGATCGTGCGGTCCGAGCAGTCGAACCATGGCGATACCGTCAACCTCGATGTCGACGCGCGTGACGCTACTCTCCGCCAAGGGAGCCTTCGGACAGCCCGCCAGCGAGAAGATGGGCGTGGACGTGGAAGACGCTCTGCCCGGCGTTGGCACCGGTGTTGAAGATGAGCCGGAATTCGCCGTCCGCGTGTTCGCGCGCAAGATCGTGGGCAACGGACACCATCTCGGTAAGAAGCGCAGGGTCGCCCGCGGCAAGCTCAACAACGTTCGCATACGCCTCGGTTTTGGGAACAACGAGGAGGTGAATCGGAGCACGAGGCGCGATGTCGCGGAACGCGATAATCGTGTCCGACTCGAAAACGATGTCGGCCGGGATGTCTCGGGCGATGATGGCGGAAAAAATACTCATTGAGACCAGTCTATCCGCGCTACCAGGTGCCGCTCAGGGCAAGAATGGCGGCAATCGCGACGGGGCCTGCCGTTGACGTGCGCAAGATTGGTCCGTCGAGTCGAACGGGTGTTGCCCCATCGGTCTCAAAACGTGCGATTTCGTCGTCGGTGATCCCACCCTCGGGCCCGACGATGACGCCGACGGTGGTCGGGTTGCCCGCCGATGCAAACCACTCGGTCAGACTCGTGACCGCGCGTGGGTCAAGGACAATCCAGTTTGCCTCGGGCACGCGGCGACACAGAGTGGCGGTCGACACAGGGTCTGCGACCGTCGGGATTCGACTGCGCACGGCCTGTTTGGACGCCTCGCGCACGATCGCCGTCCACCGCGCAATTCCCTTGGCGACCTTGTCGCCCGCCCAACGCGAGACGCTCCGTTCCGACTGCCACGGAATCACTGTGTCGACGCCGAGTTCCGTCGCCATCTGAATCGCCATTTCGTCGCGGTCGCCCTTGGCGAGGGCCTGCGCAAGCACGAAACGCGTGTTCGAAGCGGAATCGAACCGAACGTGTTCGACGTCACACACGACAACGGACTTGTCAGCCGATATGACGACTGCGTCGGCACGCCAACCGTGTCCGTCGGACACACTAAATCGTTCACCGACACGAACGCGGGCGACCTGAACCGCGTGCCGCGCCTCGTCCCCCGTCAATTCGACGCGAACGGTCGATGCGTCGAGGGGCGTGGCGGTGAAGTACAGGTTCGCCATTAGACCGTGAAGAAACGATCGCGAAGTTTGGCGAATAGTCCCTGGCGGTGCTCGGCAAGATGAGGAGTCGCCGCGGGTCGAAGCGCTGCGAATTCCTCGATGAGTTTCGATTCCTTGGCGTTGAGCTTGCCTGGCGTCATCACCTGAACGCCGAACTTGGCGTCGCCGCGGCCAGTTCCGCGCAGGTGACCGACCCCACGGCTCTTGACCACGACGACATCGCCGGATTGTGCCCCAGCCTTGATGTCGACCGAGACCTCACCGTCGAGAGCGTCAAGCGTGACGGTTGTTCCGCGAATCGCATCCACCATGTCGATCTGAATCGTTGCGAGCAGGTCGTCACCCTGGCGCGCCCACACCTCGGAGGGGGTCACGTGGAATTCAACATAGACATCGCCCGCCGGACCGCCGGCTTCGCCGACTTCGCCGACGCCGCGCAGGTGAACACGCTGCCCCGTTTCGATTCCCGCCGGGATGTGAACGTCGAGTGTTGTCCGCGCCCGAACGCGTCCGTGTCCAGCGCACGTCGGACACGCGGCCGCGATGACGGTTCCGAATCCGCGACACGAACCACACGGGGTCGCCGTGACGATGTTTCCTAACAGGCTTCGCACCTGGCGCTGCACAGAGCCACTTCCGCCGCAGACATCACAGCGCGACGCGCCCGTGCCGGGTGCAGAACACGTTCCCTGACAGGTGTCACACAGCACGGCGGTGTCGACCTCAATCTGGCGATCGTCGCCGAAAATAACGTCGACGAGTTCGATGTCCACGCGAAGCAGAGCGTCGTTTCCACGCTGGGCACGCGACTGTGGGCCCCGGGACTGGCCTCCGCCAAAGAACGCGTCGAAGACGTCGCCCATGTTCCCGAAACCGGGCATCCCGCCGAAGTTGCTCTGGCCGCCCATGTCGTAATTGCGACGCTGTTCGGCGTCCCCCAGAACGTCGTAGGCGTGGGTCACCGCCTTGAACCGTTCCTCGGCGCCGTCCTCGGAATTCACATCGGGGTGGAGTTCCCGCGCGAGTTTCCGATAGGCCTTCTTAATGGCGTCCGGGCTGGCGTCACGGGCGACTCCCAAAATCTCGTAATGGTCCATTTATGCGTCGTCCCCCAAAACCTGAGACAAATAGTTGGCGACGGCCTCAACGGCCGCCATGTTGAGTGGATAGTTCATACGCGTCGGTCCCAGAATCGCCACTCGTGACGAGTCGCCTCCCATCGCCGTGTACGCATGCGAAATGATGGCGGTGTCGGACAGGTCATCCGACATCTCACGCCCGATCCGAACACCGGAGTCGTATCCCTGGGCGCGCATTTCGCCAAACAAACGCAATAGCGTGACTTGTTCTTCAATCGCATCGAGCACCGGCGCCACGGACCCCGCAAAGTCGATGTCGGCCCGGACGAGTTTGGGGGTGCCGGCAACGATGAGCCGGTCCTTGCGATGCGAGTCGACCTGCGATTTGAGCGCCGTGCGGACGTCGGCGATGACTGGTTGAAGCGTGAGTGGAACAGATTCCGCGAGCGTCAACATCGCTCCGTCCACCTCGCTGAGCGAAACGCTCGACAGGGTTGTCGCAACCCTGGCCCGAACATCGGCGAGGGTCGTCTCGTCGAGTTCGGCGTTGAAATCGACCATCCGGCGGTCCACGCTTCCCGCCGCCGTGATCAGAATGATGTAGGCCTTGCTTGGGGAAACAGGAACGATTTCCAGGTGTGCGACACGTTCGTTGCCCAGCGTCGGAAATTGCACCATCGCGACCTGATTCGTGAGGTCGGACAACATCTTGACGGTGCGAGCGAAGAAATCGTCGAGGTCAAAAGACTCGTCGAGGAATCGCTGGATAGCGCCGACCTGCCGAGCAGTCAAGGGTCGAATGTCACTGAGGGAATCGACAAAATGGCGATACCCGAGATCCGTCGGCACTCGCCCAGCCGACGTGTGCGGCGCGTGAATAAGGTCAGCTTCTTCCAAAATCGCCATGTCATTGCGAATAGTTGCGGCGGAAACACTGAAACCGTGTCGCTCCACAATCGCCTTGGAACCAACCGGTTCCCGCGAGTCGACGTAGTCCTCGACGATGACACGCAGAACGTCCAACGCACGTTGCGAAACCATCGACACCTCCCGAATTGGCACTCTCGCGTGTAGATTGCTAATGCCTCAATAGTACGCGCGGTATCCACCGCGCACCGAACAACAAAGGAGCGACACATGGCAACCTCGAAGTCATCTGGTCAAGCAAATCAACTCGCTGGGCTCGCCCACATTCTCGGAATCATCACGAGTTTCGTGGCGCCACTCATTATCTGGTTATCTAACACTTCTCGTGACGCGCAGGTAGACAACAACGCGAAAGAAGCACTGAACTTTCAAATCACGGTCCTCCTTGCACACATCGCCAACGGCATCCTGACGTTCGTGCTGTTCTTTATTTGGCCGTTCATCGCCTGGGCTGTAACACTCGGAATCTGGGCTGTAAGCATCTGGTGGGCGTTCCTCGGTTTCCAAGCGGCAAACAAGGGTGAGCGTTACCGCTACCCCTTCGCGTTCCGCATCATTGCCTAGTCGGGCAGCAGGGTTCGCACGACGAAGTCGGCGAGCAAACGACCCCGGGACGTGAGCACGAGTCGACCGGCGATGGCCTGAGGGCCCTCGACGAGTCCGTCGGCGATAAGCCCGGCCACCGCATTGCGACCGGCTGGCGTGAGGTCGTCCACCGTGATGCCGTCGCGGACCCGAATTCCAAGAAGCACAACTTCGTCGGCGCGCTGATCGGCGTCGAGAATTTCGCGCGCCAGGCTCGGTGATTCGCCGGCGGCTATGCGTTCGGCGTACGCTGCGGGATGCTTGATGTTCCACCACCGGACACCGTTGAGGTGGCTGTGAGCTCCCGGTCCGAACCCCCACCAATCGGTTCCCTGCCAATACGACAAGTTGTGTCGCGACCGTGTGTCGGCGCCGCGGGACCAGTTGCTCACTTCGTACCAGTCGAATCCAGCCTCGGCGAGTAACGCGTCCCCCATCTCGTACATGTCGGCGTGGGTGTCGTCGTCGATGGGGTCAAGTTCGCCGCGGCGAATGCGCCGCTCGAGAGCCGTGCCCTCTTCGACAATGAGCGAATAGGCCGAGACATGGTCGGTCTCGAGCGCGATGGCGACGGACAGTGTCGCCCGCCACTCGTCCAGAGTTTCGCCCGGCGTTCCATAGATGAGGTCCACCGAGGTCTGCAACCCCGCTTCTTTCGCCCACGCGACGGCGGTGCCGACCGACGCGGGCTCGTGGGTGCGGTCGAGAAGCGAGAGTACCCGCGGAACCGCCGATTGCATCCCGATTGAGACGCGTGTGACACCTGCGTTCGCGAATGCGCGCAGGGACTCGCGGGTCACCGTGTCGGGGTTCGCTTCGATCGTGACCTCGGCGCCATCAGCGACACCGAACGACGCGCGGACTGCGTCGAGGACCCGAGCGATATCACCCTCGGGCAAGAGCGTCGGGGTGCCTCCCCCGATGAACACCGTCGCGGCTGGCCGACGCGGTGACCCGTTGTCGGCCAGTACCCGCTCGGCGAAGACGATTTCGGCGAGCAGGTCGTCCACGAAGGACTGTCGGGTCACGCCGCGCAATTCCGTCGCCGTGTAGGTGTTGAAGTCGCAATATCCGCATCGAACAGTGCAAAACGGGATGTGCAGATAGATGCCAAACGGCGTCTCGGCGAGGCCGACCGCGGGAATTGAGCCGTCGCGAGGCGCGACCTCGCCCCGCGGAAGGGACGCCACTACGCCCCGGTCCAAATGATTGACATGCGCACAATCATGACCGCGATTGCGAGAGACACGACGCCCATGGCGATCGTCGCGAATCGGGTGCGGTCAATCAGAGCCCACACCGTGACGCCGATGGTCATCGCGAGCGCGGTCGCGAGGTACAACCAGAACTCGAGCGCATCACCCCCGGGTGGGTTCCCCACGAGTGGTTGGACGATCGCCACAACGAGGAGAACGACGAGAACGACGGCCACCGACAGGGTACCGAGCACAGTGAGGTCACGCGGAGGATTTCCCCGAATCCCCGAGATGACCGAGACCAATCCCGAGGCGACCGCGCACGCGGCACTCGCGATGGTGAGCCACTCAATCATTCGGAAAGCCTGTCACGACTCGGGCGACGCCGTGGGACACGCTCGCAATTGCGATGAGACGGTCGCCGTGAACAACCGCAACGAGAGTTGCATCGGGATTCGTCGTCGCCACCTTTTTGCCGTGACCAATGTCGACTGCCTCGGTAGCGGTCACCGTCAACACGGGAAAGAGGTCACTCGCGATTCGGGTGGCGGGAATGAGTTGCTCGGCCGAAATGGCGTCGACCGAGCAGGCGTCCTCGACCGACAGCGACCCGACACGGGTGCGTCGCAGGGCCGTGAGGTGTCCACCGCAGTTGAGCGCAAACCCAATGTCTCGGGCAAGCGCTCGAATATATGTGCCGGACGAACAGTCGACCGTCACATCGACATCGATGGCGCCGGGGGTTCGACGGATGGCGTGCGACTCGAACCGCGACACGGTGACGGTGCGGGCATCAAGAACGACATCGTCCCCCGCGCGAACCAGGGTGTAGGCCCGTTGCCCGTCGACCTTGATGGCCGACACGGCCGACGGCCGTTGCTCAATCACACCGGTCAGTGTGGCGATCTCGCGCTGAATTTCGGCGTCGGTGATGGCGTCCAGGACGGCGTCGTCAGCGGTAAAGATGATGTCACCCTCGGCATCGTCGGTCACTGTCGCCGACCCCAAACGAATTGTCGCGGTGTAGGTCTTGTCCGCGCCGACCAAGTAGGTCAGAAGTCTCGTCGATGTTCCGACGCCGAGAACCAACAGTCCCGTCGCCATCGGGTCGAGCGTCCCGGCGTGACCGATCTTGCGCGTGTCCAGGGCTTTCCGCGCCGCCGACACGACTCCGTGGCTCGACGGACCCGTGGGTTTGTCGACGAGAAGGATTCCGCTCATCACCTTTGGAGGGTACCAGCGGGGTTCGGGCGGATGACCTTAGGCAAGTGACTTCGTGTGCCAGACGGTCTTCGTCTCGACGAACGCGGCGATTCGATTGAACGCGGATTCGGTTGGCCCGAATGTTCCCGGACGCACCACGCGCATGAGCGTTTCCGCCGCCGCGCGTTCGCATTCGACCGCTATCTCGCGGGCCGCTCCGGTCAAATCGATGGCGTTGACGTCGGCGTGCGATGCCAACCACGGCGCGACCTCGACGACTGACCCGGTGAGGATGTTGACGACTCCGCCAGGGACATCGCTTGTGGCGAGAACTTCGGCGAACGTCATCGCCGCACACGGTGCCAGTTCGCTCGCGAGCACAACGACCGCGTTTCCCGTCGTCAACGCCGGAGCGATTGACGACACGAGCCCGAGCAGCGACGAGCCCGCGACGGATGGCGCAACGAGCGCGACGACACCGGTGGATTCGGGCACGGAGAGGTTGAAGAACGGTCCGGCGACGGGGTTCGCCCCGCCGTGGACCTGGGCGAACTTGTCGGTCCACCCCGCGTGCCAGACGAGGCAGTCGATCGCTGCGGTCACTTCCCGTCGTGCATCGGCGGCCGTGACGCCCGTCGAGTCCACAATTTCGGCGACAAACTGGTCGAGGCGCCCCTCGAGCATCTCGGCGACGCGGTACAGAACTTGACCGCGGTTGTATGCACTGGCCCCGGTCCAACCAGCCCACGCGGCACGAGCGGCAACAACCGCATCGCGGGCGTCCTTGCGGCTGGCCTTGGCGACGTTGGCAATAAACGTGCCCGCCGGGCTCATCACTTCGGTTGTTCGACCCGATTCACTGCGCGGGAACTTTCCACCGATGAAAAGTTTGTACGTCTTCGGAATAGCGAGACGGCTCATCGTGCACCTCCGTTAGCGAGATACGCCGCGAGGCCGTGTCGGCCACCTTCGCGCCCGTACCCCGATTCCTTGTAGCCGCCGAACGGGCTGGTCGGGTCAAACTGGTTGAACGTGTTCGCCCACACGACACCCGCACGGAGCGAATCGGCGACGCGCAACATTCGGCTCGCGTTCTGCGTCCAAATCCCGGCGCTCAATCCGTACGGCGTGTTGTTCGCCTTGACAATCGCTTCGTCTGGGGTCCGGAAGCTGAGGACCGACAACACTGGTCCAAAGATCTCGTCGCGCGCGATCGTGTTGCTCGTGGTCACATTGGTGAAGATGGTCGGTCGGAACCAAAAGCCCTTGGCCGG
>CANKTR010000013.1 GCA_947486475.1 Microbacteriaceae bacterium | reverse complement strand
TGTCGGACACATGAGCGCCATGTTGTGAAATGGCGTCAACATGATCCCGCGATTGGCGAGGTAGAGGTGCAGGAAGTCCTCGAGTTCCCCGTCGGCGGCGGCGTTCGATTCGCCGCCGTTTCGAGGCCCTGGGCTGACGAACCGGTATTCGCATCGGGCGCCCAACTGAGCAATCGACCAGGGCAACTCGTACTTGTCGAAAAGGACATTCATGCCGTCGGTGAACAGAGTGCACATCGCAATCATGTGGTCGAACGCGGATTCGGTGAGAACGTGTTCCAGAGTCGCCCTCATGGCCGCGACCGACAAGGGGTTACCGGCAAGGGTTCCTCCGACACCACCCATGTCGATCAGATCGAGGTCGTCGCGCGCGAGCGCTTGTGCCGCGAAATCAGCCGAAAGGCCATATGCGCCGGTCGGGATGCCTCCCCCGATTGACTTTCCGATGACCACGATGTCGGGTTCGAGATTCCACGCCCGGGTTGCCCCGCCGTACCCCGCACTGAACGTGTGCGTTTCGTCGATGATGAGCAAGGCGCCGTATTTGCGCGTGAGGGCGCGAACGCCGTCGTGATAACCGTCCTCGGGCAAGACGATTCCGATGTTCGTCAAGGCCGGCTCGATTAAGACGGCTGCGACGTCGCCGTGCGCCAATTGTTGTTCAAGAGCATCGAGATCGTTGAACTCGGCGACACGACTTGTCTTGAGAACATCGACGGGTTCACCGACGTTCCCCGGGCGGCTCATGGATTCACCGTTCGGTCCGACCACGATCAGCGACTCGTCAACCGAGCCGTGATAGCAGTAGGAGTGGAAGAGGATTTTCGAGCGACCCGTGAGCGCGCGCACCAGCCGGATGACCCAGCGGTTTGCGTCCGTCGCGGTGAGCGCGAAGCTCCAGCGATCCATCCCAAACCGACGGGTCAATTCCGCACCGACCCATTCCGCATCGAGAGTGGGAAGCATTGTGGTCAGTCCACCCTGTTCCGAGACGTGCCGCACAATTGCCGCCGTTACCTCGGGGGCTGCGTGTCCCGCCATGGCGCCGGTGTCCCCCAGTGCGAAATCGATGTACTCGTTTCCATCGATGTCGCGAATCGTGTTCCCGCGCGCCGACTCGAAGTACACCGGGAATGACCCCGCCTTCTTGTTCATCCACGTCATCGGCACACGACCAAAAAGGTTTTCTGCGGATGCGTATGCGGCCTTGGACTTCGGGTGCATCCGCTCAAACTCGTCACGCTCGCGGGTGAATAGTTGCTCTAGACGACTGCGATCGATTTCGGCCATCGGTCCACTTCCTTGCGAAACTCGGTTGAATTCCAGACTACTGCGTGTGTTGTTCGTCCAACATGTCGTTGAGGAGAGACCAGGACTGTCCGAATCGAGGGTGGAGTTCGAATGACGCGATGTCCGCTCGCGGAATCCATTGCAGGTCGGTGCTTTCAAGGTCGTTGAACGCCGGCTCGAAATGTTGTCGCGTTTCGACGATCACGGTTGTGTACGCCCAGAACCCGAGGTCGATCACATACGTGTCGAGCGGGATGAGGAGTTCCTCGGGAACCCCGGCTTCTTCGTGCGCTTCTCGCATCGCGCCGGTCACCGCGTCTTCGCCAAATTTGAGTGCGCCGCCGGGGATTCCCCACGTGCCGCCATGATGAGACCACTCGGCACGCAGCTGCAACAGGACACTGTCGGTCGCCCGATTCCAGACCAGAACTCCGGCCGCACCGAACATTCCCCAGACGCGCTCGCCGTTGGGACCGTGAACCCAGTTATCACCGAAGTCGCGTTCGTGCGCGGGCGGAAGCATGGCCATGATGCGATGCTACTTCTTGGGGCCGCGTCGTTCGCGAACGCGCATCGAAATGTTGATCGGCGACCCTTCGAAACCCCACACCTCGCGCAAACGACGGGTGATAAAACGACGATATTGCGGGTCAAGAAATCCGGTGGTGAAGAGCACGAAAGTGGGCGGTCTCGTCGAGGCTTGAGTTCCGAAAAGAACTCGTGGTTGGCGTCCACCGCGGACAGGGTGAGGGTGCGCCGCCGCAAGTTCGGCGAGAAAGGCGTTGAGTTTGCCGGTTTGAATTCGCGTGTCCCACGACTCGAGCGCCAATTCCAATGCGGGAACCAGTTTCTCGAGGTGGCGACCCGTTCGAGCGGAAATGTTGACGCGCGGAGCCCAGGCCACGTGCGCCAGGTCCTGTTCGATCTCACGCTCGAGGTAGCGTCGGCGATCGTCATCGAGCAGGTCCCATTTGTTGAACGCAAGCACGAGGGATCGCCCTGACTCGAGCGCCATGTCGATGATGCGGATGTCCTGCTCGCTGATGGGTTCGGTGACGTCGATCACGACGACGGCCACCTCGGCTTTTTCGAGCGCTGCGGCGGTTCGGAGCGACGCATAGAAGTCGGCGCCCTGTGCCATGTGTTGGCGGCGGCGAATCCCCGCGGTGTCGACAAACCGCCAGACTTTCCCGCCCAGTTCAATTTGTTCGTCGATCGGGTCGCGGGTGGTGCCAGCGAGTTCGTTCACGACGACCCTCTCTTCGCCCGCGGTCTTGTTGAGGAGCGACGATTTCCCGACATTGGGTCGACCAATAATCGCAACCCGACGCGGGCCCCCGATCTCGGTCTTGGCCACGGCACTGATTTCGGGAAGCACCGTGAGGACCTTGTCGAGCATGTCCGCAACACCGCGACCGTGCAGCGCCGACACCGGCCACGGCTCGCCGAGTCCGAGCGACCACAACGATGCAGCCTCCGGCTCTTGGCGCTGGTCATCGACCTTGTTCGCCACGACAATGACGGGCTTCTTGGAGGCACGGAGCATCGTCACGACGCGCTCGTCAGTTGCCGTCGCGCCTACCATGGCGTCCACGACGAAGAGGACGGCGTCAGCGAGCTCCACCGCGATTTCGGCCTGAGCCGCCACGCTCGCGTTAATGCCTCGGGCATCCGGTTCCCATCCGCCCGTGTCGACGATGGTGAACTTTCGATCTGCCCATTCGGCCTTGTAGGTCACGCGATCGCGAGTGACACCCGGAACGTCTTCGACCACCGCCTCGCGCCGCCCCAGAATCCGGTTGACGAGTGCCGACTTTCCGACGTTCGGTCGACCGACAATGGCCAAAACCGGAAGTGCGGGAAGTTCAATGACCTCGTCGGTGTCGCCGATGTGGGATTCAAGAAGGGAGATGTCCTCGTCATCGAGGTCGTAATCAGCAAGTCCCTTACGAAGTGCCTCGGCCCGCTGGGCGGCGTCGGCATCCGTCAGTTCCGACATTCGGTCGACAAGGTCGCCGATGTCGTCGTCGTAGTTCTCACTCATAGGTCACTCCCTGCTCGCACAATGTCGACAATTGCCGAGACGGTGTCCGAAAAACTGATGTCCGACGAATCGACGACTGTCACGCCAGGCGCGGCGGTAAAGAAGTCAACGACGTTCGAATCTTTGGCATCTCGCTCGCGAACCGATGCGGTCGTTTCGGCGAGATCTCGGCCGGCGACTTCGCCAGCCCTCCTCTCAATTCTAACCTCTTCGCGGGCCGTCAAGAGAATCCGGGTCGAGGCGTCAGGGAAAACGACCGTCGTCATGTCCCGACCCTCGGCGACAACTCCGGGAAAGCCTGAGTGGGCGGCCAAGTCGCGGGCAGAATTCTTCATCCATTCCCGCACTCGCAGGTTTTGCGCAACAGCGCTGACGGCGAGGCTGATGCGTGGGTCCCGAATTGCCTCGGTGACTTCGACATCACCCACGGCAAACCACTCGAGATCCGGATCAAGCGAAATCGAATACGGGAACGTCGCGAGAAGCTCCGCGACGGCGTCCTCGTCGGAGAGGTCGATTTCGTTTTCAAGCGCCCACCAGGTCAATGCACGGTAGGCAGCACCGGTGTCAAGGAACCCCAACCCCAATTGCGCGGCGACTGCCCGCGCGACGCTCGACTTCCCGCTCCCGGCCGGACCATCGATGGCAACAACAATCACTGGCTCTCGCCCGCGATTCTCCAGCCCCGCGCTTCAAGTTCGCGGACCAACGATTCTTCGGCTGTCGGCAGCACCGACACTTCGGCGAAGCCGATTGCCGAGCCGGGCGAGTGCTCGAGGCGAAGGTCCTCCATGTTGACGCCCAGGTCACCGATATCGGCGAGCAATTGGGCTAATTGCCCGGGTCGGTCGTCAATGACGACCAGGATGTGGGCAAATCGTGTACTGCGACCGTGCTTTCCGGGGATGCGGGACACTCCGTTGTTCCCGGACGCCAAAAGGTCCGCGAGAGCGGCTGTCGGGGTTCCACTGCGCAATGCCGTGACGACCGCATCGATGCGGTCACGAACGTCTTCCAAGACGACTGTCACATCGGCTGCGTTGGCGCTGAGAATCTGAATCCACAGGCTCGGGTCGCTAGACGCAATCCGAGTCATGTCTCGCAATCCACCACCCGCGAGTTCGACCGACGAGTCGGGTGCCCCGATGAGGGTCGACGCGACGGCGGACGACACGATTTGTGGGACGTGACTCACGAGGGCCACCGCGGAGTCGTGATCTGATGTCGACATCTCAACGAGGTTCGCGCCGCAATCAATTGCCAGATCGGACACACGGTTGACCGCGACGGAATCGGCATCCGGTCGGGGGCACACCACCCACGAGCGACCCGTGAAGATATCGGCGCGTGCTGAGACCGCTCCCCCGCGTTCGCGACCCGCCATCGGGTGCGAACCAACATAACGCGACAGGTCGATGCCCCGAGATTGCAGGTCCATCAGAATCGAACCCTTGACACTGGTGACGTCGGTGACGATCGCGTCGGGGAACGTCAGAAGTTCGCGTGCGACAACGTCGGCGACGACGTCCGGTGGGACCGCGACGACAATCAACTGCGGCGTCTCGCCCTCGACCGCAGGGTGTCCGGCTCCGTACTGAGACGCGAGCGCAACAGCCGTAGGGGACGAATCCACCAGAGAGACGTCAACGCCGTGACGACGAAGCACCAGCCCGATCGACGTACCGAGCAAACCAGCGCCGACAATTCGAACCGGACCAGCGATACGGGCGTCAACCATCGGACGCCTCCTCGTCATGGGGTTCTCGGGCGAGCGCGAGCACGTGCCCCACCTCCACTTTAGTGAGGTCGCGGGTTTCGCCCAAGGAGAGCGAACCGAGCGAGAGCGGCCCAAAACTCTTGCGATGAAGTTCGATCACGGGGTGTCCGACCGCCTCGCACAATCGCCGAACGATCCGGTTGCGCCCCGAATGGAGCGTTATTTCGAGAAGGGTTTCACCCCGCGAGGGTTCACCGAGAATGGCGACGCGATCGACCGCAATCGGCCCGTCATCGAGGTCAATTCCGTCTTTCATCGAGCGGAGGGTTGATCCTTTGACCAGACCCGAGACTTTCGCAACATAGGTTTTGGACACCGCAAACGAGGGGTGTGCGAGCACATGAGCGGCATCCCCGTCATTCGTCAGGATCAACAGTCCTGACGTGTCAGCATCGAGCCGACCGACGTTGAACAACCTTTCGGGATAACTCACGACAAACTCGCGCAGGTCGCGGCGCCCTCGATCGTCCGCGAGCGACGACACCACCCCGGTTGGCTTATTGAACAACACGTAGCGCTTGCCCACATCCGCTTGGATTGGCTGGCCGTCCACCGTTATTTTGTCCGTTTCCGGGTCGACCCGTGAACCGAGTTCCGTGACCACCACGCCGTTCACCGTGACACGCCCCTGTGCGATGAGGATCTCGCTCGCTCGGCGCGAGGCCACTCCCGCCGCCGCCAGCACCTTCTGTAGACGATCAGTTGCCATCGTCAAACCCACCCGAACCGTCGTCGAGCAGAGCGGATACCGGCGGAAGGTGGTCCAGCGAATCGATTCCGAGGTTGGTGAGCAAGAGATCCGTCGTTCCGTAGAGGATTGCTCCGGTTTCGGATTCGGTTCCCACTTCGGTGATCAATCCGCGCCCCACCAGCGTGCGAATCACGGTGTCAACGTTGACGGCCCGAATCCCCGACACCTGTGACCGAGTGACCGGTTGTTTGTAGGCGATGACGGCGAGTGTTTCCAATGCGGGTTGCGACAGCTTGGTCGAATTCTGGGACTGCACCACATCACGAACGAGGTCGTCGAAGGACTCGCGCACATAAATCCGCCAGCCACCCCCGACCTCACGTAATTCGAAACCGCGGCGGACAGCCCCGCCGATGCCGTCGAAGTCGGCCACGAGGTTCGCAATCGCGGCTTTCACCTCGACGACGGGACGTTCGAGGACGGTCGCGAGGGACACGAGGCTTTGTGGCTCATCGGCGACCATCAGAATCGCTTCGAGTTGCCGTTCGAGTTCAGTTTCCATATTCCGCTCCCAGTGTGACAAGGTTCTCGTCGCTCCACGTATCCGCGCTCCAGCGCACGGTCAGTTCGCCCAAAGGTTCGATTTGCTCAAACGAGACCGCGGATTGACGATACAACTCGAGGATCGCGACAAAACGCGCGACGACGACGCCTTTGTGTTCCGCCCCCGCGATGATCTGTCGGAACGTCATCGGCGTCTTTCGCACCATCGAAATCACGATGGCCGCCTGCTCACGAACCGACACCAGTGGTGCGTGAAGGTGTTCGAGCCCGACGAAGGGTATCTCGCGCGGGGCGAGCGCAAAGAGAGCGAGCGTGTGAAAATCCTCGAGCGATGTGGCCCACACGAGTTCGGGGGTGCGTTCGCGGAACTTGTCTTCAAGTCGCACTGCCCGTGGGTGACGAGCGGATTCGCGTTCGATGCGCTCGGCGAACCACGCCGAAACTTCTTTGAAGGCGCGGTACTGAAGAAGGCGTGCGAACAACAGGTCGCGCGCCTCGAGCACCGCGACATCTTCGGCGTCGGCGTAATCGCCGGTGGGCAACAATCCGACAATTTTCATGTCCAGCAACGTCGCTGCAACGACAAGAAACTCGGAGGCCGCGTCGAGTTCCGCTGTTCCGTGCAGTTCGCGGAGAAACTCGATGAACTCACCCGTCACCGCGGCCAGGCTCACGTCCGTGATGTCCATCTCGTGTTTCGAGATGAGAGAAATGAGGAGGTCGAAGGGTCCGTCGAAGTTCGTGAGGCTGACGCGGAAACCGTCTTCGGAACTAGGCAATCTTTCCAAGGGAAATCAGCTCTCGGGCAAGTTCGCGGTATGACTCGGCCGCTTGGTGGTCCGGTGCGAAGGTGGTGATGGGTGCCGCCGCGACGGTCGAATCGGGGAATTTCACGGTACGACGAATGATGGACTTCAGAACGTCCTTGGGTCGATTCTTGGTGACGAGTTCGAGGACTTCCACCGAGTGAAGCGTGCGCGGGTCAAACATGGTCGGGAGAATGCCGTCCAGTTGAAGGTTGGGGTTGAGTCGCGCCTTGACCTTGTCGACGGTATCCAGCAACAACGCCACTCCGCGGAGTGCGAAAAACTCGCACGCGAGTGGAATGAGAACACCGTGACTCGCGGTCAGTGCATTCACGGTCAACAGTCCGAGCGAGGGCTGGCAGTCGATCAGGATCAGGTCATAGTCGTCGATGACGGGCTTGAGCACATCGGCGAGCACGTGTTCGCGGGCGACCTCGTTGACCAGTTGGACCTCGGCGGCGGCGAGGTCGATATTCGCCGGCAGGATGTGGATGTTCTCAATTGACGTGGCCTGGATGACGTCGCGGGTCGACAACGGTGAACGAGACGGGTCCGACGACTTTTCGGGAACGAGCAGGTTGTAGATCGTCGGACCGTCGTGGACATTCGCGCCGAGACCCGCAGTCAGTGCACCCTGGGGATCGAAATCCACTACCAGGACTTTGCGGCCGATTTCCGCCAATGCCCCCGCCAACGAGATGGCGGTGGTCGTCTTTCCGACACCGCCTTTTTGGTTACACAACGAAATCACGCGCGCCGGACCGTGAGTGGTCAACTGTGGGGGCACGGGAAAAGCGGTCACGGGGTAATTCTATGGTGATTGCGAGCCATAGTCATCGCGCTCGCGGATGAGCCGTGCGGTACGCCTCGGTCAACGCGTCTCGCGTCACGAAGGTGTAAATCTGGGTCGTGGAGACAGACGAGTGCCCGAGAAGTTCCTGGACTACTCGAATATCCGCTCCGCCACGAAGCAAGTGAGTCGCGAAGGAGTGCCGAAGAGTGTGGGGCGAGATGGTGGCGGTCAGGCTCGCTCGCTGGGCGGCGGCCCGGATCAGCAGAAAAACGTTCTGACGACTGAGCGGAGCGCCTCGGGCGCCCAGAAACAGCGCGGGCGTCCCACGGCCTTTGGCGAGCAACGCCGGACGGCCACGAACCAAATATGCGGCAATCGCTTCGCGCGCAAAACGCCCCACCGGAACAATCCGCTGTTTGTTTCCTTTTCCGGTGAGGGTGATGGCGTCGAGCACGTCATCCGCGTGGACGTCGTCGACCACGAGCCCGACCGCTTCGGACACGCGCGCGCCCGTGGCGTACATCAGTTCGAGGATTGCCCGATCCCGTAATCCGATGGGTGAATCGATTTCGGTGGAGTCGATGAGCGCGGTGACCTGTTCGATGGTGAGAGCGTGCGGAAGTCGCTGGGTCCGCCCGGGCGCAATCACCGCGCCGGTTGGGTCCACTGACGCCAATCCCTCCGCGATCAGATAACGATGAAACGAGCGGATGGTGGACAACATTCGCGTGATGGACGACGCGGCCAGTCCCGCGCCGCGGACCTCGGCGAGATAATCTGTCACGTCCGCTGTGGTGAGCGAATCAACGGCACGAATTCCGATGTGCTGCGACCACGTGGCCAGGTCGCGCCGATACGCGGCGATCGTGTTTGCGCTTCGACCACGCTCGAGCGCGGTGTGGCGCAGAAACTGCTCAACGAGGCGGGTTACCTCCACGCTCGGCTACTTGTCGTCGGAATAATCAACATCGAGAACATCCGACGTGTGTCGTTCCTTGGCCGCGGCAATCAGCCCCACGAAAAGCGGGTGTCCGTGAGTCGGCCGTGACCGAAGTTCGGGATGCGCCTGCGTTGACACGTAATACGGGTGAACCTCGCGCGGCAACTCGACGAACTCGACCAGTTGGCCGTCCGGACTCGTCCCCGAAAACACAAGACCCGCCGCGGCAATGTCGTCGCGATAGCGGTTGTTGACCTCGTATCGGTGCCGGTGCCGTTCGAAAGCCGAGGAGGAGCCGTACACCTCTTCGACGATTGACCCCTTGGACAGAGTCGCTTCGTACAGTCCGAGTCGCATCGTTCCACCGAGATCACCGGCGTTGATGATGTCCACTTGCTCTTCCATCGTGGCAATCACGGGGTGGGGCGTCTCGGGGTCAAACTCACTCGACGACGCGCCCGCCAAACCCACCACGTTTCGCGCGTATTCGATCACCATGCACTGAAGTCCGAGACAGATCCCCAGGGTCGGGATGAGGTTCTCGCGCGCGTAGCGCAGTGCCCCGAGCTTGCCTTCGATTCCACGAACTCCGAATCCACCGGGCACCAGGATCCCGTCCACATCGGCGAGGTGCTCGGCCGCACCCTCCGGCGTTTCACACACATCCGAGGGAACCCAACGAATGTCGACAGTCACATCGGTTGCGAATCCCCCGGCGCGAAGGGCCTCGGTGACCGACAAATACGCATCGGGAAGGTCGACGTACTTGCCGACGAGCGCGATGCGAACGCGACCCTGCGGGTTGTGAACGGTGTCCAACAGTTCGGACCAGCCATCCCAGTTCACTTCGTCGGTGCCGGCGAGACGGAGCTGTTCGACGATGTACGAGTCAAGACCCTGTGAGTGAAGCATGCTCGGGATGTCATAGATGCTGCTCGCATCCGTCACATTCACCACGGCGTCTTCGTCCACGTCGCACATGAGCGCAATCTTGCGGCGGTTCGCAGCAGACACGGGTCGGTCACTGCGCAGAACTAGGGCGTCGGGCTGGATACCGATCGATCGCAGAGCCGCAACCGAGTGCTGCGTCGGTTTGGTCTTTTGCTCGCCCGACGCGTTCATGAACGGAACCAGTGACACATGCACGAAGAACACGTTCTTGCGTCCGAGTTCGTGTCGAACCTGGCGCGCCGCCTCGATGAACGGCAGGCTTTCGATGTCCCCGACGGTCCCGCCGATTTCGGTGATGATGACGTCGGGCGCGGGCTCCTCGGTCGCTTGCAAGCGCATCCGTCGCCTAATTTCGTCGGTGATGTGCGGAATCACCTGAACCGTATCCCCCAGGTATTCGCCGCGTCGCTCGCGTTCGATCACGCGCGAATAAATCTGGCCCGTGGTGACGTTCGCCGCTTGAGACAGGCTGATGTCGAGAAAACGTTCATAGTGACCGATGTCGAGATCGGTTTCCGCGCCGTCATCCGTGACGAAGACTTCACCGTGTTGGAACGGATTCATCGTTCCCGGGTCGACGTTCAGGTACGGGTCGAGCTTTTGCATGACGACCCGCAAGCCACGACGGGTAAGAAGATTCCCGAGCGACGCCGCGGTGAGACCCTTACCGAGGGAGGAGACGACGCCACCGGTGACGAAGATGTGCTTCGCGACGGGCCGGCCGAGTTCGAAATCCGCATGTTTCACCACGGAATTCAACGATAACCGCTCGGACCGCCAATTGACGAATTAAGCGATTTCGCCACGCCATTGATTCGCCGAATTAAGCATTTCTGCCGCGTGGGCTCGAGCGTTGTCGGAGTCGGGGGTTCCGGACAGTAAACGCGCCATTTCTTCAATGCGTTCGTCGCCATCGAGCCGCGAAATCGTCGATTCCGTGATCGCACCGCTCGTATCTTTGACAATGCGCAAGTGGTTTGTTGCGAAAGCGGCTACCTGCGCGAGGTGTGTCACGACGATCACCTGGGCCGACCGCGCCAAGATCGCCAGCCTCCGTCCAATCTCAATAGCGCTTGCACCACCCACACCCGCGTCGACCTCGTCAAAGACGAGGGTCGGCACGGTGTCCGTCGACGCGATGACGACTTCGATAGCAAGCATCACGCGCGACAGTTCACCACCCGACGCGGTCTTTGTCACCGGTTTCGGTTCCCCGCCGGGGTGCGGACGCAGCAGCATTTCGACGACATCCCGACCGTGGGCGAAAAATTCGGGACCGTTCTGGGGTGCAACGCGCACAACGAACTGAGCGGTCGGCATCGATAGCGAGTGAAGTTCCTCGGTGACCGCCTCAGACAATCGTTGAGCGGCTTCAGTTCGCGCACTGGTGATTCGTGTTGCAAGGTCCTCGAGGGTCACTTCGTCGGCCGCGATTTCGAGCGACAACGCGGCGAGTGCGTCATCCGAACGATCCAGGTCAAAAAGACGATCGGATGCACTCGACCACAGAGCCAAGACGTCGTCAAGGGTCGGACCGTAGGCCCGCACCAGCGCGTTGATGGCCGCGGTCCGCTCGTGGACTTGTTCTAAATCGTCACCATCGACGTCTAATCCAGCGGCGTAGGCCGAGACAGACTGTGCCGCCTCGCGAACCACAATGCTTGCCTCGGTTATCTGGGCGAGAATACCTTCAATAGACGGATCGTGTCCGTTCACCCGTTCCAGCGCTCGGCGTGCATTCTCCATGAGCGAAACGGCGTCAAATTCGGCGTCGTCCGCCGACAGCGATTCATGCGCCTCTTGCGCGGCGCGACGTAATTCCTCGCTGTTCGCCAGGCGATCCGCCTTGGACCTCAGGGCCACGTCTTCTCCGGCAATCGGCGCAACGGCATCAATCGCCGCCACCGCGGTCCGGAGGTCATCCGCCTCGCGGAGTCGGTCCGACGCATCACGCGTCATTGATTCGCGGCGCGTAATCGCGGTACTCCAGCGCCGATATACGGTCTGATAGTCGTCCACCAGCGTCCGCAACGGTCCGCCGGCGTAGCGGTCGAGCGACTCACGCTGCGCGGTCTGGGATCGAAGGCGCAATTGTTCGCTCTGTCCGTGAATCGCAACGAGGTGGCTGCCGATGTCGCCCAGTGCGCTCACGGGCGACGATGCACCCCCGACGACCACGCGAGAACGGCCTTCCGAACTGACCGAGCGTGTCACGACCAATTCGCCGTCGTCAATCGATCCGCCGAGTTCGCCGACGCGATCCAGCACCGTTTGATTCGTTACGGACCAGCGACCGCTGACCAGTGCGCGTTCGGCGGTATGCCGCACGACGCCGGAGTCGGCGCGCTCGCCGAGGAGAAGTCCGAGCGCCGAGACGACCATCGTCTTTCCCGCACCCGTCTCGCCGGTCACCGCCGTAAAACCGGGCGTGAGTGTGAGGGTCGCGGACTGGATCACGCCGAGGTCCTTGATCGAAATCTCGTGAATCATGAGGACCTGCCGCGCCACCCGTCGGTGGGGAGCGAAAACTTCTGGACGAGTCGCTCGGAGAAAGGCCCCGAATGGGTTCGCGCGAGGCGCACCGGCGTTTCGGATCGGCGCGCAATTACCCGCGACCCCGGCGCAAGCGTGTGGGTGCGACGACCGTCACACCACAGCACACCCGATGCGTGATTGCGACTGAGTAGGTCGACCGTCAGAGTCGAAGACGGTGCCGTGACGAGCGGGCGCGCGAACAAGGCGTGAGCGGACAGCGGCACCATGATGAGTGCTTCGACGGTCGGCCACACCACGGGACCACCGGCGGAAAACGAATAGGCGGTGGACCCGGTCGGGGTAGCCATGAGAACCCCGTCGCACCCGAAGGTGGAGATGGGTCGATCGTCGACACCAATCACGACCTCAATCATGCGCTCTCGCGCCATTTTCTCGACGCTGGCCTCATTGAGCGCCCACGTTTCGAAGACCGTCGCACCGTTCAATTCGACGCTAACGTCGATCGTCATGCGCTCGTCCACCGAATAGTCCTTGTTCCAGACACTCCCGACCGTGGCTTCGAAGTCTTCCGGTTCTAGCTCGGCGAGAAATCCAACGTGCCCCATATTGACACCGAGCAGCGGGGCGGTTTGTCCGCGCATTATTTCCGCGGCCTTGAGAATGGTTCCGTCGCCACCCAAACAAATCACCAACTCGATGTCCTCGGGTTCGACGTCAACACCGAGTTGTTTCACCTCGACATCGGATTCGGCTGTCACCGCGGGGTGTTGCGAATCGAGAACCACCGACGTTCCGCCCAACCGGTTCAGTTCGCGGGCGACGGCGGCCGCGGCCAAAATACTGGCGGGCCGACCGGTGTGGGCAAGGATGAGGAATGATCGTTCCGACATTTCAGCCTCCCCAGATTGATGCCGCGTGGTTTTCCCATTCTCTCGCATTGAGCGGCTTTGTGGGGTCACCATACACAATCGCCTCGCGGTTTCCGTGCTCACCGTCGAGCGGCGATGCCATCACCCCGCTGATCGGAAGCCCGAGCGCCACAATCGCGCCACACACCGCGCGAAGAGCTCCGGTGCGCAGGTCGTCGTTTCGGACGACGCCCTGATGGAGATTTCCTTTGCCGACCTCGAACTGGGGTTTCACCAGGATGACGTATCGAAAGTCGCGACCCAGCGCCGCCACCAGCGCCGGCAGAATCATCGTGACCGAGATGAAGCTCACGTCGACGACAACGTCGTCAATCGCACCGACACCCCAATCGTCAGCCATTTCGCGAGTCAACTCGCGCGCGTTGACCCCCTCGACGACGTGAACACGGTGGTTGGAGCGCAGGGTCGGATGAATCTGACCGTGTCCGACGTCCAGCGCCACGACTCTCGATGCGCCCCGGAAAAGTGCCACCTCGGTGAAACCGCCCGTAGACGCGCCGACGTCCAGGACAGTCCGGCCATGAAAATCGATGGTGAACCGTTCGCAGGCTCCGAGAAGTTTGTTGGCGGAACGCGCAACCCAACGGTCCAACGCGGTGACCGCGAGAATCGAGGACGGCGCGACCTTGTGCCCCGTTTTCGTCACGACGCGGTCGTCGACACGAACACTACCGGCCTCGATCAATCGCGCGGCGCGCGTTCTGCTCTCGGCTAGTCCGCGTTCGACCAGCGCGAGGTCGAGTCGGGACAGATCAGCGCGGTCGCTCATCGAGGCGAAGGCGAATTTCGCCTTCCAGCACCGTAAACGCCGCGGCACGTTCCTCCAAGGGCAGTTCGGAAATCTGCTCGAGGTTGAGCACGGCGTCCTCATTCTCCATGGTCATGAATATATCGCGGGTTCGACGTCCAACCCATAGATCCGAAGCCCTGACCGGTAAATCGCCGCACAACCCGCGCGCAACAGATTGAGCGGATTCTTTCCCTTCCGTTTCACGCGGACCACGTGACCGGTCATCGTCACCGAGGAATCCCCCACCGTCACAACGGCCGTGTCGCCGGTGACGACGACGACGGATTCGGGATAGTCGAGGGACAATTCCCGCAGGTCGCCCAAAATGTAGGTCGGCTGGCTCTCTTCACCGGCCGCGATCGCCTGTTTCGGACCGTCGATCCCCGTCAGCACCAGTGCACTTCGCATTCCGGCGCGGTTGGCGCCCAGGATATCCGTGTCGAGACGGTCGCCGATGACGAGCGGGTTATCCGCCGCAAACTTTTCCCGTGCGTAATCAAAAATCGCGCGCTCGGGCTTTCCCGCAAAAACGGGAAGGCGTCCGACGGCGAGGTGCACCGCGGACACCAGCGTCCCGTTGCCCGGCGCAATGCCCCGCGCGACGGGGATCGTCCAGTCGGTGTTGGTCGCGACCCAGGGAATTCCGGTGTGCAGCGCAAACGAGGCTTCGGCGAGTTCGGTCCATCCGACCGTCGGTGCAAAGCCCTGAATCACCGCCGCGGGTTTGTCGTCCGCGGAAAATGTGACGACGAAACCAGCCGCCTGGACCTCAACGATGAGCCCCTCGCCGCCGATCACCAGGATCGTCGACCGAGCGGGCACGAGTGTCTTCAGGATGGTGACGGCGGCTTGCGGTGACGACACGATATCGGACGGGCTGCACTCGATACCCAACGCTCGAAGCTGTGCGGAAACCTGGTCGGTGGTTCGTGATGCGTTGTTGGTGACGAATCCGACCCGTTGATTTTTCGCGACCGCATTGAGCGCGTCCACCGCAAAGGGGATTGCGTTCTCGCCCGCGTAGACGACGCCATCGAGGTCCGCGAGGACGACGTCCGTTCCGTCCAGCGGCGTCATTCGTCCGCCCCGGGCGACTCATAGTCCGGGCCGTCTGTCACATCGGTCGGCGTTTCCAAATACTCGGTGTGGAACTCGATTGTTTCATCCGGCGCGAAGTGGTCCTCGGTCAGGCGCGCGTATCGTCGCCATTGTGCCGCTTCGGCGTTGCGGCCCATTTCTTCGAGGACCTCCGCGTTCGCGTCGAACAGCGCAATGCACTCGGGCGTTGCGTTCGTCGGGTCGAGTTGCGGAATCTGAAGTTCGGCATAGGCACGATCAGGCTCGTCGCGGTCGAGCCGAATGCCCGACAGGACGATCGCGAGATCCACCTGCGCTTCGCGCGGCAACGACGTGCGGTCAAGTTCCCGCGCGATCTTCAATCCCTCATTCGCACGACCGAGCCCGCGCAAACAGTCAATGACGAGCGCGACCTGGTCGTTCGAGCCAGAGATGCGATGAGCCGTGCGCAGTTCCGCTAGTGCGAGAGCAAAATCCTCGTTGACATACGCCATGATGCCGACCGTCTCGCGGACAACAGCAAGCCGGGATGCTCGGTTTTTGGCGGCAATGGCATGCTGAAGGGCGCGCGCCGGATCGACTTCCGCATAGAACGCGGCGGCTTCAAGGTGCCGGCCGACCACCATCGCGTTGTCTTCGCTGAGCGTCGACAAGTCGCGCAACACGGCGCGATCCAGTTCTTTTCCCGCAAATCGATTCTCGATTTCCGGCTCGAGTTCGCGAGTCGCCCGGCGCTGTTCTTCGCTCGGGCGAAAGCGCGGGAATTCCTCTTCGCGCGGTTCCGGGCGATTCCCGCCTGGTTTCCCATCACGACTGTAAGGTTTACGCTCGCCGGGTTTGCCGTCGCGACTAAAGGGCTTGCGCTCACCCGGTTTCGCGTCCCGATTGAAGGATTTACGCTCACCCGGTTTCGCGTCCCGACTGAACGGTTTGCGCTCACCCGGTTTCGCATCGCGACTGAACGGTTTGCGCTCACCGTCGCGCGCCGGTCGCTCCGCGCGCGGGCGATCGCTTCCGTTTTTGGGCGCGCCAAAACGGCCCGAACTCGGTTTGCCCGTTGAAGGGCGTCCCGAGTTGGGCCTGCTGCTGGAGTCATCACGGCGCGGTCGACGATCACGACCGTCTTTCGGGTCGTTTTTCTCGTCGCGCTCGTCGCTCATGATCGATACTCCTTAATAATGACGAATGACCACCCCCGAGAGGGTGGCCATTCGTAAATTAAGTCCGGCGGTGTCCTACTCTCCCACAGGGTCCCCCCTGCAGTACCATCGGCG
>CANKTR010000012.1 GCA_947486475.1 Microbacteriaceae bacterium | reverse complement strand
TTGGCCGCGAACGCCGCAATCAAAGGCACGGGGTCGACACCGGATTGGATAGCGTGACGCAGTAGCCGAAGTGCTTCGGCCCGGTTGCCATCGATTGCCATGTCTGCCACCGCAAAGGACGTCACCTCTTCGCGACCCTCGTAGTAGGTATCGACAAATTCCTTCGTGATGGGCTTCCCCAGAGCGTCGCGCGCTATTTGGTCACACGCTGCGGCAAGTTCGGCCAGATCCCCCGCGAATGCCTCGGCGAGGGCTCCGACGGCCGCACGGTCAACCTTCGCCCCGAGGCGATTGAACTCAGCGGAGGCGAACTGGACCCGGTCCGATTCTCTCTTCAACTCGGCGCATTCGACCTCGAGGGTTGTCGGATGGGCGCGGAGCGTGTCGAGCAATTTCTTGCCACGGTTGCCACCACCGTGGCGCACGATGACGATGACGTCGTCGGCGATGACCTCGAGATAAGACTGCATATCGGCGACGAAGTCGTCCCCGCCCGATTCGCCGTTCGCGATGCGAATCATTCGGGGTTCGCCGAACAACGAGGGACTCGCAACATCGAGAAGAGTTCCGACCGCATAGTTGGCCGCGTCCAAATCGGTGACCTCGAGTTCAGGTTGAGCGATTCGAACGCGGTCGCGCAACTCGCGAAAAACCCGCTCGGCGAGGTAGGACTCAGAACCCGTGACGAGCACGATGGGCGCTTCGCGCATCCCGTGCCACGGCACAACCTCGGTTTTCGACATTATTCCTCCGTATTCAGTGTAAATCGGGGCTCGGTCGCGCGTTCGCGCCACACCCGCAACTCGCCGTTCGACGTTCGCCACACGAGGACGATTCCGTTGAGGTCGCTTCGCGCGACGGTCGACCCGACGCCGGCGAGCACATCCAGGGTCTCGGCCGTCGGATGCCCGTACTCGTTGTCGGCGCCGACCCCTATCAACGCGACGGGGGCTCGGACGCGGCGATACAGTTCGGGGTCTTGGTCTCTCGAGCCGTGGTGGCTGACTTTGACGACGTCGACCGGCACCAGGCCGCCAGCGAGTCGCATTATTGTTTGTTCCGCTCGCGGTAAATCTCCGAGGGCAATCCCTGTCACGCACGTCGCGTTGCACTCGTCGGTCCGTTCGAAAATAAGGGTGACGCTCGAGGGATTTCCCAACTCTCGCGGATCGCCGTCGCTCGGCCACAACACCCGCCAGTGCAGTCGACCCATTCCCCCGGTGAGTCCGCGTTCGGCGGAGACGATCCGGGCGCCACCTGAGCGGAGTCGCTCGATGATTGCGATGTCCGCGTCACCGTCGGGTGGTCCGTGAAGAACGGTTCCGACGCGGCCGACTACTGCGCCATATCCCCCCGCGTGATCAACATCGAAATGTGTGAGCACAAGGATGTCGATGTCGGTGACGCCCAGTGCCGCCAGGCATTCTCGCAGGGGCGGTTCGGTTCGCCCGGTGTCGATGAGCGCAACCACCCCGGCGTCCCGAACCAGAACGGCATCACCCTGGCCCACATCACACTGCGCCCATGACCATTCCTGCGGCGCGCTCGCCCAGGCGACACGGCTCGCGCCGACCGTTGACGCGAGTCCAATTGTGGCCGCCACCACCGCGACGAGAGCCCCGACGGTGCGCCAACGTTCGAAGACCGCAGCCACGATGCCGAGGGACACGAGTGCCGAGAGCGCAACTCCCCACATTCCGGGGGGCCACGGTAGTCGAGCGGCAGGAAGCACCGCGCCTGTTCGGGCAATGGTCGCGATCAGACTCGCCATGGCCGTCGCAATCGCGAGTAGTCCATCTGACACGAACGGTATCGGGGACAAAATAATAGACAACAATCCGCAGACGGTCGCGATCGGAACCAGGGGCTCGGCGAGAATGTTGGCCACGATCCCGTAAACGGGGATGTACGGCGAAAAACCCAAGATGATGGGCTGGCAGGCGATGGCGGCGCTCAACGGAATCGCCACCCCGATTGCGACGGGGGTTGGCATCCACTTGCTTAAGCGCGTCGTCAACGGTCTCGCGAGCACCAACAATCCCAACGTTGCCGAAACTGACAGAGCGAAGCCGATCGAATGGGCGAGCGTTGGGTCGAACATCAGTGCGATGAGAATCGCAACGCAGAGCGCGGTGGCGCCCGCCACCGGCCGCCCCCAGAGAAGTGTCGCGAGTCCGATCGCCGCCATGATGGAGGATCGAATGACGCTCGGGTCGGGACCGACCACAACGACGAAACATGCGAGAGCGACCGCGCTCGCCGCCACCCGCCCCCAGAGGGGGGCTCGGCACAGCGCCGCTATCCCGAAAGCGAGTCCGACGACGATGGCACAATTCGAACCGCTGACCGCCATGAGGTGCGTCAATGAGGTGACCTGCATCGCCTCGGACAACGACTCGGGAACAGAATCGGTGTTTCCTAGCACCAATCCAGGGACGAGGGCTCCGGCGTCACCCGGCCACCGCTCCGCGCGAAGTCGAAAATCCTCGTGGAGCTCCTCAACCCACGGGAAAAGTTGGTCGACATCCCGTCGATAGCCCTCCGCCTTGGTTAACCACCACGCAAGAATCCACGCCACCGCCGCCGGAAAGGCAAGAACCGGAATTCGCTGGATCACAGGGTGAGTTTGTCGCGCATTCCCGCCAAGGTGAGATCGCCAATTCCCGGAACCTCTAACAGCGATTCGATTCCCGCGAACGGTCCGTGTTCGTCGCGGTAGGCGATGATTCGTTCCGCAAGGGTCTCCCCGATCCGAGGAAGTGTGTCGAAGTCTTCGGCCGTCGCCGTGTTGATGTTCACTTTGTTGGAGAGGGAACTTGCCGCGCGGCGCGAGCGGGCGTCACCCGCCGCGCCGACGATGATTTGTTCCCCATCCTGAACGACACGCGCGAGGTTGAGGGACGCCGGGTCAGCGTTCGCCGCCAACCCTCCCGCCAAGGCGACGGCATCCAAAACCCTTGAGTCCATGGGCACCTCGTACACGCCGGGTTCGACGACCGCACCCACGACCTGCACAATCAGGGTGGCACTGGGTTGACTGTTGACCACCGCATCGGCGCTGGCGTCAACCGCTACCTCGCCAGAGCCACTCGTCGAATTGGACCAGAGTGAACCGATAACGGCGACGGCGGCAACACCCGCGCCAGCCGACACAAGCAACCTGCGGCGTGACGTCGGGTTTGCGGGAACCGCCTTGACAAACCATTCGACCATGGCGTCACGCTATTCGCTCCGCCCGAATCCCGAGGTTTCCGACTGACGGGTGTGGAAAACCTAGTCAACGACGACGATGTTGACGAGTTTCGGGGGTCGAACGATGGTCGTTCGAATCGTCTTTCCCGCCAGGGCGCCTGCGACCGCCGCCAGCGCCCGCTCGGACAGTTCCGACTCAGAAATGTCGGGCGAAACATCGAGCCGATCCTTGACCTTGCCGTTGATTTGCACAACAGCGACAACCGTGTCCTCGACCAGCAGGGTCGCATCCGCGGCGGGGAATTGCTGAAGCCCAACGAACGGTTCGTGACCGAGCAACGACCACATGTCCTCTGCGGCGTGCGGCGCGAACATCGACAACCCCAACGAGACGACCTCGGCCGCTTCGCGCACAGCGGGGTCGGCGGGCCCGACTCCCGTGTCAATTTCCTTGCGGACGTGATTGACGAGGTCCATGAGTCGAGCAATGACGACGTTGAATTTGTAACTCTCGACCAGTCCCCCGACATCCGCAAGGAATTTGTGCGTGACGCGTCGAAGTCCGGCCACTCCGGTTGACGACTCGACGCCGATTTCACTCGTGACGTCGTGTGCCATGCGCCAGGCGCGCGCGATGAACTTGTGCGAACCCGTTACCGACACGTCCGCCCAGTCGATGTCGTCCTCGGGCGGTCCAGCGAAGGCCATCGTGACACGCACCGCGTCCACACCGAAGTTGTCGAGTTCTTCGCCGAAGAACACGATGTTGCCCTTCGACTTGGACATCTTGGCGCCATCGAGGATGACCATGCCCTGATTCAACAACGCAGTGAAGGGCTCGTCGAAATCGAGGTAACCCAGGTCGAACAGAACCTTGGTGATGAAGCGCGCGTAGAGCAGGTGCAAAATCGCGTGCTCGACACCGCCCACGTACTGATCGACGGGTGCCCACTTCTTCACCGCGTCGACGTCGAACGCCCTGGTGTCGTCTCGAGGCGACAGGAAGCGCAAAAAGTACCACGACGAATCCACGAACGTGTCCATTGTGTCGGCGTCACGTTTCGCCGGACTTCCGTCTCGCGGGTCGGCAACGTTGACCCAGCCCTCGGCGGCACCGAGGGGTGACGAACCTTTCGGACGCAGGTCCAAACCCTCAGTCGCCGGCAGCACAACCGGGAGTTGGTCTGCGGGAACAGGGATTTCCTCGCCGTCAGCTCCGTGAATGATCGGAATCGGGGTGCCCCAATAGCGCTGACGAGAAATCAACCAATCCCGGAGCCGGTAGGTAGTAGCGCCTTTACCCGTTCCGTTCTTTTCGAGCACGTCGACCATTGCTGCGATCGCGTCGGCCTTGCGCAGTCCGTCGAGCGGACCCGAATTGATGTGCGGCCCGTCGCCCGTTGTCGCGACGAGGGTGACCTCGGGGTCGTTGGGCTCATCCGACGGGACATCCACAACGACCCGAACGGGCAGTTCGTACTTGAGAGCAAAATCGAGGTCGCGCTGGTCGTGCGCGGGAACAGCCATGATGGCTCCCGACCCGTAATCCGCGAGGACATAATCAGCCGACCAAATCGGCACCCGCTCGCCGTTCACCGGGTTGATTGCGTAGCGGCCGAGGAACACGCCCGTCTTATCGCGGGTTGCGTCCTGGCGTTCAATCTCGGTCTTCTTTTGGACTTCTTCGAGATAGGCCACGAAGGCCATTCGTAGGCCAGGTTCGGTCTCGGCGACGAGTTCACTCGCCAGATCGGAATCGGGTGCGACGACCATGAACGTCGCTCCGTACAGTGTGTCGGGACGGGTCGTGAAGACCGGAATAGTGCGGTCAATGCCCTCAACGGCAAACACGACCTCGGCACCGCGTGATCGTCCGATCCAGTTACGCTGCATCGTGAGGACCTTGGCCGGCCACGCGCCTTCGAGGCGGTCCAGGTCACCGAGGAGCCGATCGGCGTAATCCGTGATGCGGAAGTACCACTGCGTGAGCTTTTTCTTGACGACTGTCGCACCGCTGCGTTCGCTCGTGCCGTCGGGCAAAACCTGCTCGTTTGCGAGGACCGTCTGGTCAACCGGATCCCAGTTGACCCAGGAATCCTTGCGATACGCCAAACCTTTTTTGTACAGCTCGAGGAACAGCCACTGGTTCCACTTGTAATACTCGGGGTCCGAGGTGTGTAACACCCGCGACCAATCAAAGGACGCCGCGTACCGCTTCATCGAGGCGCGTTGCTGGGCAATGTTCTCGTACGTCCAGTCGCGCGGATTCACGCCGCGCCTAATGGCCGCGTTTTCGGCGGGAAGTCCAAAGGAATCCCACCCGATGGGATGCAGAACCTGATACCCCCGAAGACGCCAATATCGCGCGAGGACGTCGCCGAGCGCGTAGACCTCGGCGTGGCCCATGTGCAGGTCGCCCGACGGATACGGGAACATGTCCAAGATGTACTTGTGCGGGCGAGAGTCGTCTGTGTCGGGCACGTCAAAGGGTCGTTCGGCCTCCCACACGGGAGCCCACTTCGCTTCCATCCGGCGGAAATCGTATTCGTTCTCGTCCACGGAACCCTTTCACAGCGCGCACACGCGCGTTCCCAATTCTATTCCGTGTACAGGTACGGGTTCGGTGCGGCACCGAGAACACCGAGCATCGCGGCGGCCTTCACACCAACCTCGGCGATTTCCTGGTCGGGGACCGATCCCGACGTGATTCCACCCCCAACTCCGATGTGAGCACCGCGGTCGTCGACGACAATCGACCGAATGGTCATCGCGAGCGTCAGGCTTCCCGCGCCGGCATAACCGAACGCGCCGGCGTACATTCCGCGTTCGGCAGACTCCAGTCGCTCCAGAATTTGGACGGCGCTGCGTTTTGGCGCGCCAGTCATCGACCCCGCGGGGAATAGGGCCCGCGCAGCGTCGGCCGCACCACACTCGGGCAACAATTCGCCGGTGACGGTGCTGACGAGTTGGTGAACGGTCGAATAGGTCTCGACGCGGTGCAGCGAACTAACCGTGACCGACCCCGGTGCGCACACTTGGGACAGGTCGTTGCGACATAAATCAACAATCATGAGGTTCTCGGCACGTTCTTTCTCCGACGTTTCCAGCTCGCGCTTCAGGAGGTAGTCCTCTGCCGGGTCCATACTGCGCGGGCGTGTGCCCTTGATAGGGCTCGTCGTTGCGTGTCGACCGCGAACCGTGAAGTATGACTCGGGCGACGCGCTGAGCAGGCTGATTCCCCCGATTCGCAGGTACGCGGCGTTTCGGGTGGGGGCCGCCGTTCGAAGCGCACAGTACGTCTCGACCACGTCCACCTCGCCATAGACGTCGATTCCCGTTGTCAGGCACAACTGATAGGCGTCACCGTTTCGGATGTGCGTGAGGCACTCGGCGATGTACCCCGCATAGGTCACCGGGTCGTCGCGCCAGATCGCCGTGCGGGTGGGGGGACGCAGTGGTGTTGGAGCGACCTGGCCGCCCAGTGCCTCGATGGCGGACACCAGGTCCTCGAACTCGGCGTCGCGCCGCAGCCCAATCACCGACACTTCGTTCTCGCGGTGGTCGACCTCGACCGCGAGTCGAACGGACAGCATTGTCGAGCGCGGCTGTGGCTCGATCCCGACTTCGACGCCGAGCGACTCGGCGCGGGCACCGTATCCGATCCAGCCGACGCGCGACACGGGAAAGTCGCCACTCGTCTCGAAACCAGAGAAGGCATCGGACGTCTCGATGCGGGTGCCGACGCCCAGATAGGACACGGTTTCCGCCAGCGAATCGTCGAGCCAGAAACCCCCATCGCGATCGGCGATGAGCGCCCGAAAGATTACGACCGGGTCAACGAGTGCGGCAATGACGTGCCGAACGTAACTCTCTGTCATAGCCTTTACTCTATGGTCGAGGCGCGCGTTTTCCGATGGGTGGATGGTTCCGTCGTCGAAGAGGAATGGTGCGACCCTCACGCGGGTTTGGTCCGGGTTGCCGATTCATGGCTCGTCGTCGACGGATGTGCCGTTTCGTTGGAGAGGCACATCGAACGATTCGGGGCGTCGCTTGCCGGGGTCGACCCCGCCCTGGACGCTCGAGCATTCGCTGCCGACGCCATCGCCATGATTCCCGCCGAGGGACGATGGTTCCCGCACCTTGAGGCGATCGATTATGGCGATGGCGCGCTGCTGCGATTCCACCTTCGTGAGGCTCCCGATGCGCTCACCGAGGTCACGCTCGCGACCGCCCCTCGTGACCCCCGAACCCAGCCGAGCGTCAAGGGCCCCGATCTCGCCGCGCTCGGAGCACTTCGCAGGGAACTCGATATCGGCGAGGCCGTCATTCTCGACGACGGATTCATTGCTGAAGGGGCCTGGTCGTCGGTTGTGTGGTGGCAGAACGACGCCCTCCACGTCGTCGATTCCGGGATCCCGCACCTCCCCAGTGTGACCGAACGAACCATCCGCGACCACGCGGCGTTCATTGGCGCGCCTGTCGCGTCGGCGCGAGTCCGACCGGAGGACCTCGACGGAGCCGAAGTGTGGACTCTGTCGGCCCTGCACGGAATTCGGGTCGTCACCGACTGGCGAGACGGACCGGCCGTGCACGTCGAGCCGGGTCGAGTCGATTACTGGCGCCAGCAGTACGTGACTCGACGGCAGGCTCTGAACCCAGACGAGGTACGCTCGCACTCATGAACGCATTCCTCGATTGGTTTCTCAGCGGAGTCGGTTCCGTTGACCCGGTCCTCCGCGTCGGCCTTGCTGGGCTTGCCATCATGCTCGAAACGAGTGTCCTCGTCGGACTCGTGATTCCGGGCGACACCGTCGTTCTCGTCGCTGCAACCGGTGTGTCGTCAACCGAGGAATACATCTCGTTAATCGTTGTCATAATTGTCGGCGCGTTAATGGGGGAAAGTATTGGTTTTGCTCTCGGGCGTGCCTTCGGCCCCGCCATTCAACGATCGAAGGTCGGCAAATGGATTGGCCCTAAAAACTGGAAAACCGCCGAACGTTTTCTCGAGCACCGAGGAGGGTGGGCGATTTTCATCTCGCGGTTCTTGCCGGTCCTGCACAGCATTGTTCCGTTGACCGCCGGAATCACCGGCATGGACTACCGCCGGTTCATCCTGTGGACGGCGCCAGCGTGCACGCTCTGGGCGATCGCCTATGTCACGGTGGGGCGCACCGCCGCGCTGACGTATGAACAACTGAGCCAGAGCCTGCACTTCGCCGGCTACATATTTGCAGGGATTATTGTTCTCTTCATCGCCATCATGGCTTTGGTGAAAAAATCACTGGAGCGTTACACAAAACACCCCGACGACTAGTTCGCGAGGCTCGGGAGGAAGACAACCGATGCCCGTGCCGCATCGATGAAGACAGCGTCACCGCGATCATTGTTGTAAAAGGCGCGAGCAAGATGGGCGTCGACCGCTACGAGGGCTTTCTCGAGTTCCAGAACGGTGGCGGCATCATTCGAGAAGCCGAAGCGGACGCTGAGTACTTCCGTCATCGTGCGGGCGGCGGTGGTGAGGCGCGGCTCGCGAGTGCGCGGGCGGATGTCGAGGACATCCCCCAGTCGGAGCGAACGGAAACCGGGTTCCGTTCGAAACATGTCGAGGTACATCTCGAACATCACGGTGATCGCGTCATTCGCGTCGGAACCGTCAATCTGTTGGATTGCGTCGCGGAAACGACGGTCGGCACGTTCGAGGTTGCGAATCGCGAGAGCTTCCAGAACCTTGACGCGGTCCTCGAAGTATCGGTACACGGTTCCAATCGAGGCGCCCGCCGCCTCGGCAACATTTGCCGTGGTCAATTCTTCGTAACCTTTGTGATGGACAACCTTGGCGGCCGCGTCCAACAGTGCGGCGACGCGCGCGTTGCTTCGGGCCTGGACCGGAGTGTTAATCAGGAGTCCAGATTTGAATAATTCTTCGCTGGCTGGGATGTGTTGGATTGGCAATTTTTTCCTCGTTAGTAAATGCTCAGGTCAAATCGTCAAAGAATAAAACCTGCAGAGTCAAAGGTATCGCACTAGTGTATGAATCTTCTTTTCGAAAGAGCAACTTGGTGAGCAATCATCCATTTAGACAGAGGCGATAGGGTTGTGACTAATGCCAGCCGACTCGTCTCCCCCCGCCAAAATGCACGTCGCGGCGCGTATCGAAGACGCCTATACCGCCTTTCGAGCGCGGTCGGCTCGTGACTCCGGCCAACTTCCCACCGTTGTCGCATTCCGCGGATACGGGACAGCCACGTCAGTTCGCATCCTCGCCCGGGTTCTCTATATCAACCCTGACCCGCGCACTCGGAAGGTTCGAAAGTACGTCCGCGGTTGGCGGGCGTTCACGGGAGTGCCGGTTGCGCACACGAAGGTGACCGTCAAAATCGGTAGCCACAAGTTCAAGGTGAAGAGCGACCGTGGCGGCGTGATCGACGCGAGCTTGCCAGTGAACCTGCCCGTCGGGCTCCACACGGTGCTGATGCGCGTCACTAAGGGGAACGGCTGGGCCACCAGTGACGTGACGGTCGTCGACGACCCAACGACCGTCGGTGTCGTGTGCGACATCGATGACACGGTGATGGTGACAGCACTCCCGCGCCTTCTGCTGGCGGCGTGGAACACGTTCGTCCTGGACGAGCACGCCCGTCGCCCCGTGCCGGGTATGGCCGTATTCCTCAATAAATTGGGCGCCTATTACGCGGGGGCGCCCATCATGTATTTGTCGACCGGACCGTGGAACGTCGCCCCGACCCTCGAACGCTTTTTGTCTCGTCACATGTACCCCCGCGGGCCTCTCTTGTTGACCGACTGGGGAGCGACACCTGACCGAATCTTCCGAAGCGGCCGCGAGCACAAAGTCAACAGCCTTGATCGTCTCGTGGCCGAGTTCCCCAACATCAAATGGATTCTCATCGGCGATGACGGACAGCACGACGAGACGACCTATGGCGATTTTGCCCGCCGACACCCCGACCACGTCCTTGGTGTCGGAATTCGACGACTCTCTCGCCCAGAGGCCGTACTCGCGGGTGCTCCGACCACGCACCCCGACCCCGTCCCTGGGCTCCCCTGGGTGTACGGTCACGACGGCGCTGAACTCGCAGAGAATTTCTTTGACGCAGGACTACTCGGCGGGACCCTTCGCCACCGCTAACGCGCTGGGACTCCCGCCAGAATCTCGCGAACCAGAGGGATGACTTGATTTCCGTACAACTCGATCGACGACATGAGCTGCGAGTGCGGCATCGGTCCGTTGGAATACTTGAGGTCGAACTGTTGGGCGCCGACAGACGACAGCGCGTGTGCGATTTTTTTCGCGACGGTCTCGGGTGACCCGGCATAAACCGAACCATGGGTGACCTCACCCATGAAGTGTTCCTTCGTAATCGGCCCCCAGCCTCGTTCTCGGCCGATTCGACCGAACGACGCCACGTAGTGAGGCCACAATTCTTCGGCAGCATGTTCGTCGGTCTCTGCGATGTGCCCTGGTGAGTGGATTGCGACCGGCAAGTCGTCCCGACCGAACGCTTGCAATTGATCACGGTACAACTTCGAGAACGGGGCGAATCGCGCCGGGTCGCCTCCGATGATGGCGAGTGCCAGCGGGATGCCCAAACGAGCGGCGCGGACAACGGAATCGGGGCTACCGCCGACACCGACGCGCAACCCGATTCGACCCTTTTCCGTTTTCGGGTAGACCTCGTGGTGTGACAGAGACGCACGGGTCGTCCCCGACCAGGTGACGGGCTTTTCGGCGAGGAGCTGAACGAGGAGTTCGAGTTTCTCCTCGAACAGCGCGTGGTAGTCATTGAGCTCAAACCCAAACAGCGGAAACGATTCCGTGAACGAGCCTCGGCCCGCGGTGATCTCGGCGCGACCGTTCGACAGCGCATCGATGATGGCAAATCGCTGATAGACCCTTACCGGGTCCTCGCTCGACAGGACCGTCACGCCCGTTCCAAGGATGATGGAGGACGTGCGCGTGGCAATCCCCGCGAGTACCGTGTCGGGGGCACTCACGGCGAAGTCGTCTCGATGATGTTCGCCGATGTGAATCGCGTGAATGCCCAAGGAATCGGCAAGGACGGCTTGTTCGACGAGATTACGCAGAACCTGTCCCGCGGTTTCGGGGGTTCCGTCGTCCTTGTGCGTCATATCGCCGAAGGTGTCGAGCCCGAATGTGATGTCGTCGATGTTTGTCGTCATATCTGTTCCCAGTTGTGTCGCGGTGAAGTTATTCCCTAGGGCTGCAGTCGGGTGACGTTCCAGTCGTCGCCGGCGCGCTCAAACGCAATTCGGTCGTGCATGCGGTTCGAGCGACCTTTCCAAAATTCCATGCGGGTGGGAACGATTCGATAGCCACCCCAGTGTTCGGGTCGCGGCACGACATCGTCATTCGCGAATCGCTGGTCGGTGTCCTCGTACTGCTGATCGAGGGCATCACGAGACGCGATGGGACGGGATTGTTCGCTCGCCCACGCGGCGAGCTGTGATCCGCGCGGGCGCGAATCGAAATAGTCATCCGAATCGGCGACCGAGACGCGCTCGGCGCGACCTTCGATAATGACCTGGCGGTACATCGAATACCAGCCGAAGACGGCGGTGACATCCGACCCCCCACCGATTGCGTCACCCTTGCGCGACAGATAGTTGGTTGCGAACAAGAGCCCCGAATCGAGACCTTTGAGCAGAACCGTTCGGGCAGTCGGTCGCCCAGTGGAATCGATTGTGCCGAGAACGAACGCGTTGGGCTCATAGATTTCGGCCGTTTCCGCATCGACGAGCCACGCGCCGAGTTGGGCGAGCGGGTCGCCGACCATGTCGGTCTCGCTCAATGCAGCCTGGCCGTAGTCTTCGTGACGCGAAAGAGAATCCATACCCCTATCTTCCCATCACCGCGACTAGACGCGAAGTCGACGCGAAATTTCGATGGCCGTCGCCTGTGCCTCGCGGGCGAGTTGTTCGACGCCGACGGTTCCCTCGGGGAACGTCAGAGCGATGGATGCGAGTGGCCAACCGACTCGATCAAGCACGGGCACAGCCACCGACTCAAAACCGGCGGTGATTTCACCGTGCTCGGTCGCGAAGCCGCGTTCGCGCGCCAATCGCAGCACTTCGCGCAGTCCCCGCCTGGTCAGTGACGCGTCTCCTCGGCTGGTCAACGATTCGTCGTTGGGATACAGAGCGAGGACTTGTTCGCGGGACATTGCCGCAAGCATCGAGCGACCACTGGCCGTGAGGTGCGCGGGAAGTCGAACGCCGACGTCGGTGATGAGCGACGGCCGGTCGGGTGCGCGACCTTCGACGACGTACACAACGTCACGACCGTGCAAAACCGCGAGGTGCGCGTTCTCTCCGACAGATTCCGCCAATCGTGTGATCAGGTTGCGACCGACCAGTGCGAGCGGCTGTTGCCGCAAATAGCCGGTCCCGAGGTCGTGAGTCGCGACCCCCAGCGCCCAACGACGATCGCCGTTGACGACATACCCGTGATCGAGAAGCGTGGTGAGCAGGTGGTAGGTCGTCGATCGCGGTAATTCGAGTGCCGTGGCGATGGTCGCGGCCGGGACGCTCCCGCGCTGACGAGCGAGAAAACTGAGAATCCGCAGCGCGCCATCCGCCGCGGGTACCTGCACTTTGTCTGACATACCAGACAGAATAGCGCCTCGACCCAATGACAGGCGCGTGCGCGGGGTGTGTAATCGAGACATGGTCGTCGTTATAGGAATCGGTCCGCTCACCGACAGCGAGCTCATTGGCATTGCGCGCCGCGGCGACACCGTCGAACTCGACGTCGCTGCCGTCAACGCCGTTGCCGCAACCCGAACGGCAATCGAAGCGCTGGCGAACGACCCTGACCCGCACTACGGCATTTCGACCGGTTTCGGCGCGCTTGCAACCACCTTCATCCCGGAGGACCAACGGGCTCAACTGCAGTGTTCGCTCATCCGTTCGCACGCTGCCGGGACCGGCCCAGAAATCGAGACCGAAGTCATCCGCGGGCTGATGGCGCAACGTCTATCGACGCTCATGACCGGCCGGACGGGAGTTCGCCCCGTCGTGGTCGAAACGTACGCCGCCGTGCTGAACGCCGGACTCACGCCCATCGTCTACGAGTACGGATCGCTCGGTTGCTCTGGTGACCTCGCCCCGCTCGCTCACTGCGCTCTCGTCCTGATGGGCGAGGGCCGGGTTCGAAACCGCGCGGGTGATGCGCTCGACTCTGCTGAGGCCCTCGCCGCTGCTGGAATCACCCCCGTCGAACTTCGTGAGAAAGAGGGTCTCGCCCTCATCAACGGAACCGACGGCATGACCGCGATGCTCGTGTTGGCGATTGAGGACATTCGTCACCTGCTGCGTGTCGCCGATATCGCACTGTCGATCTCGGTCGAGGGGCTTCTCGCGACCGACAAGGTGTTCGCCGATGACCTGATGACACTGCGTCCGCACCCCGGTCAACGAGCGTCAGCACGTAACGTTCGTGCGCTGCTGGACGGGAGCCCGCTCGTCGCCAGCCACGCTGGGCCCGACGATACCCGCGTTCAAGACGCGTATTCGATTCGATGTGCGCCGCAGGTTCACGGCGCAGCCCGCGACACCGTTGACCACGCCGAGCGCGTGGCCCGCCTCGAATTGGCGTCCGCGATTGACAACCCTGTTGTCACCCTCGACTACCGGGTCGAATCGAACGGAAATTTCCACGGCGCACCCGTCGGCTATGTCCTCGATTTTCTCGCCATTGCCATCGCCGACGTTGCGTCGATGAGCGAACGCCGAACGGACCGGTTTCTCGACCAGACGAGGAGCGCTGGGCTTCCCCCGTTTCTCGCGCACGAAGCCGGTGTCGATAGCGGGTTGATGATTGCCCAGTACACCGCGGCCGGAATCGTGAGCGAACTCAAGCGGCTGGCGATGCCCGCCTCGGTCGACTCGATTCCGTCATCCGCAATGCAGGAAGACCACGTGTCGATGGGGTGGGCGGCGGGCCGCAAGCTCGGTCGCGCGATCGACGGGTTGTCCCGCGTTCTCGCTATCGAGATCCTCACTGCTTCCCGCGGAGCAGCGTTGCGGGACGCACAAGCATCCGCAGCGACGGCGCCCATCATCGACCTCGTCAACGCGGCATCCGGAGGCCCAGGCCCCGACCGATTCCTCTCTCCCGAAATTGATGCCGTTGTCGCATTGGTCCAATCGGGCCAGATTCTTGCGACAGCGGAAAAAACCACGGGCACACTCGACTAAAGGACACAACCATGAGCATCATTCCCGTTGGCGGATCAGTCCCCGGACACGAGCCGCGCGTTGTTCGCGCCGCGCGTGGCAGCACCATCACCGCCAAGCACTGGTCCACCGAGGCCGCCAAGCGGATGCTCATGAACAACCTGGATCCCGATGTGGCCGAGCGTCCCGACGACTTGGTTGTCTATGGCGGAACGGGTCGTGCTGCGCGTAACTGGCTTGCGTTCGACGCTATCGTTCACGCCCTCGACACGCTCGAGTCAAACGAAACGCTCTTGGTGCAGTCGGGAAAGCCCGTCGGGATTTTCACGACGCACGAGTGGGCACCGCGCGTTCTGATTGCGAACTCGAACCTCGTCGGGGACTGGGCGAACTGGCCCGAGTTCAGAAAACTCGAGGCGGAGGGTCTCACGATGTACGGCCAGATGACGGCCGGGTCGTGGATCTACATCGGCACGCAGGGAATCCTGCAGGGGACGTACGAGACGTTCGGAGCGGTCGCGCGCGAGAAGTTCAACGGAACGCTCGCCGGCACGCTGACACTGACGGGCGGTTGCGGCGGAATGGGTGGAGCGCAGCCTCTCGCCGTGACGCTCAATGACGGCGCGGTCCTCATCGTCGACGTCGACGCGGAACGCCTGCAGCGTCGTGTCGACCACGGATACCTCGACGAGATGACGGACGACATCGACGTCGCCATCGAGCGCGCACTGGACGCCAAGGACAAGCGCATCCCCCGCTCGGTTGGACTGGTCGGCAACGCAGCTACTGTTTTCCCCGAGATGCTCGCGCGCGGTGTCGCCATTGACATCGTGACCGACCAAACGAGCGCCCACGACCCACTGTCGTACCTGCCCGAGGGCGAGTCGGTTGCGGACTGGCTCGGCGACGCGGCAAAAGACCCAGAGGGCTTCACCGACCGTTCCCGTGCGGCCATGGCCAAGCAGGTCAAGGCGATGGTTGAGTTCCAGGACAAGGGTGCCGTCGTGTTCGATTACGGCAACTCGATTCGGCGCGAGGCGGAATTGGGCGGCTATGACCGCGCGTTCGACTTCCCCGGTTTCGTTCCCGCCTACATCCGCCCGCTTTTCGCCGAAGGCAAGGGTCCGTTCCGGTGGGTGGCCCTGTCTGGTGACCCTGCCGACATCGCGGCGACCGACAAAGCGATTCTCGAACTGTTCCCCGACGACGAACACCTCAAGCGCTGGATTACCAAGGCTGGAGAGAAAGTCCACTTCGAGGGGCTTCCCGCCCGCATCTGCTGGCTCGGCTACAAGGAACGCCACCTCGCCGGACTTCGGTTCAACGAGATGGTCAAGAACGGCGAAGTCAGTGCGCCGATCGTCATCGGCCGCGACCACCTCGACTCGGGTTCCGTTGCGTCGCCCTATCGCGAGACCGAAGCGATGCTCGATGGCAGTGACGCCATCGCCGACTGGCCGCTGCTGAACGCGCTACTGAACACCGCGAGCGGCGCGACCTGGGTGTCGCTCCACCACGGTGGAGGGGTCGGCATCGGTCGCTCGATTCACAGCGGCCAGGTGCTCGTCGTTGACGGCACCGACCTCGCCGCCGAGAAGGTGTCGCGTGTGTTGGTCAACGACCCGGGTTCGGGTGTCATGCGTCACGTCGATGCCGGGTACGAACGAGCCGAAGAAGTCGCCCGCGAGCGCGGCCTTCGCGTTCCGATGTGGGAGATTTGAGTAGCCTGACGTCATGACCACTCTGCTGCATAACATCGGCGAACTCGTCACGAACGACCCGGCGTGGGGCGACCGTTTCGGAATCCTCAACGATGCGGCTATCGAATGGTCAGAGGGCGTGGTGACCTGGGTCGGCCTCGACACCGATGCCGAGGCGCGCGTGAATAGCGGCACCGAAGTCCTCGACGCCGAAGGACGAGCGGTAATCCCGGGTTTTGTCGATTCACACACGCATCTCGCGTCCGCCGGCGAACGATCGCTCGAGTTCGCCGCCCGTATGGCAGGGGAGCCCTACACCGCGGGCGGAATTGCGACGACGGTCGCGGCAACGCGCGCAGCGTCCGACGACGAACTGCGCGAACTCATCGATGCTCGACTCGCCGAGATGCGCGCAATGGGAACGACGACCGTCGAAATCAAGACGGGATACGGGTTGACGGTCGAGCACGAAGAGCGCCTCGCTCGAATCGCCCGCGAGTTCACCGACCACGTGACCTTCCTCGGAGCACATGTTGTCCCCGCCGAATTCGCTGGTCGCGCCGACGCCTATGTCGATCTGGTGTGCGGCGAGATGCTCGATGCCGTCGCGCCTTTTGTCACGGCAATCGATGTGTTCCGCGAGGACGGAGCATTTACGGTCGAACAGTCCCAACGAATCCTCGAAGCGGGTGCGGCGCGTGGATTGCGGACGCACATTCACGCCGCGCAACTCGGGCCGTCCACATCCGTCCAGATGGCTATTGAATCCGGGGTCGCGAGCATCGACCACGGAACGTTCGTGACCGACGTCGACGTGCACGCGTTGAATAAGTCGGGGGCTGTGCTGACACTGTTGCCAGGGTCCGACTTTTCGACGCGTCAGCCCTATCCCGACGCTCGCCGATTTATAGACGCGGGAGTCACCGTCGCGCTGGCCACCAACTGCAACCCCGGTTCGTCGTACACGACATCGATGGCTTTCTGTATCGCCATCGCCGTCCGCGAGATGGGAATGACTCCCTCCGAAGCGCTGTGGTCGGCTACCGCGGGCGGTGCCCAATCGCTGGGCCTCGCCACCGCGGGAAATCTCGCAGTGGGATCGCTCGCACACGTCGTCGAACTCGACGCTCCCAACCACATCCACCTCGCGTACCGGCCAGGTGTCAACCTAGTACGCCGCGTCTGGAGTTAGCGCTCGGCTAGTCCCGCAAGAGCTTCGAGAACACACAGCGCGGTGAGGCGAATCGTGCGCCCGTCCTCGGTGTCGGCGCCGGCATCGACCTCGGCAAGGTCAATGGTCGAGACTCGGTCGTCGCGGGCGAACTCGCGAGCGAATTGGCGCATTTCGAAGGCGCTGAGTCCCCCGGGAATAGAGGCTGGGCAGGCCGGCGCAACCGAACGGTCACAGGCGTCGATGTCGAGGTCGACGTGAATCGGACCACCCGCCGCACCGGCAATCTCGAGTGCTTCTTTCACCACAGCGTCGACTCCCCGCCGAGCGACGTCATCGCGAGTGATCACCGTAACTCCCCAGTCACGAACGCGGCGAAGGTATTCGGTCGAGTTGGCGAAGTCGGCAATCGCGATCTGCACCACGCGGGCGGGGTCGGCCCCAAAATCTTCGATGAGTCGCCGAACGGGCGAACCGTTGCTGACGCCGTCACGGACGTCAAGGTGCGCGTCGACCGTGATGAGCCCCGCCGTGGCGATCTGATCGCCCCACCCCGCGACCGCCACGGGGACGGTGAGCGCGTTGTCGCCACCAATCGCCATCAGAAGCCGTGTGCGGGCAACCGCCTCGGCAATCACGCGAATCGCGCCAGCCTCGTCACCATCGGGGTCGACCACGTCACCGAAATCGTGGCGGACAAGCTCCGCCGCGGTCAGGATGTCATCGCCCGACTGAAAAACCTCGGAATATCGGGGAAGAACGTCGCGAACCGCTGCGGGTGTGAGGTTTGTCGAACCGGGCGTAATCGACGTCGAAAACGTTGGTACGCCAATCATTCCGAAATCTACGTCACCGTCAGGCGCGCTCCAATCACCGGCTCGGGGCCAGAGGGGATCGTGCGAGAGCGCCATTAGTTTTCGAAATAGACCTTGACCGCGGTGGAAGCGGCATAATCCACTATTCCCATGACCCCGTTTGGTCCGAAGTCGACGCCTTGTGGGTTGTCGAGCGGGGCCTCGATGGGGTACCAGGTGTCGGGGGTGACCGAACTCCCGCTTGCGCTAGTCGAAAAAATTGCGATCCCGCTTAACCAATACACCACAGCAACGTCGCCGTCGGAGGTGAGCGCAATGTCGGTTGGGTTGCTATCAGTGGAAAGCGTCCCATCAATGAGTATCGTTCGCGCCGGTTCGGCAACACCCGATTGACTCGCGTCGAAGACCTCAATGCGGGCGTTGGTGGCAAATGACATCACGAAAACGGTTCCGTCCGCGAGGGCAACTAATTTGCTGTAGAGCGGCGACGCGGAATAAATCGTGCGAACCGGGCGCTCTTTTCTGCGGAGCGGTAACTCGAATTCGTCAATTCGGTTGCCGAAAAGGACAAAAAGGCTACCTTCCCCGTTCGGAAACGCATCAAGGGGATTGGCACGACCGCGGAGGGCGACGCGTTGTTCTTTGCGAACAGTGCCCGAATCGGTGACTCGCCACGTAACGATTTCGTTCTTAAGAAAATTGGTGGCATAGGCCTTGCCATCCGAATCAAATCGAAGGGTGTTGACAATTAATTTCTTTGCTTTGACCCTCTGGACTCGCGCCCAGGCTCCCGGCGCCCTCTCGAAAATTGCGAGTCGATATGGGACTGTATCGCTTCTCACAGAGTTCCAAATCCAGGCCCGACCGAGTGCGTCAAAGCGCATTGATTGCGCAAATTCGTTGTCGAACGTGATTTCACTCGTCGGAGAGATGCTGACCGTCTCGGCAGTGGCTGGCGTCAAGGGCAGAAGCAACGCGCCGATTAGAGCAACTGCGAGGGACACCTGTTTTCTGTTCACGTCTGGAGTCTACCCCCCGGGGCTGGTCACCCCCGCTTAGCGGAAGGCTTCTTCGCCGGTGAGCGCACGACCGACAACGAGAGCGTGAACCTCGTCGGTGCCCTCGTAGGTGCGAACCGATTCGAGGTTCATCATGTGGCGCATGACGGGATAATCCGCGGTGACACCATCGCCACCGAGAATCGACCGAACCGTTGAGACGATTCCTACCGCTTCGCGAACGTTGTTGAGTTTGCCGACCGAAATCTGGTCGTGGGTCAGTGTGCCCGAATCCTTGAGTTTGCCGATGTGGTGCGAGAGCAGCACTCCCTTTTCGAATTCGAGGAAGCAATCGGCGAGCTTGGTCTGCGTGATTTGCGTCGCGGCAAGAGGCTTGCCGAACAAGATTCGCTCTTTCGAGAACGTCACCGCGA
>CANKTR010000011.1 GCA_947486475.1 Microbacteriaceae bacterium | reverse complement strand
CGCTCGGGAAACTGTGTCGGAATCTCGTTTCACCCCGAGCTCGTCGGTGAATCTCGTGTCCACGCGTGGTGGTTGGACGCGGTCGTCGCCGGCGCACAGCGGTAACATCGTCACGAACGATAGCGAGGGAAGAAAATGTCCGGACACTCCAAATGGGCGACAACCAAGCACAAAAAGGCTGTCATCGACGGCAAGCGCGCGAAGGCCTTTGCCAAGCTCGTGAAAAACATTGAAGTAGCCGCCAAGATGGGCGGTGCAGATTTCGCCGGAAATCCCACACTCGCGGATGCCGTGTACAAGGCAAAAAAGGCGAGTGTGCCCAATGACAACATCGATCGAGCCGTGAAACGTGGGGCCGGTCTTTCGGGCGAATCCATCGAGTACATGACGATCATGTACGAGGGTTACGGGCCTTCGGGCGTTGCCCTCCTCATCGAATGCCTCACGGACAACAAGAACCGAGCGGCGGCCGAGGTTCGGACGGCGATGGCCCGCAACGGGGGAACAATGGCTGATCCCGGTTCGGTTGCCTACAATTTCGCGCGCAAGGGCGTCATCTCTATCACGAAAGTCGATGGCGTTTCCGAGGACGACATTCTGCTCGCGGTGCTCGACGCAGGAGCCGAAGAAGTGATCGACCACGGCGGCGGATTCGAGGTCATCACCGACACGGCGAACCTCGTCGCAGCCCGTGTCGCCCTTCAAGAGGCGGGTCTCGATTATGACTCGTCCGAAGCTGAGTTCGTGCCGTCGCTCACCGTCGATGTTGACGCCGTGACCGCACGCAAGGTTTTTCACCTGATTGACGGACTTGAAGACCTCGATGACGTGCAAAACGTTTTCGCAAACTTCTCGATTCCCGCTGACGTGCAAACAGAACTCGACGCGGACGAATAGGTGTCTCGAATCCTCGGCGTTGACCCCGGGCTCACCCGTTGTGGCGTTGGGGTGATCGACTCGGCGTCAGCGCGCGCGGTGTCGTTCGTCGACGTATCGGTTATTCGCAGCGCTGCAGACGCACCGTTAGAGCAACGACTTCTGACAATTCGCGATGGGCTGAACCTGGTCCTCGACACTTTTTGCCCAGATGTCATCGCAATCGAACGCGTTTTCGCTCAGCACAACGTTCGGTCTGTCATGGGAACCGCGCAAGTGGCGGGAATAGCACTACTCCTCGCAGCGGAGAGGGGGCTCGCGGTCGCTCTGCATACACCGAGCGAGGTCAAGGCGGCCGTCACGGGGTACGGTCGGGCAGACAAAAAGCAGGTGACGACAATGGTTACCGCGATTCTGAAACTCGATTCGCCTCCGAAGCCAGCCGACGCGGCGGATGCGTTGGCGTTGGCGATCTGCCACGCCTGGCGCGGCGGAGACGTCGCCCTCGAGGACGAAACCAACGCCCAACGCGCGTGGCGAGCGGCCGTGAAGGCATCGCGCTCGTAGGCTGGAAGCATGCTTGCGACTGTGCGTGGAATCGTGGCGTCGACGGGCGTTGGCGACGTCATCATCGAGACCAACGGCATCGGTCTGCATCTTGCCGTTCCTCGAGAGGTGGCAGCAACCCTTCGGGTCGGCGAGAACACGTTTCTTCACACCGTCCTTATCCCGCGCGAAGACGAATGGCTCTTGTTCGGCTTCGCAACCGCCGAAGACAAACAGCTGTTCACCATCTTGCGGGGGGTGACGGGAGTCGGACCGCGCACGGCACTCGCGATCTTGTCGACACTGCCCGCTTCCGAGATCGCAAAGGCGGTCGACGCTGGTGACGATTCGCGTTTCCGCGTTGTCCCTGGCATCGGACAGAAGACCGCCTCGCTCATCATCGTCTCTCTCACGGGAAAGATGCCGCAGGCCTCCAACTCAGAGTCCGGCGCACTAGCCGAAGCGTTGACGGGGTTGGGCTGGGCGCAGGCTGCTGCCCGTGAGGTCGCTCGTGACGTCGTCCGGGATGCCCCGACGGCGAGCCTCGCAGAGCGCCTGAAGATCGCGCTTGCTTCACTCGGCGGAAACGCATGACCGAGGTCGACACCGACTCCGTTTTCGAGGGAGCGCTAAGGCCCGGTTCGCTGAGCGAATTCATCGGTCAAGAAAAGGTCCGGGCGCAGTTGTCGGTCATGTTGTCGGCGGCAAAGATGGAAAGCCGAACTCCTGACCACGTTTTGTTGGCGGGCCCTCCTGGCTTGGGCAAAACCACACTCGCCATGATTGTTGCTCATGAGTCGGGCTCTCCACTGCGCATGTCCAGCGGACCGACGATCACGCACACGGGTGATCTCGCAGCGGTGTTGTCATCGTTGATCGAGGGAGAGACCCTTTTCATCGATGAAATCCACCGGTTGCCCCGCGGTGTCGAAGAGATGTTGTACATCGCGATGGAGGATTTTCGCATCGACATCATGGTGGGGAAGGGGCCAGGGGCGACGACCGTCCCGCTGCAGATCGCGCCTTTCACCCTGGTGGGGGCAACTACTCGTTCCGGACTTCTGCCGGCGCCGCTTCGCGATCGTTTCGGTTACACGGCGCACCTCGAGTATTACGAGGTTGGCGAAATCGAATTCGTGATTCGTCGAAGTGCGAGATTGCTGGGGATCGAACTCGACTCGAGCGCGGTCAATGAACTTGCGCGACGTTCCCGCGGCACTCCCCGAATCGCGAACCGACTGCTGCGCCGGGTCCGCGACTACCTGGTGGTTCACGACTCTGCTGGGTCGCGCGATGCGGTGAACGCGGCGCTGACGGTTTTTGACATTGACGAACACGGTTTGGATCGACTCGATCGGGCCGTATTGACCACCTTGATTGGCTCGTTTCGTGGCGGCCCTGCCGGAATCGCAACTCTCGCCTCGGCCGTCGGCGAAGAGCGCGACACTCTCGAATCGGTTGTCGAGCCGTACCTCGTTCGAGTCGGGCTTATCGCCCGAACTCCACGTGGGCGAGTCGCCACCCCCGCGGCGTGGACACTGCTCGGAAAGGATCAACCGAGCGGTCTATGATGGGAACGTTATGTTCCCAGAGTCCCGAAAGGACGGTCACTGCCCATGGATCCGTTTACCCTGATGATGGTCGCCGTTTTGGCGCTCATGGTTGTGTTCATGATTCGTAATTCTCGCAAGCAGAAAGCGGACCGGGAAGCTCTCGTGTCCAAGGTTGTCAAGGGTGCGAATGTGATGACGACGTCCGGTATCTTCGGAACGATTGTGTCGGTCGACGTTGAGGAAAACGAGATTCTGCTGGAGACGACTCCGGGAACAAAAATTCGTATTCACCGTCAGGCCGTGACGAGTGTTGTTGAGAAGTCGACTCCTGTCGTCGCCGCCACAGCGGCTGCGGCGAAGCCTGCCGCCAAGAAGCCCGCGGCGACAAAGCCCGCGACCACATAATTCACCGGTAGACCGTGGCGACAACGAGTACCTCTTCCCGAGCGCGTCGTGCGCTCGTCTGGCTTGCTGTCATTTTTGCGGCATTCGGCGCGTTGATTGCGTCGGGCGTCGTTTTCGACAAGGCCGGGTGGACCCCAAAGCTCGCGTTGGACCTCGAGGGTGGAACGCAGATCATTCTGAATCCACAGATCGCCGTCGGCGCCACGGTGTCGGAAGAAGAACTCGTTCAGGCGGTTGGCATCATCCGTCAGCGCGTGGACGCGACGGGTGTCAGTGAAGCCGAGGTTACGACCCAGGGCGGCACGAACATTGTGGTGTCGATTCCGGGGACACCCGATCAGGCGACGCTGGACCGAATTCGTTCGTCCGCAAAACTAGAGTTCCGTCCCGTGCTCGTCACGGATCTGGCCGATATCGTTAGCCAGGTGGCCACAAACGTTGCTGAGGCGTTGGCATCGGACCCGAAGGCGGACCTGAGCGCTCTGGGAACCCCCGAAACGCCCGTTACGTGGGCGGAGCCCGCCGGTGAGCCCATCAACTTCAGCGACTTGAATTGGGTCACTCCCGAGATCTATCAGGCCTATTTGACGACCCCCTGCGACGTGTTGGATGCGTCCGGTGCGAACACTGCCGACCCGACGCAAACACTCACGGTGTGTGCGGACGATCAGTCGTATAAGTACATTCTTGGGCCGGTCGAGGTCGACGGAGCGATGGTGTCGGACGCCTCGGCGAACTACATCCCAGGCGCAAACGGTGTGCAGACGAATGAGTGGGGTGTGTACCTGACATTCAATGCCGCCGGAACCGTTGCTTTCGCCGACGTGACGTCGAGGTTAACGACGCTTCAGGGAGCGCAGAATCAGTTCGCCATCGTGCTCGACGGCAAGGTCATCTCGGCACCACGGACACTCGCGGCGATTCCCGACGGAAAACCTGTTATCTCTGGTTCCTTCACGGAAATTTCATCGAAAGCGCTGGCCGATCAACTGAAATTCGGAGCATTGCCCATCGGGTTTGAGGTGCAGTCAAGCGACACGGTCACCCCGACGTTGGGTGTTGCGCAACTCGAGAGCGGTCTGATTGCCGGAGCATTCGGGCTCCTTCTCGTCGTGATTTACGCGATCTTCCAGTACCGCGCATTGTCTATCGTGACAATCAGCTCGCTGGGAATCGCGGCGGCTCTGACGTACGTCGTGATTACGTACTTGTCGCAGGCCAACGGGTACCGGCTGTCTCTCGCGGGCGTCGCAGGTCTCATTGTTGCGATTGGTATTACGGCCGACTCCTTCATCGTCTATTTCGAACGTGTTCGAGACGAGTTGCGTGAAGGTCGTTCGGTCATTGCCGCCGTCGAAACAGGCTGGAAACGGGCGTCTCGGACAATCATCGTCTCGGGAGCCGTCAACCTGTTGGCCGCAATCGTTCTGTTCGCCCTAGCGGTTGGCAACGTGCGCGGGTTCGCCTTCACACTCGGCGTGACAACGGTGGTCGACCTTCTCATCGTCATTTTGTTCACTCACCCCCTGCTCCAACTGCTCGCTCGCACCCGCTTCTTCACTTCTGGACACGCCTGGAGCGGTCTGGACGGGAGCGCACTCGGAGCGGTGTACCGGGGGCGCGGAGAATTCCGTGTCGATAAGTCAGTATCGGCGGGCAAGCGTTCGAGAGTGTCCAAAGAGTCCCAGAAGCGTCAGTCGATCGCCGAGCGCAAGGCTGCGGAAAGCGGAGGCGACCAATGAGTGCCGTCACGAAGTTCGGAAATCGGCTGTATACGGGCGAAACTAGCATCAATTTCATTGGGCGGCGGATTACGTGGTATCTGATGTCGGCGGCGATCATTGTCGTTGCGGTTGGTGTCACGGCCCTGCGGGGCGGTTTTTCCTTCGGAATTGAATTTCGTGGCGGCTCGGAATTTCAGATTTCGAACCCGGTATCGACAGAGACGTCGATAGCGGAGCAAACAATTACGTCGGAGGTGGGAGCCGCGGCAGCCCCGAAGATCTCGATCGTGGGCGGGAGATCGGTTCGCGTCCAAACCGAGCAATTGACCGCGGAAGAAACCGATGACCTTCGCGTGTCGCTCGCCGAGGCCTATGCGGTTCCGGTCGACCAAGTGACCTCGTCGTTTATCGGGGCGTCGTGGGGTTCAGACATTACGAGTCAAGCGCTACGAGCGCTGGTGATCTTCCTCGTCCTCGTCAGTATCGTCATGGCTCTGTACTTCCGAACCTGGAAGATGGCTGCTGCGGCTATGGTCGCCGTAGTCCATGACCTCACGATCACGGCTGCCATCTATGGAGCCTTCGGCCTCGAAGTCACTCCCGCCGCCGTGATCGGGCTTTTGACGATTCTGGGCTATTCGCTCTATGACACCGTGGTGGTGTTTGACAAGATCCGCGAGAACACGTCGATCGCGTATGACGAATCGAAGCGCACGTTTGCCGAATCCGTGAACCTGGCGGTGAACCAGACGCTGGTGCGTTCGATCAACACGAGTGTCGTTGCCGCGCTTCCGGTATCGTCCATTCTTTTTATCGGCTCAATGCTCTTAGGTGCGGGAACCCTCCGGGACATCGCGCTGAGCCTATTCGTGGGAATTCTGTGTGGCGCATATTCGACGATGTTCATCGCCGCACCGTTATACGCACAACTTCGCGAAGGCGAGTCGGAATCGGCTAAACAAGGTCGCCTCGATCGCACCGAGATCGTCCGAAATGCCTCGGGGGCAGTCCGCTAACCTCCCGCGCCTAAACTACAAGGCAGGAGGCGACATGTCGGATATCAGTTCCAGTGGTTCCGCTCTGCGTCGCGCGCTCCTACCCAGGCTTTTCTCCCGTTCGGAAACCGGTGGTGCTCTCGAAAGAATTTTGCGGGCTCTTCGGCAGACGAATCCGCGCGCCGATGTCGCGATTGTCGAACGTGCGTATCAGGTTGCAAAGCAAGCCCACGAAGGACAGTTGCGCAAATCGGGCGAGGCCTACATCACGCACCCCCTCGCTGTCGCCGAGATCCTTGTCGATTTGGGTATTGGCGCCAAGACGATTGCCGCGGCACTGTTGCATGACACGGTCGAAGACACCGAGTACACGCTCGACGCGGTGACGAGGGACTTCGGCCCCGAGATTGGTCTGTTGGTCGACGGTGTCACGAAACTCGACAAGCTCAAACTCGGTGAGGACGCCCAAGCCGAGACCGTTCGCAAAATGGTGGTTGCGATGTCCAAGGACATTCGAGTAATTCTGATCAAGCTCGCCGACCGTCTTCATAACGCGCGAACGTGGGGCTTCGTTGATTCGGAGACGGCCGAGCGAAAAGCCCGTGAAACGCTCGAAATCTATGCGCCGCTGGCCCACCGGCTTGGTATACAGACAATTAGGTGGGAACTGGAGGACCTGTCCTTCGCGGTGTTGCACCCCAAACTCTATGTTGAGATTGATTCCCTCGTCACGGAGCGAACTCCCGAAAGTGACCGTTTTGTCAAGGAAACCATTGAGTTGATTTTGGGAGACCTGAAGACGGCTCGCGTGAAGGCGCAGGTGGCGGGGCGGCAGAAGCAGCACTATTCGATTTACCAAAAGATGATTCGTCAGTCGCGCGATTTTCAGGAAATCTACGATCTCACCGGCATCCGGATACTGGTGTCGTCAATCCGCGATTGTTATGCGGCACTCGGCGCTGTTCACGCGAGGTGGAATCCGATTCCGGGTCGCTTCAAGGACTACATTGCGACACCCAAATTCAATCTTTACCAGTCGTTGCACACGACAGTGTTTGGTCCCGATGGTAAATCCGTCGAAATTCAAATCCGGACGACGGATATGCACAAGCGCGCGGAATACGGAGTCGCGGCCCACTGGAAGTACAAAGAGCGTCAAGTTTTGGGCACCAAATCGAGCGACGAGATTTTGCCTGATGAGAACATGGCGTGGTTGGCGCACATCACTGACTGGGAGGGGGAGACAGAAGACCCTTCAGAGTTCTTGGACACACTTCGCTACGAAATCGGAGCGAAAGAGGTCTACGTTTTCACCCCGAAGGGCAAGGTGGTGGGTCTTTCGGTCGGTGCGACTCCTGTCGATTTCGGTTACGCGGTTCACACCGAGATCGGTCACCGCGTGATGGGAGCCAAGGTCAATGGTCGCCTCGTGCCGCTTGATACCAAACTCGGTTCGGGCGACACCGTCGAGGTGTTGACATCCAAGAACCCGGAGGCCGGACCCAGCCAGGACTGGTTGAACTTTGCCACCAGCCAGCGCGCGCGGTCAAAGATCCGAAGCTGGTTCACCAAAGAGCGCCGCGACGACGCGATTGAGAGCGGACGCGAGGCTCTCGCGAAAGTTGTCCGAAAAAAGAACCTGTCGCTCTCGCGGGTGCTATCCGCTCAAAACCTCGCATCGGTTGCCACCGGGCTAAAGTATGAAAACGTCGATAGTTTGTATGCCGCGCTCGGCGAAGGCCAGGTGTCAACTCAATCCGTACTGGAAAAAATCATGGTGTTCGTCAACGACGTCGAACACGACGAGGAAACTGTTTTCGTTGTTCCGACCCGAACACCAACGGCCACTCGAGACACCGATTCGGGAGTTCTCGTACGGGGAGCGGCCGATATTCTTGTCAAACTCGCAAAGTGTTGTACCCCCGTCCCTGGCGACATGATTGTGGGGTTCATCACTCGCGGCAACGGCGTCAGTGTTCACCGAGAAGATTGCCCCAATGTTAAGGGCTTCGACGGTGAACTCGAACGGATGATTGAGGTCGAATGGGCGGGGTCGTCGTCAATGGTGTTCCGCGTCCACATTCAGGTCGAGGCACTCGATCGAGGTGGCTTGCTGTCCGACATCACACGGGTTCTCTCCGAGCATCACGTCAACATCCTCACGGCGACGGTGCAAACCGATGCCCAGCGTCTCGCGACGTCACGGTTCGTCTTTGAAATGTCGGATACGACGCACCTCGACCGTGTGTTGTCTGCGGTCCGGCGAATCGACGCGGTGTACGACGTGTACCGCGTCAATGCGGGCTAGCCGATAGCGGCGAGCCACTCTTTCTTGGAGGCGATCTCTGACTGTATCTGCGCCATCGCGTCGGAATCGGAAAGTCCAGCCGCTTGTGCTTCGAGATCGGCAATAGCGGCTTCCACTTGGGCGGCGAAACCTGATCGAAGTGCAACCTTTGACGGGTTCGTGCGTTCCAGTTGCTCGGATTCGAGAGCCCGAACGTGCCGCTCAATCACTCGAATGCCGTCGTTGATTCTGCGTTCGTCAGCTTTCGCGACATTACCGATGAGGTCCCATTTGGTTTGAAGCTCGCGAAAGTGGCGCTTAGCGACGTCGGGGGTCTTTTCGGTGAACAGGTGCTGATACTCGCCCAACAGCGCTTCCTTCGCCTCGCGGTTCGCAGACCATTCTGCGGAACCCGCACTGTATAACGCGTCACCCGCGGCCTTGAAGCGATCCCACAGCTGGTTATCGAGGGCGCGTGCGGCGCGGGGCGCGAGCTTCCACGCTTCGAGAAGGCCACGATATTGGGCGATTCCGGCCGCGCCCTTCGGGGCCAGCGCTTCGGCTTTTTCGCAGAGCTCGGTCTTGGCGCTTTTCGCTTCTTTATCGGCGGACTGCTTCGTCTGGAAGAACGCTCGCTGCGCTCGATCAAACGTCTGTCGGGCGATTTTAAAACGGTTCCACAAGGCATCGGCGGCCTTCTTGGACACACGGTGAGGTAGCTTTTGCTCTTCTTTCCATGAATCAAAGAGCTCGCCAATTTCCTTCTGGGCGCTGCGCCAGTGAATAGAGCCATTGATCTGGGCTGCGATCGCCTCTACTCGTTCCACGATGGCCGTGCGACGCTCCAACGATTGCGCCGACGCTTCTTTATTCTCGGCATCCTGCTTTTCCTTGAGTCCCGCTATCGACTCAGCGACGACTCCGACACGAAGGCGAAGGGCGCTGAGGTTACCGACCGCGTGTGCGTCCGTTAACGCGACAACCAACTTTTCTACGGCGGCGAGGATGTCGCGCGCAGAGGCACCCGCCTTCGACCGCTGCTCGAGCAGGATTACCTGAGAGGCAAGTTCGTTGAATCTCGTGACGTAGAACGCGAGTGCTTCATCCGCCGAGACATCGACGACCTGACCGACGCTCCGCCAGTCTCCGTCTTTGACCCAGACCGTACCGTCGGCATCGACTCGACCGAATGTTGTTTCGCTTTGTGCCACTCGTCAAGATTACACAGCCAGCGCCGTCTCGGATACACCGTTTCTGAACCGTTACCTGAGCGAATGCGCGCTTATCATGGACAGGTGACGGGCGAAACGGGGCTTTTCGGCGGCACGGCTCCATTGGCCGTGCGCATGCGGCCACGGTCCATCGACGAAATCGTCGGCCAATCGCACCTGCTTGGCGCCGGGTCACCCCTGCGCCAACTGGCCGTGCCGTCGGGGAATGCAGGGGTCTCAGTTATTCTGTGGGGTCCCGCGGGAACCGGAAAAACGACCATCGCGCATGTCATCGCACGATCGTCCAACCGTCACTTTGTGGAACTTTCAGCCGTCACCGCCGGGGTAAAAGATGTTCGCGAGGCGATGGAATCCGCCCTGTCGCGAATCAGCGACGGTGGAGCGCCCACGCTCCTGTTTCTCGATGAAATACACCGCTTCACGAAAGCCCAGCAGGATGCGTTACTGCCCGGTGTCGAAAATGGCTGGGTGACGTTGATTGCGGCCACGACGGAAAATCCGTCGTTCAGTGTGATCACGCCGCTTCTCAGTCGCTCGCTGCTGCTGACGCTGCGACCTCTGATGGATGCTGAAATCGCTGCGCTTGTCGCTCGGGCGGTGAGCTCCCCAGAAGGACTGGCCGGCGCTGTCACGGTTGACGCTGAGGCACTCGGTTCGCTCGTACGACTGTCGAGCGGCGACGCGCGACGCGCCCTCACGACCCTCGAGGCCTCTGCAAACGTGGTCGGTACCGGCGGAACCATCAGCGCAGAGACCGTCGCGACAGCGAGTGACCGCGCACTGCTGAGATATGACCGAGCGGGTGACGAACACTACGACGTCATCAGCGCCTTCATCAAGTCGGTCCGCGGCAGTGACGTCGATGCATCGATTCACTACCTCGCGCGGATGATTGAAGCGGGCGAAGACCCGCGTTTTATCGCTCGACGATTGGTGATCCTCGCGGCGGAGGACATCGGTGTTGCGGACCCGTCATGTTTGACAATCGCGGTCGCCGCCGCGGACGCGGTGCAACTCATTGGAATGCCCGAGGGACGCATTCCACTGGCCGAAGCGACCATCCACCTAGCCCTCGCTCCGAAGTCGAACGCGGTCATCGTTGCGATAGATGCGGCGATCCGTGACATTCGTGACGGGACGTTTGAACCGGTCCCGAAACACCTCCGCGACGCACACTATTCAGGTGCTCACAAACTCGGACACGGCAAGGGTTACGTGTATCCGCACGACGTCGACGGGGGAGTCGCTCCACAGCACTATCGCGACGGAAACGCACCCGCGTACTACGAACCACGCGGACACGGTCGTGAGCAGGAACTCACCGAGCGACTAGCGAGAATCAGGGTACTCCTGGCTGGCGAGTGAATGGCGCGGCTCGCGTCTTTCTGTTAGAGTTTGAGTACCGCTTGAGAAGACAGACGTGCGGCTGCGTCTCCTTCACAAGAATCGGTGCCTGTAGCCGGCGCCGTGGCCCTCATGTTTCTCTCCCCGTTTGCGGGAGTATTCCACTGTTGTTTCACACATGAAAAGGACACAATGTCTGACAAGAACCGTACCCGCGCGAAGGTTCGCCTTTCGCGTGCACTCGGAATCGCACTGACCCCCAAGGCCGCACGCCTCATGGGCGAAGGTGCGTTCCCTCCCGGCCAGCACGGTCGAACCAAGCGCAAGTCCGAAGGCGACTTCGCGATGCGACTTCGCGAGAAGCAGCGTCTTCGCGCTCAATACGGAATTCGTGAAGCGCAGATGCGCAACACGTTCGACGAGGCACGTCGTAATCAGGGGCTGACCGGTGAGAACCTTGTCGAGCTTCTCGAGATGCGTCTCGACGCACTCGTACTTCGTTCGGGCTTCGCTCGCACGTCGGCACAGGCTCGTCAGATGGTTGTGCACCGCCACATCCTGGTCGATGGTCAGCTCGTCGACCGCCCGTCGTTCCGCGTGAAGCCTGGACAAATGATCCACGTGAAAGAGCGCAGCGAAGCAACCCCGTTGTTTCAAGACTCCGCCATCGGCGTCCACCGCGACGTACTTCCCGCGGTACCGGAATACCTCGATGTCAAGCTCGACAAGCTCCAGGCACGACTCGTTCGTCGCCCGAAGCGCGCCGAAGTTCCCGTTACGTGTGAAGTTCAACTCGTCGTCGAGTACTACGCCGCACGCTAAAGCCCAACCGAGCGGGGTGGGCTTTCGAGCCCACCCCTTTCTCATTCCCCTAAACTTCTGACTAACAGAGGAGTATTCGATGGAAACGGCTGAGATTCAACGTCGCTGGTTGTCGTATTTCGAGGGCAACGGCCACACGATTGTTCCGTCAGCATCTCTCGTGTCGGACGACCCAACTCTCATGTTTACCGTCGCTGGAATGGTGCCGTTCATTCCGTATCTGACGGGGATTGTTCCCGCGCCGTTCCCGCGTGCGACGTCAGTGCAAAAGTGCATCCGCACGCTCGACATCGACGAGGTCGGGAAAACGACTCGCCACGGAACGTTTTTTCAGATGAATGGAAACTTTTCCTTCGGGGACTATTTCAAAGAGGGCGCAATCGGATTCGCCTGGGAGTTACTGACGACATCCGAGGCCGATGGTGGATTCGGTTTCGCAGAGAAGGACCTGTGGATCACGGTCTACGAAGAGGACGACGAAGCAATCGAACTCTGGAAAAAGATCGCCGACATTCCCGACGACCGCATCCAACGCTTCGGAAAGACCGACAACTTCTGGTCGACCGGCCAGACAGGCCCCGCCGGTCCATGCTCCGAAATCTATTTCGACCGTGGGCCCGCGTACGGCCCAGAGGGCGGGCCGGCCGTCGACGACACGCGGTACATCGAGATCTGGAACCTCGTGTTCATGCAGTACCTCATCTCGGACGTGCGGTCCAAAACAGAATTCACGATTGATGGCGAGCTACCTCAGAAGAACATTGACACCGGGATGGGAATGGAGCGTGTCGCGTTCCTCAAACAGGGTGTTGAAAATATGTATGAGATCGATCAGGTACGTCCGGTTCTCGATCTCGCGTCTCAGATCTCTGGTCGCGTCTACGGCGCCGACCGCGACGACGATGTCCGCATGCGCATCGTGGCCGATCACATTCGTTCGTCACTCATGCTCATGAGCGACGGCGTCATGCCCGGGAACGAGGGGCGCGGCTACATCCTCCGTCGCTTGTTGCGCCGTTCGGTTCGGGCCATGCGACTCCTCGGGGTCGACGCCCCCACGTTCACCGAGTTGTTCGCTGCGTCGCGCGACGCGATGAAGGGTTCCTACCCAGACGTCGAGATCCACTACGAACGAATTTCACGAACCGCTATCGGTGAGGAAGATGCGTTTCTCCGCACGCTCGTATCGGGGACACAAATCCTTGATCTCGCGGTCACGGGTCAACAGAAGGCGAAATCAGCAACCCTCGATGGAAACACGGCCTTTGTGCTCCATGACACCTACGGTTTTCCGATCGACTTAACGGTCGAAATGGCTGAAGAAGCCGGACTCACGGTAGACCGGGTCACGTTTGACTCGCTCATGCTGGAACAGAAGACTCGGGCGAAGGCCGACGCCAAGGCGAAAAGGGGTGCTCTCGCGGATGTTTCGGTATACGGAGAGTTCCGCACGAGTGGCGAAACGGTCTTCACGGGATACGACGATCTCACGACGGAAACGAGCGTCATCGGCATCATCCGTGATGGAGCGGCCGTACCAACCGCGTCAGCGGGAGAAACGGTCGAGCTGATCCTTCGCGAAACCAGTCTGTACGCCGAGAGCGGAGGTCAGGACGCGGATGAGGGAGTTATCGTCGGAGCCAATTTCACGGCTGAGGTGGTTGATGTCCAGCGTCCGATCAAGGGATTGACCGCGCACTCGGTTCGGATCACGGATGGTTCGGTCGGGGTCGATGACGTCGTCACGACCATCGTCGACACGGTGTATCGTCGCCGAGCGACTGCGGCGCACTCTGCAACCCACCTCGTTCACGCCGCACTTCGACAGACCCTCGGGGACGACGCGCATCAGGCTGGCTCCTACAACAAAGCCGGTTACATGCGTTTTGACTTCGCCTGGAACCAGGGTCTGTCGGCCGCGACGCGTTCCGAGATAGAGAACATTGCCAATAACGCGATCTCCGACAACCTTGATGTCGTCACGCGTGTCATGTCTCTTGAGGAGGCAAAAGAGACCGGGGCGATGGCGCTGTTCGGAGAAAAGTATGGGGACACGGTTCGCGTTGTCGACATCGGAGGCGCCTGGTCTCGCGAACTGTGTGCCGGCACCCACGTCGCGCGATCGAGCGAAGTCGGGCTCATCAACCTCATTGGCGAATCGAGCATCGGTTCGACCAATCGACGCGTCGAAGCACTCGTTGGCACCTCGGCGTTCGAATCGTTTGCGGTGGAGCGTGCGCTTGTTGCCGAATTGACATCCGACCTCAAGACTCCGAAAGAAGCACTGCCCGCGCGTATCGCTGAACTCCTCGAACAATTGAAGAGCGCCGAGCGAACCATCGCGCAATATCAGACGGCGGCCGTTCGTGAGCGAGTTCCCGCTCTGGTAGGTGCGGCGTCGACAATCGGTTCGATCACGGCGGTTGTGTCCTCACTCGGGTCGTTGGATTCCGCCGATGCTCTGCGGCAGTTGGTAACGGAGGTCCGCGATCGGCTCGGTGCTGTTGCCGGGGTGGTGGCCCTCGGTGCCGAAATCGACGGCAAAGCTGCGGTAATCGTCGCGACGACACCAGACGCCAGAAAAACTGGACTGTCCGCTGGAACACTGGCGAAGCGCGCGGCTGCAGTCCTCGGTGGCGGCGGCGGAGGACGCGACGACGTTGCGCGGGGTGGAGGGGCCGATCCCGCGTTGATCGCATCGGCGCTCGAGGACATCCGAGCGGCTCTCGGAGCATAGGAAATGCGAACCGGTACCCGAATTGGAATCGACGTCGGCACCGCTCGCGTCGGCGTCGCACGAAGTGATTCGGGTGGATTGATGGCGGTTCCGGTCGTCACACTGTCGAGGGAGACGGCGATCGAGGAACTCGCGCTGCTGGCGACAGAGTACGACGCCATCGAATTTGTGTGCGGGCTCCCATTGTCACTGGACGGCTCGGACACGGCATCGACGAGAGACGCGAGGCAATTCGCGGTCGACCTGTCCGTCGCAACGGGGCTGGTCGTTCGTCTCGTTGACGAACGGTTGACCACGGTGACGGCGCAGCACGCTCTGCATGACGCCTCCCACTCAACCAAATCGGGCAGAGCGATGATTGACCAAGTCGCCGCGACGATACTGCTTGACAGTGCTCTGGATGCGGAACGAGCGGGCAATACACTGGGTGAAACGGTAGGAGAGCAATGAGTGCAACACGGCGTGAAGCACGCGCGAAATCGTCGAAGCGTGGCTGCGGAGTCATTGCCATCGTCCTCGTCGCAATACTAGGCATCGGAGCGGCTGGCGCTGGGTTCGCCTGGACAAACTACGAAACCAGGATTCGTGAGATTTTGGGTCTCCCCGCAGACAACGATTTCACGGGAACCGGTACTGCTCCCGAAGTTCAGATCGTCGTCGAGCAGGGCGAATACGGTGACGTCATCGCTCAAAAGCTCGTGGATGCCGGCGTCACGAAATCATTCGACGCCGTCTATCGTTTGCTGCTCGCCGATTCGTCGATCGTCTTCACACCCGGAAGTTACACGCTGAAAACGGAAATGAGTGCAGCGTCCGCTATCGCCATCTTGAGTGATGCCTCGAACCGTATCACCCTGAAAGTCACGATTCCGGAAGGGTCCGTTCTCACGACGACATTCGACACTCTGAGTGAAGCCACTGGCATTCCGGTGGCGGATTTCGACGCGGCCGCTCTCGATCCAGCCGTGTTCGGTATCTCACGCAAAGCGCCGTCGATAGAGGGTTTCCTTTTCCCCGCGACCTACGAGTTCAACCCGACCCAGGACGCGGCGTCGATACTACAGACGATGGCCGACGAAATGAATGTCCGTCTCGATGCGCTGGGTGTGCCGGCGAGTGACCGATATGCGGTTGTCACATTTGCGGCGCTGGTCCAACGTGAGGCGGGAAGCGATCCCGATGATTTTGCCAAGATTGCGCGTGTTTTCCAGAACCGTCTGGACGCTGGCTGGAAGATGGAATCGGACGCGACGGTCGCGTATGGCACCGGCAACCTTCACACCGTGTGGACGACGGACGCCGAGCGGGCGGACGCCGGAAACCTCTACAACACGTATGTCCACAGCGGGCTTCCCGTTGGGCCGATCGGGCTTCCCGGAGAAGTAGCGTTGAGGGCCGTCCTCAAGCCCACGCCGGGTCCTTGGTACTTCTTCGTTCCGGTCAACCTCAAGACCGGTGAGACGCGGTTCTCGGAGACCGCGGCACAGCATGGCGCAGCAGTCCAGGAACTTCGGGCCTGGTGCAGCGCCAGCACGGCGAATGCCGCGTACTGTGACTAGCAACTTTGGGGTTCTAGGGAGCCCGATCGACCACTCGCGGTCTCCCGCGCTTCATCGTGCGGCAATCGCCGCCCTCGGAATTGACGCGTCCTACAGCTCTCGTGACGTTACGGAAGCCGGCCTTCCCGGATTCATCGACGCTCTCGACGACTCCTGGAAAGGTCTCTCGCTGACGATGCCCCTCAAGCAGGCCATCAGGCCGATGCTTGTGCGTGAGTGCCAGGTCGCGATTCTGACCGGTGCCGTGAACACGGTTGTTCGCGGTTCGGACGGGTGGGAGGGCTACAACACCGACGTGTGGGGCGCCACCACCGCCATCCGACAGCAATTGGGAACCGAGTTCCGACGTGCGATCCTGCTCGGCGCTGGTGCTACCGCATCCTCTCTCGTTGTGTCGATGCACGATCTCGGAGTTGAGTCGCTCGACATCGTCGTTCGAGACCCCAGCCGGACCGCCCAGGTTGAGGCGCTCGCGCGTCGTTTGGGGATCGACGTCAGAGTCGCACCATTCGGTCAATCGCTCGATTCGGCCGATCTCGTGGTCAGTGGCCTCCCGGCTTCCGCCGTTCTCACGCCGGAAATCCTGGATGGTCTTAAGGCGCCCGCGTTGTTCGACGTCGTCTATGAACCGTGGCCAAGTGCGCTCGGCAGGGAATGGGCGGCACGCGGTCTCGTGTCAATCAGTGGGTTGCACATGCTGCTGTGGCAGGCGGTTCGGCAAGCCCGAGTGTTCTATGGAGAATCAATCGACGAACCTTTGCCGGACGAAGAGGCAGTCGTTACAGCAATGAGCGCCGCGATTGGTCTCTCACGAACCTCCCATCTGGAACAATAGAACTATGCGATGGCTGACTGCGGGTGAATCACACGGACCAGAGCTCATCGGAATCATCGAGGGGCTCCCGTCGGGCATACACGTATCCCTGGACGACATTCGGAGCGATCTCGCTCGCCGTCGACTCGGATACGGCCGTGGGGCGCGGATGAAGTTTGAGGCTGACGAAGTCTTCGTCTCGGGGGGCGTCCGCCACGGACTCTCCATGGGCGGGCCCATTGCGCTGCGCATCACCAACACCGAATGGCCGAAGTGGACCGACGTCATGAGCGTCGAACCGGTCGACCCTGCGGTTCTGGAAAGCGGTCGTGGTGCTACGCTCACACGCCCCCGCCCCGGACACGCCGACCTGACCGGTATGCAAAAATACGATTTTGATGAGGCCCGGCCCGTTCTCGAACGCGCTTCCGCGCGAGAAACGGCGACACGCGTTGCTCTGGGAGCCGTCGCTCGGGCGTTCCTCGTGGAGCTGGGAATCGAAGCGGTCGCTCACACCGTGGCGATCGGAACCGTCGCGGTACCCGACGGTACCGCGCTGCCTCGACCGTCGGATGTTGCGTCGTTGGACGCCGATCTGCTGCGTTGTTTCGACGATGCGACGTCCGTCCGAATGGTCGCCGCTGTGGACGGCGCGCACAAGGACGGAGACACGCTCGGCGGCGTGGTCGAGGTCTTGGTCTACGGCGTGCCACCAGGACTCGGTTCGTTCGTGCACTGGGATCGTCGACTTGACTCGCGCCTCGCGGCCGCACTGATGGGAATTCAGGCGATCAAGGGGGTCGAGGTCGGAGACGGTTTCGAGACGACGCGCCGTCCCGGAAGCGCCGCGCACGATGAAATCGTGCAGGGTGACGGGCTCGAACGACTCAGCGACCGCGCCGGCGGAATCGAAGGCGGAATGAGCACAGGACAGGTCGTGCGCGTGCGCGCCGGGATGAAACCAATCGCGACCGTTCCCAACGCCCTGCGAACAGTGGACGTGACGACGGGCGCAGAGACGACGGCGCATCATCAACGTTCCGACGTGTGTGCGGTTCCCGCGGCGGGGGTCGTCGCGGAGGCAATGGTTCTCCTCGTTGTCGCCGAGGCTGTGTTGGAGAAATTCGGCGGAGACTCGGTCGGCGAAACTCGTCGCAATATGCAGTCCTACCTCGACTCGATTCCGGAATCGCGACGGACCAAACAGGACCGACCGTGACTCCGATCGCGGTCCTCATCGGACCGCCGGCCTCGGGCAAAACACGCCTCGGTAAGCGAGTTGCCGCGCGACTCGGTGTCGAGTTCGTTGACACCGACAAGAGGGTGGTCGCCCAGCACGGGTCAATTCCCGAGATTTTTGCGTCGGTGGGAGAAGGACAATTCCGTGTCTGGGAGCGTGAGGCCGTGGTCGACGCGCTCGCAACCTCGGGGATCGTCGCTCTCGGCGGTGGTGCTGTTGTGAACGAGGACACGCAGCGCGACCTTGAGGAGCTCCGGGTGATTCTCATCACCGCGACACCGGCGGCCATTGCGCCCCGACTTGTCTCTGGTACGCGCCCACTACTCACAGGCGGGATAAAGGCGTGGGTCGCACTCGTTGCAACGCGTCAACCCATTTACGACCGCCTCGCACAATTCACCGTCGACACAAGTACGGGCTCGATGGACGGGATAGCGGACGACCTCGCCACACGACTGGAGAAACTGCGATGAGTATCGTCACGGTGGCGGGTAACGAGCCCTATGACGTTTCTATTGGCGCGGGCACGCGACACGAGCTCCGCGACAGACTCGGCGCACAGGTTGTCAAGGCGTTGTTGATTCACGCGCCGATCATGGCCGCCGAGGCGACGCGGATTCGGGAGGCGCTAGCGGGAGAGATTGACGTGCTGCTCGCCGAGGTGCCGGAGGCGGAAGATGCGAAGCGCGTCGAGGTAGCGGCGTTCTGCTGGGGAATCATGGGCCAAGCCGATTTCACTCGAAGTGACGCGGTCATTTCTCTCGGTGGGGGAGCCACGACCGATTTGGCTGGTTTCGTTGCGGACACCTGGTTGCGCGGTGTGCGAATCGTGCACATCCCGACCACGGTTCTCGGCGCGGTCGACGCCGCGGTCGGAGGAAAGACGGGCATCAACACCGCGGAAGGCAAAAACCTCGTCGGATCATTTCACGCACCGGCCGCTGTTCTCGTCGACACCGAACTACTGTCGAGTCTCCCCGAAACGGAAATCCGAACCGGTTTTGCCGAAATTGCCAAGGCGGGCTTCATTGCCGACCCGTCGATACTCGATGATCTTGACACCCGCGTCGATCAGTGTCTCGACCTGACTAGCGATCTCGCGGCCGATGTTATGCGCCGCGCAATTCAGGTAAAGGCGACGGTTGTGGCAGAGGATTTCACGGAACAGGGTCTTCGTGAAATTCTCAACTACGGGCACACGCTGGGTCACGCGATCGAACACGCGGAGAGGTATCGCTGGCGTCACGGCGTTGCAATCAGCATCGGAATGATGTTCGCCGCCGAGTTGTCACGGCTCGTTCGCGCGTTGAGTGACTCCGATGTCGAACGTCATCGGGTGATTTTGGGCGAGCGCCTCGGACTGCCGCTCGTCTATCCTGGTGCGCGGTGGGAGACTCTCCGGGCAACAATGCAGCGCGACAAAAAGGCGCGCGGGTCGGCACTTCGCTTTGTTTTGTTGGACGGTATCGCCCGCCCGACGGTCACGACGGTGGCCGATGACTCTCTTCTCTTCGCCGCATATCAAGAAATCGCTGGTTAGGCTAGCCCAATGACCTCGATCCTCGTCTTGAACGGACCCAATCTGTCGCGATTGGGAAGCCGCGAACCGGACGTCTACGGATCAACGACGTGGGAACAGCTCGTGGAGTCACTCGAAGCCGCGGCTACCTCGGCAGAGACTATTTCTGTGCGACAGACGAACGATGAATCGGAACTCATCGGCTGGATTCACGAAGCGCTGGACGCCCGCGCGGAAGTCATTCTCAATCCGGCTGCCTTCACTCACTATTCCTACGCCCTCCGAGACGCCGTCGCGATGCTGACCAGCGCGCAGATCCCGGTCGTGGAAGTGCACATTAGCAATCCGCACGCGCGGGAAGAATTCCGCCATAATTCGGTCATCTCGGGGGTTGTGACGGGTGTCATCGCCGGATTCGGTGTCCAGTCCTACCACCTGGCTCTCGCGGCGCTCCGCTCGCGGCGCTAGCCACTCCGCTGTTAACACTCAAACCAAAGGATCCATCCCGCTATGGCAACAACCAATGACATCAAGAACGGCAGCGTTCTCAATCTCGACGGGCAACTCTGGGCCGTCATCGAATTCCAGCACGTAAAGCCAGGTAAAGGCGGGGCCTTCGTCCGGACCAAGTGCAAGAACGTCATCACGGGCAAGGTCGTCGACCGCACGTTCAACGCGGGAACCAAGATAGATTTCGAGACCGTGGATCGCCGCGACTACCAGTACCTGTATCAGGACGGAGAGAACTTCGTCTTCATGAACCTTGACGACTACGACCAAATCACTATTTCCGGCGCCGCGGTTGGGGATGCGAAGAATTACATGCTCGAAAACCACAACGTGCAGATCGCGATGAACAACGAGAACCCGCTGCATATCGAGCTTCCCGCGTCGGTCGTCCTCGAAATCACGTACACCGAGCCGGGACTCCAAGGAGATCGTTCGACGGGCGGAACTAAGCCGGCGACCGTCGAGACGGGGCTCGAGATCCAGGTACCTCTGTTTCTTGAGCAGGGAGCCAAGGTCAAGGTCGACACGCGTGACGGCTCCTACCTCGGCCGCGTCAACGACTAGTGTCCGCCCGAACGAAGGCCCGTAAAGCCGCGTTCGACGCGTTGTACGAATCCGAGCAACGCGGTCGAACGCTCACCCAGGCTCTCACCGATTTCGACACTCGGCAGGGAGCGAAACTCCAGTCGTTGTCCGAAGCGGATTACGTCCGCTCAATTCTGGCCGGTCTCGATACCAACGGAACCGCGATCGATGCCGTTATTTCGGGAGCCCTGAAGGGCTGGACGCTAGCCCGCCTGTACCCCGTGGACCGCGCGATCCTTCGCATCTCAATCTGGGAGTTGACCTACACCGACACTCCGTCGGACGTGGTTCGGTCCGAAGCGCTGTCGCTCGCCGCGGAGTACGGTTCGGATGATGCGGTCACCTTTATCGGAGGAATTTTGGGCGCGGTCACACGAAAGACACAAATCTCCGACTAGATTGATAGGTGGAAATCCTTTAAAGCGTCCTGTGAGGCGGGAAAGGAAGAATCGAATGACACGTGTCGTTCTCACGAAGCCCGACATCGACCGGGCGCTAAGGCGTACTGCGCACGAGATTGTCGAATCTCAACGCGGTCGGTTTGGCCTCATTTTTCTGGGAATCCCGACTCGAGGTGTCCATCTGGCCCGGCGTCTCGCTCGGCTAGTTGCCGATATCGAACCCCAGGACGTTCAGGTGGGGACCCTCGACGTCACCATGTACCGCGATGATCTTGCAACTCAATCCACGCGCGCCACGGTAGCGACGGAAATCCCGGCGTCGGGTATCGATGGGTCCACCGTGATTCTTGTCGATGACGTTCTGTTCTCTGGACGAACCGCGCGAGCAGCGCTGGACGCCATCACCGCGCTCGGTCGACCCGACGTGGTTCGCTTCGCGGTTTTGGTCGATCGCGGACACCGGGAGCTTCCGATTCGCGCGGACTTCGTCGGCAAGAACTTGCCGACCTCGACGAGCGAACGCGTCAATGTTTCGATAGCAGAGATCGACGATCTGGATGAGGTGAGCATCGCGTGAAACACCTCATTTCAGCCCGGGGCCTCGAGGCGGTCACCACGGTAGCGATTCTCGACACAGCGATGGACATGGTCGATGTTCGAACGCGGGAGGTAAAAAAGCTGCCGACACTGCGCGGCAAGACCGTCGCGAACGTCTTCTTCGAGGACAGCACTCGGACTCGGCTCTCGTTCGAAGCAGCAGCACTAGCTCTCAGTGCCGATGTCACGACGTTCACCACTCAGGGATCGAGTGTCTCCAAGGGCGAGAGCCTTAAGGACACCCTCCAAACGCTCGAGGCGATGGGGGCTGATTTCATCGTGTTGCGCCATCCGCACTCCGGTGTTGCGTCGACTGTCGTCAACAACGGCTGGGTGGACGCGCACATCATCAACGCGGGTGACGGAACACACGAACACCCCACGCAGGCCCTCCTGGACGCCTTCACCATGCGATCGCGACTTCGCGGGGAGAATGCCCGCGGAGGGGACCTAGCCGGAATTTCGGTTGTGATCGTGGGAGACATTCTTCACTCCCGCGTCGCACGGAGCAACGCGTTGCTCCTCAGAACGCTCGGAGCGACCGTGACCCTAGCGGCCCCTCACACCCTTCTTCCGCGCGAAATCGATAGCTGGGGTGCAGCAGTTGTGTCGACTCTCGACGAGGCGATTGACATACAGCCCGACGTCGTCATGACTCTTCGAGTCCAAAAAGAGAGAATGACGAGCGGATTTTTCCCGTCCGAATCCGAGTTCGCCCAGTTGTGGGGGATGAACGATTCGAGACTGCGTCGATTGCCGCCGACCTCGATCGTGATGCACCCCGGTCCCATGAATAGAGGGTTGGAGATTTCCGGAAGCGTTGCCGATTCGCCGCAATCGACCGTCACGGAGCAGGTCGCAAACGGAGTCGCCGTGCGGATGGCTGTTCTGTACACAGTGATGGGAGACACTCGGTGACAATTCTTATCCGCGGCGCTTCACTCATGGGCGCAGACGCGTCCGACATCCTCATCGACGGCGACACTATTCGTGAGGTCGGCACTATCGGTGTTTCAGCCGATCGAGTAATCGACGCACACGGGCTTATTGCTCTGCCCGGGCTCGTCGATCTGCACTCTCATCTGCGAGAACCCGGCGGCGAAGGGGCGGAAACGATTCTGTCCGGCTCTCGTGCCGCTGCGGCAGGCGGGTTTACCACGGTCCACGCTATGGCGAACACGAGTCCCGTCGCGGATACTGCAGAACTTGTCGAACTCGTCGCAGAGCGCGGGAGGCACGCTGGTTATGTTCAGGTGCGTCCCATCGGTGCGGTGACCCGGAATATCGATGGCGAACAACTTGCCGATATCGGGGGCATGGCACACAGTGCAGCTGCGGTGACAGTGTTCTCGGACGATGGCAGGTGCGTCGGCGACGCACTGCTGATGCGACGTGCGCTCGAATACGTCTCAACATTTGGCGGGGTGATCGCCCAACACGCGCAGGACCCTCGTCTGACAATTGACGCCGTCGTCAACGAGGGACGCGTGTCGAGCGAACTGGGTCTTCGCGGTTGGCCGAGCGTCGCGGAGGAATCGATTATTGCCCGCGATGTCTTGTTGGCCGAATACGTTGGTGCTCGATTGCACGTCTGCCACATCTCGACGGCCGGTTCGGTCGACGTGATTCGGTGGGCAAAAAAACGTGGAATCTCGGTCACGGCAGAGGTCACCCCGCACCACCTGCTTCTGACCGATGATCGTGCGCTCACGTATGACCCCGTATTCAAGGTCAACCCGCCGTTGCGCACCGCTGACGATGTCCAGCAGCTCCGACTGGCTGTTGCGGATGGCACGATCGATATCGTGGCAACCGACCACGCTCCCCACGCGAGCTCGACCAAGGATTGCACGTGGCACGACGCGTCCTTCGGGATGGTGGGCCTCGAATCAGCGCTGAGTGTCGTGCAGCACACACTCGTCGACGGCGGTCACATCACGTGGTCGGATGTTGCTCGCATCCTTTCGGTCGCCCCTGCGGCAATCGGGCGGGTCGACGGCTACGCGGCTCCGTTGGCGGTTGGCAGCAGGGCGAACATCACGCTCGTCGACCCCGCCTACGCGGCAAGTTGGGACACGAGCCGTTTGCACGGACGCTCGACCAACAGCCCGTTCCTCGGAAGCGTACTGCCCGGACGGGTCATGTCGACCATCTTCAACGGCACCGAAACCGTCGTCGACGGCTCCCTTGTCGAACCCGACATCGTGAGAGACGCATGATCCCCAACACCACCCTGGTTTTCGAAGATGGCCACCGATTCGATGGCGCCTCGTTCGGTGCTGTTGGGGAGCGAATAGGCGAGATTGTGTTTCAGACCGGGATGAGCGGCTACCAAGAGACGCTCACGGACCCGTCATACGCCGGTCAGATTGTCGTCCAGACAGCACCTCACATCGGCAACACCGGGATGAACACCGAAGACGAAGAGTCCGTTCAGATCTGGGTTGAGGGCTATGTTGTCCGTGACCCCGCTCGCCGCCCGTCCAACTTCCGCTCACAGCGAAGCCTCGACGATGATCTCGTTGCCAGTGCCGTAGTCGGCATTTCGGGAGTTGACACTCGAGCCATCACCCGCATCATTCGTGAAGCGGGAGCGATGAGGGCGGGAATTTTTCCGCTCGACAGTCGCACAACCGAGCAGTATCTGGCGGCGGTCGCGGCGGCTCCCGTGATGTCTGGTCGCAATCTCTCGGCCGAGGTCTCGGTGACGGAGGCTTACGTGATTCCGGCGATCGGGCCCTCGATCGGCGTGCTCGCCGTTGTTGATCTGGGTATCAAGAACGCGACGCTCGGTCACCTCGCGTCGCGTGGTTTCGACGTTCACGTAGTGCCGCAGTCGGTGACGCTGGAGGGCATACTTGCTCTCAACCCGGTTGGCGTATTTTACTCCAACGGACCGGGCGACCCGAGCGCGTCCGGCCGCCATATAGAGGTTTTGCGCGGGATTCTGCAGCGGCGTATCCCGTTCTTTGGAATCTGTTTCGGCAACCAACTCCTCGGCCGCGCGCTGGGGTTTGAGACCTACAAACTCACGTACGGCCATCGTGGGATCAATCAGCCGGTGCTCGACAAGAGAACCGGTCGCATCGAAATCACCGCCCACAACCATGGTTTTGCGGTCGACGCCCCGACCGAGGGCGTCATCGAATCGCCGTCGGGGTTCGGCCGCGTCGAAGTCAGCCACGTCGGGTTGAACGACGATTGTGTCGAGGGGCTGCGCGCGCTCGATCGGCCTGCGTTCAGTGTTCAATATCACCCGGAAGCGGCCGCCGGACCCCACGATTCCAGCTACTTGTTCGACGAATTCCGTGACCTCGTGCTGAGCAACGGGGGAGCCACGTAATGCCGAAACGCGATGATATTCACTCGGTTCTCGTCATTGGTTCGGGGCCGATCGTGATTGGTCAAGCCGCCGAGTTCGATTATTCGGGCACTCAAGCCTGTCGTGTCCTTCGCGAGGAGGGAATTCGTGTGATTCTCATCAATTCGAACCCTGCGACCATCATGACTGATCCGGATTTCGCCGACGCGACCTACATCGAACCGATCACGACAGCGGCAATCGAAGCGATCATTGCCAAGGAAAAACCCGATGCCATTCTGCCGACACTCGGCGGACAAACCGCGTTGAACGCCGCAATGGCACTTCACGAACAGGGAATCCTGGCGAAGTACAACGTCGAACTCATCGGAGCGAAATTCGAGGCGATCCAGCGGGGTGAGGACCGTCAGATTTTCAAGGAATTGGTGCTCGACTGTGGTGCTGAGGTCGCCACGAGCGCCGTCGTGAATTCGGTCGACGGCGCACTCGCCTTCGTCGCCGAGACGGGCTATCCCGTGGTGATTCGCCCGTCGTTCACGATGGGAGGGCTCGGGTCCGGGTTTGCCCACGACGAGTCAGAACTCCGCCGAATGGTCGACAACGGTCTTCACGAAAGTCCGACGAGCGAGGTTCTGCTGGAAGAATCAATTCTGGGTTGGAAGGAATACGAGCTGGAACTGATGCGGGACGCGGCCGATAACACCGTTGTCGTCTGCTCGATCGAGAACATCGATCCCGTCGGTGTCCACACGGGTGACTCACTGACTGTCGCCCCAGCCTTGACGTTGACGGACCGTGAATACCAGAACCTGCGCAACATCGGGATTCGAATCATTCGGGCGGTGGGGGTGGACACGGGCGGTTGCAACATCCAGTTCGCGATCGATCCCGCGAACGGTCGCGTCATCGTCATCGAGATGAACCCGCGCGTGAGTCGATCGAGCGCTCTCGCCTCTAAGGCCACGGGTTTTCCGATCGCCAAGATCGCGGCAAAATTGGCAATCGGTTATCGGCTCGACGAGATTCCGAACGACATCACCGGGGTGACGCCAGCGTCGTTCGAACCGACTCTCGATTACGTCGTGGTGAAAGTGCCGCGGTTCGCGTTCGAGAAGTTTCCCGGTGCCGACACTGGCCTCACAACCACGATGAAAAGCGTGGGCGAGGCAATGGCAATCGGTCGAAATTTCACTACGGCTCTCCAAAAATCACTTCGTTCGTTGGAAAAACGGGGGAGCTCGTTCCACTGGAACGGCCCGGTTGGCAACGCGGCAGCGCTTCTAGAGGAGTCTCGTAAACCAACGGATGGTCGAATCGTCACTCTGCAGCAGGCGTTGCGGGCGGGGGCGAGCATCGAACAGGCGTTCGAGGCAACCGCAATAGACCCGTGGTTCCTCGACCAGATAGTGCTCATCAACGAGGTCGCAGCGGAACTGGTCGCCGGCACGATGACCGCCGAGGCGATCCGGTCGGCGAAGAATCACGGATTCAGTGATGTCCAGCTTGCCGACATTTGGGGCACGAGCGAAGACGCGGTGCGTGCGTTCCGACTCGAGCACGGTGTACGACCCGTATTCAAGACGGTGGACACGTGCGCGGGCGAGTTCCCCGCAGTGACCCCCTATCACTACTCGTCGTACGACACCGAAACCGAGGTCATCCCATCAGACCGGACCAAGGT
>CANKTR010000010.1 GCA_947486475.1 Microbacteriaceae bacterium | reverse complement strand
GCGATGAACGGGGGTCGGGTCATCAGCTTTCGTGTTTGCGCGACGCGGGCTAACGACGCGATGCTCGTGACCTCGAGTGCCTCGCGGGTGTCCAGGTCTGGCAAAATGTCGACGAGTCGTTCTGCCAGCATCGTTTTCCCAGCGCCCGGCGGCCCCAGCAAAAACATGTGGTGTCCTCCCGTCGCGGCGGTGACCAGTGCGTCGACGACGTCGGGTTGCCCGACGATGTCCGACAGGTCTCGTGACGACGGTTCCGACTCGGACTCGCTCGGAGGCTCAATCGCATCGACGTCTGGCACCACAATCTCGGCACCGTGCTCGCGAAGAGCGTGGGCGAGACTGGCCACCGCGATGACCTCGATGCCCGGAACGAGTTCCGCCTCTGGGCGATTTCCCGCCGGCACCATGATGCGCCTAGCCCCCGCATCGCGCGCGGCGACCACTGCGGGCAGAATTCCCGCAACCGGTCGGACCCGACCGTCGAGGGCGAGCTCTCCGACATGCACACACGCGGCGACGGATTCCGCTGGCACGTCCCTCGTCCCCGCCAGAATCGCCAATGCGATGGCGAGGTCGAATCCGCTGCCCTGTTTCGGCAGGCTCGCGGGCGAAAGATTAACCGTGACGCGCGTGGGCGGCATCGCACACCCCGAGTTAGCAACGGCACTGCGAACGCGGTCTTTCGATTCACCCAGCGACGCATCGGGCAACCCGATGAGCACGAGCGCGGGCAACCCCGACGCAATGTCGGCCTCGATGTCGACGAGGTGGCCCGACAGCCCTGACAGCGCAATCGCCTTAGTCCGACCGACGGTCATTCGATGACTCCGATTCGGTGTTCGAGTCTGCCAACCGCGAGTCCATCACCGATGATGCCGATCGCATCAATTCGAACCGTTCCGGCGTGCACACGGTTGACACGGCACCACTCGCCCGCGAGAACTCTCAATCGCGCGAACTTGGCCGAGGTTATCGCCTCGAGAGGATGCCCGTACCGGTGTGTTCTGCGGGTTTTGACCTCGACAAACGCGACGGTTCGTCCGTGTCGCGCGATGATGTCGATTTCACCGTGGCGGCAACGCCAACCGCGATCGAGCACCTCGTAGCCGTTCGCGACGAGAAAATCGCCGGCGACGGTTTCGCCCCATCGGCCCAGTTCGTCTTTGAGTGCCATTGTTCCTCCCCCAACAGGGTCGGGGTTAGGCGTGGCGGACAGGACGGGTCCTACGCGAACGGTGCAGAACTCACCGCGGCGGGGCGGTGTGCGAAAAGGTTAATTGTCGCCGAGGGCGAGGTCACGCGGCAACTTGAGTTCCTTCTTGCCCGTCTCTTCGACATTGATGTCCTTGAACGTCAGAATCTTGACCGACTTCACGAAACGGTCGGCGCGATAGACATCCCACACCCAGACATCGGTGAGCGTCAACTCAAAATAGAAATCGTTACCCGCTTCTTTCACGACCTGCTGAACATCGTTCGCGAGGTAAAAGCGCCGCTCGGTTTCGACCACATACGAGAACTGCGCGACGACATCGCGGTATTCGCGGAACAGTTGCAGTTCGGCGTCGCGGTCGTAGGCATCAAGGTCATCGTCATTCATCGAGATTCATTCTATTCTTTCGGCGCCACGGGCAATACCGAGGACAACCACGTGCGCCGATGGAAGTCGGTCGCGCCGTGTGCACGAATCGCGTCGAAGTGACCTTCGCTTCCATACCCCTTGTTCGACGCCCAGCCGTAGGTGTCGTCGTCACCCGCGGCATCGACCATGAGCCGGTCCCGATAGACCTTGGCCCAGACGGAAGCGGCCGCGACCACCGCGCAATCACGGTCGGCCTTGGTGCGCACCATAATGTCAACGGGCGGCAACAGCGAAGCCTTCAGCCAGTTGTGCGAACCATCCAAAATCACCGAAGCACCGACCAGATCGTGACCGTCGATCGCGAGGGTTGCGAACGCGCGCTCGGCCGCGCGTGCGAGCGCCGAGATGATTCCGAACTCGTCGATCTCGGCGGCCGTCGCTTCACCCGTCGCGATGGCATCCACCCAGTCGGCCACGGGCTGCATCAATTTTTCGCGCTTTGACGCAGCGATCAGTTTCGAGTCGCGCAGACCGGTTGGGAAACCCGTCGCGGCGCGAATCACAGCAGCACCGACCACGACCGGACCCGCCACTGCACCGCGTCCGACCTCGTCGACTCCGACCACAATCCCGTTACCGTTCGCGAGCAGCTCGCGTTCGAGATCGAGGGTCGGGTCACTCGGCATTCGCGAAGTTACCAGCGTGATTGTCGAGCCACGTCCAGTTCGACACCGGCCATGAGACAACGACGGCACGGCCGACAACCGTGTCGAGAGGAACGAAGCCTCCTCCCGGTTTGTCCTGGTTGTAGCGCGAATCAGCCGAGTCGTATCGATTGTCGCCCATCACCCACAGCGAATCGTCGGGGACGGTGATGTCGAATTCCATGCCACTCGATGCGTCGTCATTCGAGGGGGTGAGGATATACGGTTCGTTGACCGACTTCCCGTTGACCTGCAACAACCCCTTGTCGTCGCAACACACGACGCGGTCGCCCGGCAACCCGATCAGACGTTTGACGAGATGGTCTTCGGAGTCAGACCCGCCGAAACCGACGACCGTCGCAATCAGATCGAGAGCGGCCGTGATGAGGTCGGGGTCCGGCGAGTTGTAATCGGGTAACCAACCACCCGGGTCACTAAACACCACGACATCGCCGTGTTCGAGAGGGAAAACATCGGGAACCAACTCGTTGACAATGATGCGGTCGTCCACCATGAGCGTGTTTTCCATCGATGCTGATGGGATGAAGAACGAGCGAAACAGGAACGTTTTGACGACGAACGAAATCAGGAGCGCCGCCGCGACGATGATGACCAAATCCTTGAGAAACCCCAAAAGGCCTTTGACAAAGGAGTTGGTCATGGGGTCCTCAGAAACGCGTCCGGAAGTGGGTATTGCGCAATTCTACGACTAAAGAATACGAGCCCCTCACATAACGTGACGGGCTCATATCGAGAGTTCGAAAACTTACGAGTCGCGCTTCTCGCGAATCTTTGCCTTCTTGCCGCGAAGTGCACGCAAGTAGTAGAGCTTGGCACGCCGGACATCACCGCGGCTGACGAGCTCGATGTGGTCGATGACCGGCGAGTGGACCGGGAACTTACGCTCGACACCGACCTGGAACGAAATCTTGCGGACGTTGAACGTCTCGCCAATACCGTGACCGTTACGGCCGATGACGACACCCTGGAAAACCTGGATTCGGCTGCGGGTACCTTCAATGATGTTTACGTGAACCTTCACCGTGTCACCGACGCGGAAGTCGGGGATGTCGCTACGAAGCGACGCGGCGTCAATTGCATCAAATTTCTGCATTGTTCTTTCGCTTTCTGCACTCGCTTCGGGCCGGATGCGGGAGGTTCTGGTCGCGATATGGTCACATGGCTCGTCCCCCGAAGCAGAGGGCCCGTGAATCGCGTGTGCCAGTCGGCACAAGGCACAATCCTGCCACAGTCGAGCGCACAATACCAATTAGGCTGACACGGATAGGAAGAAGGCCCGACGTGATTGAACTTCGCACCCCCGCCGAAATTGAGGCGATGCGACCCGCTGGACGATTCGTCGCGTCGGTTCTGGTGGCCGTCCGAGAGGCAGCACGTGTTGGCACCAACCTTCTCGAACTGGACGCCATCGCCCATCAGATGATCCGAGATGCTGGTGCAGAGTCCTGTTATATCGACTATCACCCTTCGTTCGGCGGCTCTCCGTTCGGCAAGGTCATCTGCACCAGCATCAACGATGCGGTGCTGCACGGGCTCCCCCACGACTACGTCATCGCTGATGGCGACATTGTCAGCATCGACTTCGCGGCGAGTATCGACGGCTGGGTGTGTGACTCGGCAATCAGTTTTGTTGCCGGCGCCGCCGACCCAGAAGACCTTCGAATAATCAAGGCGACCGAAGAGGCACTCGTTGCCGGGATCGCCGCGGCGACCGCCGGCAATGCGATTGGTGACATTTCCGCTGCCATCGGCGACGTCGCTGACGCCTATGGCTATGGCGTAAACCTCGACTTCGGCGGCCACGGTGTCGGTCGCGAAATGCACGGCGACCCGCACGTCCCCAATGACGGCCGACCCGGGCGCGGCTACAAACTTCGCGAGGGGCTCGTCATCGCAATCGAGCCGTGGTTCATGCGCGACACCGACGAAATCTTCACCGACGCTGACGGTTGGACACTGCGGTCAGCCGATGGCTCACGTGGTGCTCACAGCGAGCACACCATCGCCATCACGGCAAAGGGGCCGATCGTTCTCACAGCGCGGGTCTAATCCCCGAGCAAGTCGGGCCGACGCGCACGCGTTCGCTCAACCTGTTGGGCATGCCGCCACTCGGCGATTTTCGCGTGGTGTCCACTGAGAAGGATTTCGGGAACCGTGAGCCCCCTCCATTCTTGGGGCTTGGTATACGACGGATACTCGAGAACACCGTCCTCGTGGCTCTCCTCGTCAAGAGAGGCGGGGTTCCCCACCATTCCGGGCACCAGTCGAGTGATGGCCTCGATCATCGCCATGGTCGCGACCTCTCCGCCGTTGAGAACGTAATCCCCGAGCGAGAGTTCGCGCACTCGGACGCGACCCGCGAAGTGGTCGATGACGCGCTGGTCGATTCCCTCATAGCGGCCACACGCGAACACGAGGTGTGATTCATTGGACAGTTCGCGGGCGATGCCCTGGGTGAAAAGCTCGCCGGCGGGCGACGGGACGACGAGCACGGTGACGTCGGTGATGAGCGAGTCGAGTGCCTCGCCCCAGGGTTCGGGGCGCATGACCATACCCGCGCCACCGCCGTACGGGCTGTCGTCGACGGTCTTGTGAACGTCGTGGGTGAAATCACGCAGATTCGTGGCCTCAATCGTCACTAATCCGGATTCACGGGCTTTACCGACGAGCGACACGTCGAGCACCCCGAAGAACTCGGGAAAGATGGTGACGATGTCAATGCGCACGAGAGAAACTCTACGCGCCGGCCGTTTCGGGCTCGTCATCGACCGGGTCTTCAAAGAGTCCGATCGGAGGGTCGATGTCCATCGTTCCCGCCTCAATGTCAACACCCGTGACAATCGCTTTGACGAACGGGACGAGAACCTCGGCATCGCCCGTGTCGATGATGAGAAGGTCTTGGGCCGGGAAGTGGTCGACCCGAGAGATGGTGCCAACGGCGTGACCGTTGCGGCGGACCGTCAACCCAATGAGCTGGTAGTCATACCAGGCGTCCTCCTCGACAGGTCGGGAATCCTGGTCCTCGTCGACCCAGAGAATCGCCTTGACGAGAGACTCGGCAGCATCGCGGTCGTCGATTCCCTCGAGAAAAACCACCGCCTGATCGTTGTACCACTTGAGTTCTTTGAGCGTGACGGTCTTACCCACCCAGGGCGATTCGTCAAGAACCTGAAGCGTGTACACCGAACCGGGAACAAACCGCAGCGCAGGGTCGTCGGTGTACAACTCGAGCTTGATGGCGCCCTTGAGCCCGTGTGCCTTGAGAAGTCGACCGACGCGGAGACCCGATTCCGGCCGCTTCGCGGAGATCATTATTCCGCGGTGTCGACGATGTCCACGCGGATGCGCTTGCCGTCGGCGATTGCCACGATGAGCGTGCGCAGGGCCTTTGCTGTGCGCCCGCCCTTCCCAATGACACGACCGAGGTCGTCCGGGTGCACCGAAACCTCGAGAAGGTCGCCGCGCGGAGTGCTTTTTGCCACCACAGTGACGCTCTCCGGGCGATCGACGATTCCCGAGACAAGGTGCTTAAGGGCGGCCGCCAGCATCAGACTTATTCGGCCTTTTCGTCAGCAGGTGCCTCGTCAGCAGGTGCCTCGTCAGCAGGTGCCTCGTCAGCAGGTGCCTCGTCAGCAGGGGCCTCGTCAGCAGGGGCCTCGTCAGCAGTTTCGACCGCGGCATCAACCGTTTCCGTTGCTGCTTCGGGTGCCGACTCGACAGCCTCGACGGGTGCTTCGGTGGTCTCTTCGACGACCTCGGCAGCGGCCGGAGCGACTTCTTCGACCTTCTTTTCGACGCGGGGACGCACAACCGACTTCTTGGCGGTGTCCTCGGCGAAAACGGTCTTGACATCCTTGGTCAGGATGGTGTTCTTGGCGGACTTGTCGCCCTTGTACTTGCCCCAGTCACCTGAGAGCTTGAGAATCACGAGGACCTGCGGGCTCGGCTGTGCGCCGACCGACAGCCAGTACTGGGCGCGCTCCGAGTCGATTTCGATGAGCGACGGGTTTTCGGTCGGGCGGTACTGACCGATTTCTTCAATCGAACGTCCATCGCGCTTGGTGCGCGAATCAGCGACGACGATGCGGTAATGCGGCGAATGGATTTTACCCATGCGCTTCAGGCGGATTTTGACGGCCACGATTCTCCAGATTTGTTTGCGATGACGCACCGCGGTTCAAGCGTGGGGTTGCTCGAATGCGGAAGCAGGACGCCATTTCGCAGGGTTAGAGGGTCCTACGAGATGGACACAAGTCTTTAGTCTGCCAGAAAAAGCCTGAGTTAGCCAATCACGCCCTACGCGACCACCACACACCCGCCAAGGCGATGAGCCCGCCGACGATTGCGATGGGGTGCGGCCATTCACCGAGCAGGATCGCGGACTCAACAATCACGAGCGGCGGGACCACGTAGGTTGACACGCCAAGGCGTCCGGCCGGCATTCTCTTGAGCGCATACCCCCAGAGCCCGAAGCCCAGCGCGGTCGGAATTGCGCCCAGCCAGATGGCTCCGACAATTGCGTCAGCCGGTGCCGTCTGCACGTGCACGAGTGCCTCCGGTGCCCACCAGAACAGGGGAATCAGCGCGATTGCGGCCCCCAGTAACGTCACTTGGTTCGACGACAAGCGTTTGAGCGCCGGCTTCTGGGTGAGGACGCCGACAGCGTAGGTCACGGTCGCAACGAGCGCCCACAGCACCCCGACGAGATCCACTCGATCGCTCGATGACGTGCCCCACGCGATCAGACCGACCCCGGCCAAGGCGATGAGAGCACCGGCGAGAAGGTTCCGAGGAAGTTTCTCACCGAGGAACATAAAAGCCCCGACGGCAATGAGCAACGGCCCGATGTTGACGATGAATGACGCGGTCCCCGCATCGATTGTCTGTTCGGCGGTGTTGAGCGCAACGATATAAATAGAAAACCAGGTCAGTCCAAAAATCGTGATGAGAACCCATTCGCGAACCGTCGGCCAGAGCCACTTCTGCCCGATCATCCATACGGCCAGCAACGGGACAGCCACAAGTTGGCGGAGGAACGCGAGTTCGCCTGGCGCAAAGACTGGCAGCACCGCGCGAATGACCACGAAAGCGCTCGACCACGCGAGGACGGTTCCGATGATGGCGACAAGAACCTTCGGCGAGATTCGGTCGTTGCTCAAAAACCGCCGCGTTCGAGAAGGCGACGCATGGTCTCCATGTCTTTGTCGTTCACCTCGGGAGTCGGTTCGGCACCGACCCCGAAACGGTTTCCGCCGCCGGCAGGAGCCGATTGAATCGCCGCGTTCTCTGCCGCGCGCTTGGCGGGGTTTCCCGACCGCGAACTCTTCTTGGCGGTGACCGCTTTGCCTTTGGGGCGAGGCCCGGGGATCGGTCCCATCCCGGGGATGTTCGGGGTGCCGCCCTTGGCGACCGTCTTTATCATCTTGGCGGCGGATTCGAATCGGATGACGAGTTGGTTCACATCGGTGACCGTCATTCCCGAACCCTTCGCGATGCGAAGCCGGCGCGAGCCGTTGAGCACCTTGGGGTTCTCTCGCTCGGCGGGCGTCATCGAGCGAATGATCGCTTCCGTGCGGTCGATGTCCTTCTCGTCGAAGTTGTCGATCTGTTCGCGCATCTTGCCCGCTCCCGGCATCATGCCGAGGAGTCCCTTCATCGACCCCATCTTGCGAACCTGTTGTAACTGTTCGAGGAAGTCCTGAAGGGTGAACGTGTTCGACTGGATCTTTTCGGCGACCTTGTTCGCGTCGTCTTCGTCGAAGTTCTTTTGTGCCTGTTCGATGAGCGTGAGGATGTCACCGAGGTCAAGAATTCGACTCGCCATTCGGTCGGGATAGAAGGGCTCTAGCGCGTCGAGGCTTTCGCCGGTCGAAGCGAAAACGATGGGTCGGTCGGTTAGTCCGCGAACCGACAGTGCTGCACCACCGCGGGCGTCACCGTCGAGCTTGGTCAGGACAACCCCTGTGAAGTCGACGCCGTCCTGGAAGGCCTTCGCGGTGATGACCGCGTCCTGACCGATCATCGCGTCGAGAACAAAAAGAACCTCGTCGGGATTCGTTGCGTCGCGAACGGCTCGGGCTTCGCGCATAAGGGCCTCATCGACACCGAGTCGTCCCGCGGTGTCGATGATGACGGTGTCGTAAAGCTTTTGCTTAGCGAACTTCACGCCGTTCTTGGCGACCGCGACGGGGTTCCCCTTGCCGTTTCCCGGCTCGGGGGCGAAAATCTGAACGCCCGCTTGTTCCGCGACCACGGTCAACTGCGTGACAGCGTTGGGTCGTTGAAGGTCACACGCGACCAGGACGGGGGTGTGGCCCTGCGCCTTGAGGTACTTGGCGAGTTTCCCCGCAAACGTCGTCTTACCGGAACCCTGAAGACCAGCGAGCATGATGACGGTGGGAGGAGTCTTGGCGAAGGTTAATTTCGACTGCGCGCCGCCCAGAATTTCGACGAGTTCCTCGTTGACGATCTGAACGACCTGTTGTGCCGGGTTGAGCGCCTTATTGACATCATCCGACAACGCGCGATCGCGAATCTTGCCCGTAAACGATTTGACGACCTCGAGCGAAACGTCGGCATCGAGCAGCGCTCGGCGAATCTCGCGGACGGTTCCGTCGACGTCAGTTGCGCTGAGTTTCCCCTTTGTTCGGAGGCTCGACAGCGCCGAGGTCAGTTTCTCAGAGAGGGTTCCAAAGACGGCCATAACCCCTCCAGACTAGTCTTCGAGCGAGTGTTGGAGACTGAGTTCGCGGTACTGGATGCCGTTGTGGCGAATATCCTCAACCTCGGCATCGGTCAGCTCGCGACGCACTTTGCCGGGAACTCCAGCGACGAGTGACCGAGGCGGAATGACCGTTCCCTCGAGGACGACAGAGCCCGCGGCGATCAATGATTCGTTTCCGATGACCGCCCCGGACAACACCGTCGCGTTCATTCCAATGAGGCAATCGTCGCCGATGGTGCAGCCGTGAACGACGGCCGAGTGGCCGATCGAAACACCGTTGCCAATGACGGTCGGTTTGTCGTCGTCACAGTGAACCGCGACGTTGTCTTGAATGTTCGAGCCGTCACCGAGCGAAATGGAATTGACGTCTCCGCGCAGAACCGCTCCGAAAAAAACGGAGGCATTCGAGCCGATTGTCACGCGGCCGACAAGAGTTGCACTGGGTGCGATCCATGCACCGTCCGCCACAACGGGCTCGTGTCCATCGAATGCGCGCTTCATGCCCTCAAGAGTATGCGGTTACTCGAGTAACTGGCGGACAAACACGTGCGGCGTGAATCCGGTGAGGTCATCGATGCCCTCGCCCTGCCCGACGAGTTTGACGGGAATACCCGTGAGTTCCTGAACCGCGAAGACGAAGCCACCGCGGGCGCTTCCGTCGAGTTTCGTGAGAACCAAACCGGTGACTCCGGCCTGTTCGAGAAACGCCTCCGCCTGATTGAGCCCGTTCTGACCCGTCGTCGCATCAAGAACGAGAAGTACCTCGGCGATCGGAACGCTCTTCTCGACCACGCGTTTGATCTTGGCGAGTTCGTCCATCAGCCCGGACTTGTTGTGCAGTCGGCCAGCAGTGTCGATCATGACGATTTCGTGACCGTCGGCAATCGCGCGCTCGACCGTCTGAAAGGCGACGGCGGCCGGGTCTTGCCCGTCCTGTTGCGGTTTGACGATGTCAACGCCGGCCCGCTCAGCCCAGGTGGTTAGTTGATCGACGGCTGCGGCGCGAAAGGTGTCGGCCGCGCCGATGAGAACGCGCTTGCCGCGCATGGCGATGAACTTCGCGAACTTGCCGATGGTCGTGGTCTTGCCAACCCCGTTGACACCGACAACGAGCACGACAGCGGGTTTCCCTGGTTCGGATGCCAACGAGAGCGTCGGATCAAAGGCGTCGAGGCGTTCTTCGAGGACTTCGCCGAGGATACGACGAAGATCATCAGTGTCGAGGGTCGCGGACACGTCCGCGATCGCGTGGACAGCCTCGATGACCTCGTCCGTCACACGCGGGCCGAAGTCGGCCTGCAACAGAGTGTCCTCGAGGTCTTCCCAATCCTGGGGCTCGATCTGTCGCGCCCCCGAAAAGAGGTTCTTGAACGCCTTGGAAAAGGACCACGCCATGTGCCGAGCCTACGCTTCGACCTTCGCTGAGATGCGTTGGCCCACGACGGCACTGACCCCGTCGTCCCGCATCGATACACCGTAGAGCGCGTCGGCGATTTCCATCGTGCGCTTCTGGTGAGTGATGATGATCAACTGCGACGAGGTGCGCAGTTCTTCGAAGATGCTGAGAAGACGGCCGAGGTTCCCGTCGTCGAGAGCGGCTTCCACCTCGTCAAGGATGTAGAACGGCGACGGGCGCGCCTTGAAGATGGCCACGAGGAGGGCAGCCGCCGCGAGCGACCGCTCACCGCCCGACAACAGCGACAGGCGCTCGATCTTCTTACCGGCCGGTTTGACGCTGACCTCGATTCCCGTTGTCAGCGGAGAATCCGGGTCCGTGAGAGTGAGGTGACCCGTTCCGCCGGGGAACAGGACCGGCAAAATCGCGTCGAACGCCGCCTTTGTATCGCGGAAGGCGTCGATGAAAATCGACTGCATGCGGTCGTCGAGTTCGTCGATGATCTGCAAAAGGTCGAGTCGAGTTTTGGCGAGGTCGGCCAACTGTTCGGTCAGGAACTGGTGGCGCTGTTCGAGGGCCGCGAATTCCTCGAGCGCGAGCGGGTTCACCCGGCCGAGTTGGTCCATCGACTTCTCGGCAGTCTTCAATCGCGCTTCTTGCTCGATTCGCACAAACGGAACCGAGTCGCCCCCCAACACGGGAACGAGGGTGTCCGGGCCGTATTCGTCGACGAGGACCTCTTCGGTGAACGCCATGTCGTCGGCGACCCTTTCGAGAAGGTTCCCGAGGTGAAGTTTCTTTTCGTAGATCTGCATCTCGAGCCCGTGAACACCATCGGTGACGGCGCTCAGGCGCGTCCTCAGTTCGTTCTCGCGGGCTCGAAGGTCAGTGAGTTCGCCCGAACTGGCGGCTCGAGCACGTTCCGCCTCGGCGAGTTTGACTTGTGCCTCCGAGACGCTCACGTCGAGAGCGAGAAGAATCGGCGGGATATCACTCGAGATTCGCTCGGCGTTCTCGAGTTGGACGCGGCGTTGGACGCGCTGTGCCGCCCGCTCCGCAGCGGCCGTGCGGTCGGCTTCGAGGGTGCGCGCCATCTCGTCCGCCCGATCGCGCTCCGACCGAACACGTTCGCGAACTGTTTCCATGTCGATGCGAACCTGCAGTTCCGCCGCGCGGGCCGCCTCGAGGGCCATGACGGCGTTGTCACGCGACGATGCGTCGAGCGTCGGACGCGGTGCGGCAATGAACGCCTCGAGCGCGCGCACGGCGTCCCCGAGGTGGGCGCCGGCCTCGTCGACGGCCGTCGTCGCCTTATCGAGTGCCGAACTGATGCGCTCGATTTCCGAACCGGCGGCTTCCGCTTGGGCTCGGAGCCTCGATTTCTCTGAGATGATTTCGGCGTTGCGCGCGTCGGCGGATCGCAAGTCGGCCAGTGCCGTCGCGGCAATGGTCTTGGCTGACTGCAGGTCGTCGCGAAGTGTGTCGAGCGCGTTGCGACGGCGTTCGATTTCGGTCGAGACGGTTCCGAGTGTTGTTTTCGCATCGTCGCGCTCACCGGCCAGTTCGATTCGCGAGCGCTGGGCGCCGTGTCCACCGCGCAACACAAATCGGGTCAACACTTCACCCGCGCGCGTCACCAACACCGCGGAATCGGCGATTCCCGCCGAGACGATAGCTGGCCACGCCGCTCGCGCGGCAGCGAGGTCGTCGGCGACGTACGTGTGTGCCAAAACTCCGGTAATTCCAGCCGGGCCTTTCACGAGTTCGGATGCCGACCTAACGCCAGCGACGGTGATGATTCGTGGGTCTGGACCCTCCGTATTCGCGAGCACCACTTCGACGCGACCCGCGTCGGTTTCGGTCGCGTGCGCGAGTGCATCGAGGGCACTGTCCCGCGTGTCGGCCAGAATCGCGTCGGCGAGACCACCCAGGGCGGCGGCAATCGCCGCCTCGAAACCGGGGGTCACCGTGATGTTGTCGGCGACAAGCCCTCGAATTCCGCGGCGACCCGTGACCGAATCGCGCCCGTCCTTCGATTCCAACGCCGATGACAACGCCGACACGCGAGCGGCGAGAGCATCGCGCTCGCGCTCGAGCGTGTGCAGGGTTTCGCGATCGGCGTCGACCGTCGATTGCAATTCAAGAACTCGCGCGTCCGCCGCCGTGACCGCGGTTTCGAGTTCCGTGTTTGTTCCACCGGGAGAGTCGTCGATTTCCGACAGCGCCGACTCAGCCTCGGACTGACGCATCGCGGCCGCTTCGCGGGCGCTTTCGCTGCGCAACAATTCGCCCTGCGAACTGGCGACGCGGGAACGCGCGAGGTCGACGAGACCCTCGAGTGACGCGCGGTCGAGGTCGTGCTGGGTGATGAGCGCTCCCCGCTCGGCAATCTCGTGGTCGATGGCATCGAGGTTCGCGGCAGCCGTGGCCGTAGTGGCGGCCGCTGCGCCGACGTTGGCTTCCATGCCCGTAACCTGCGTCGCGAGTGCGTCGACTTCGACCCGCGCGGCCGCAACCATCTCGTCCGAAATCGCAAGGTTGGGGGTCGACTCGGCAATGTCCTGCGACAACAGCGTGATGCGGTCTCGAATGATCTGGCTGAGGTTGCGGAATCTCTCGCGTACCTGCTCGAGTTCGAACGACACGCGGCGGTGGCCGTCGACGGCATCCGACGTCACATCGTGTTCGAGCGTTCGAATCCGAAGCGAGACGTGGTCGAGCTGGTCGGCAACGGCGATGCGCTCAGTTTGACGTTCGGCTTCGGTCTGTTGGTGATTGTTGAGGTCGCGGCGCAGGGACACGACGTCGTCAGCGAGAATTCGAGCCCGAGCGTCGCGAACGACGGCTGCGATGTTCTGGGCCTCGCGAGCGACTTCGGCCTGCTGACCGAGTGGCTTGAGTTGGCGGCGAATTTCACCCGACAGGTCGGTGAGACGCGTGAGATTCGCCTGCATTGCGTCGAGTTTGCGCACCGTCTTTTCCTTGCGACGACGGTGCTTGAGGATTCCGGCGGCCTCTTCGATGAAACCGCGGCGGTCCTCGGGGGTTGCTGAAAGGACGGTGTCGAGTCGACCCTGACCGACGATGACGTGCATCTCGCGACCCAAACCCGAATCGGACAGCAGTTCCTGGACATCGAGAAGCCGGCAGGACTCGCCGTTGATGGCGTATTCCGACTGACCGTTGCGGAACAGGATTCGTGAAATCGTCACTTCGGTGTATTCGATCGGCAGAGCGCCGTCCGAGTTGTCGATGGTTAATGTGACCTCGGCGCGACCGAGCGGGCCGCGGGTTGACGTTCCCGCGAAAATGACATCGTCCATTTTGCCGCCGCGCAGTGTCTTGGCGCCTTGTTCGCCCATGACCCACGCGAGTCCGTCAACGACGTTCGACTTCCCCGACCCGTTAGGGCCGACGACAGCGGTGACCCCGGGTTCGAACTGGAAGGTCGTCGGTTGAGCGAACGACTTGAAGCCCTTGAGGGTCAGGGACTTCAGATACATCTCACCATTATCCCGAACAGTTCCGGCGAAAACTAACGGCGGATTCGCACCGACCGCTGACAGGACGGGCAAAAGTGCGACGACCGGTTCTGCCACGGTTGACGGACGATGAGCGTGTCACATCGCGCACAGGGCTTGCCATCCTGACCGTAGGCGTTGAGCGACACGTCGAAGTACCCCGATTCACCGTTGACGTTGACGTAGAGCGCGTCGAACGACGTACCGCCAGCGTCGAGCGCCGTGGTCATCACGGCACGAACAGCGTCGAACAGTCGGCGGTAATCAATCGGTCGGATTCGGTCGGCGGGCGTCGCATAGTGAATCTGAGCCGCCCACAATGCCTCATCGGCATAAATGTTTCCGATTCCGGAGACGAGCCCCTGGTTGAGCATCGCGACCTTGACGCCGGTCGTGCGCTTCCGGAATCGGGCGATGAGCGCGTTGACATCGAGTGCCGGGTCGAGAATGTCTCGGGCGATGTGCGTCACCGACGACGGAATGAGGGAGGAGTCCGAGCCGAGGCCGGCAGGAAATCCATTGTGCCCGTCAACCAAGGAGTCCAGTGCGAGTGAGCCAAAGAGACGCTGGTCGACGAACGCGACCGATGGACGTCCGTCGAGAACGAGACGAACGCGTTCGTGTCGAATGGGCTCACCGTCGACAATGCGGATCTGACCGCTCATGCCGAGGTGGATGACGAGAGCGTCGCCAGAGTCCAACGGGCACCAGACGAATTTTCCGCGTCGAACCGCCGACTCAATCCGGGCCCCCGTCAACGAGGTCGCAAAATGTGCGGCACTTCCGGGGTGCCGCTTGAGTGCGCGGGCGTCGAACACCGCGACGTCGGTCACGCGGGCACCAACGAGATGGGTCAACAGGCCTCGGCGAACAACCTCGACCTCGGGAAGTTCCGGCATCGGTTATCGCGACAACTCGGCGAGCGCTTCCAGCGCGGCGGCGACTTCGGCGTTCTTCTTGCTCGAACCGCTCCCGGCACCGAGAGTCACTCCATCGCTCGTGACCGTGGCATGGAACTCGCGCGAGTGGTCTGGGCCTTCCGAAGTGATGGCGTAGACGGGCTTTCCCATCGAGTGTCGGTCGCAGTGTTCCTGCAGAGCCGTCTTGTGGTCCATCGAGATGCCGAAACGGTCGGACTGATCGAACAGCGGCCCGACCAATCGGATGACCACCTCGGCCGCCGCCTGCTGACCGAGGCTGAGATACGTGGCACCGATGATCGATTCCACGACGTCCGCAAGAAGCGAGGACTTGTCGTGGCCGCCTGTCGATATTTCGCCGTTTCCGAGTCGAAGGAAACCACCGAGGTCGATTGACCTCGCAACTTCTGCGAGCGCGGTGGTGCTGACGAGCGCCGCGCGGCGCTTTGACAGGTCACCCTCGGGAAGGTCTCTGAAGCGTTCATACAGTTCGAGTGTGATGACCTGTTGCAGGATCGCGTCACCGAGGAATTCGAGGCGCTCGTAGTGGCTGCCGCCGTGCTCGTAGGCGAAGGAGCGGTGCGTGAGCGCCTGCTCGAGAAGTTCCGTGGGAATCGACACCCCGAGAATCCCCGCGAGATCGGCGGGGTCACGGAATTGTGGAGTCGAGGTCATGAGAATGAGAACAGCGCGTCGGAACCTAACGTCCTGACGCGCTGTCGTTCACAAAGACTTAGACGTCGGCGACCTTGCGGCCCTTGTACTCCATGAAGAGTGCAGTGCCGACGGAATCGGTGACAACCTTCGCGCGGTGCGGGAGGCTGTAGACGGTCTTGCCGTTCTCAACGGTCTTGACGAGCGTGGGGAGTTCAGCCTTCCACTGCGAACGACGAGAGCGCGTGTTGGAACGCGACTGTTTGCGCTTGGGAACTGCCATGATTATTTCCTCTTTTTGGCGGCCGGTTTGCTGGCCGTGGTCGTGTCGTCAGAAGCCAAGGCCTCCAGGGCCGCCCATCGTGGATCGATGTACGGTGAATCGGTCGAACGGGCTTCCATCAGCTTGTCGCCCGTTTCCGGATCGAGCCCCAGACAGTCCTCGTCGCACAGTGGTTGGAACGGTAGTTCTAACACCACCGCGTCTCGAACAAGCGGTTCACAATCCACGTGATTATCGTGAACCGAAAACTCGAGTTCCTCCGTAGGAGAATACGCGAAAAGTTCCTGAATTTCCACTTCGACCGGGACCGTGATCGGGTCGAGGCAGCGAACGCACTCGGCATCCGCGGTCGTTTCGACCTCGGCGGATACCAAAATTCCGTCGTGGAGGCCTTCGAGGCGGACATCCATCACAATGACGGTCCCCTCGAGGACCGAGGCGACTCCCTCACCCAAACGGTGCGGTGCGGGGAATTCGAGGTGCTTTTCACGGTCTTCACCGATGCGCTGAGACACATCAAAAACATTGATGTGGAAGGGGTTTGAGGACGAGGTCTTCACTGTTAAAGCGTAACGCCCGAACCCGATGAAACGCTACGAATAGTCCGCCGAATTCATGAACGCCGAGACGGCGCCAGGAACGTACGGAGAGACATCGCCGCCCAGCGCCGCGACCTGTCGGACGAGCGACGACGATACGTGGCTGTGCGCGGGGTTCGGTAACACGAATACGGTTTCGATTCCGGCGAGGTCGCGGTTGACGATGGCCATCGGTGTTTCGTAGGTGACATCCACCTCGGTGCGAATTCCCTTGACGATCGCGTTCGCGCCGACTTCCTGGCAGTAATCGACCAGCAGCCCGACGCTCCAACTCGTGACGGTAACGCGGTCAGATATTCGCGCGTCGGCGAGAGATTGTTCGATGAGTTCGACACGACGCGCGACCGGAAGCAGTGCAGACTTCGCGGGGTTGTGCACGACGACGACGTGGACTTCGTCAAAAAGGTTGCGCGCGCGCTCAACGACATCGAGGTGACCCAGAGTGACGGGGTCGAACGAACCGGGAACCACGGCAAGCGACGTCATGTTACCAGCGTAATCGCGTGAGGCGCCGATGTCAGTTCTTGGCGAGGAATTCCCTCTCACGTTGAGACAAGCGACGATCCAGCGCATCGCGCAACGCCGTGTGCACATCGAGGGTCGGATCGACGTCGAGAACCGCCTGTGCGTGGGTGCGCGCCGCCTCGATCACCGGACCGTCCACCGTCACTCGGACGAGGACGAGTCCGCTGCGACCTCCCGACTGGCTCTCGCCCAACACGTCACCCTCGCGACGCAACTCGAGGTCCTTCTGGGCGAGTTCGAAGCCGTCGAGTGTCGATGCCACCGCCTCGACGCGATCGCGAGCCAGCGTGCTCTCGTCGGCGTAGGTCACGAACAGCGCCAAACCGGGGATACCGCCGCGACCGACACGGCCGCGAAGTTGGTGCAACTGACTCACGCCGAATCGGTCGGCGTCGAGGACAACCATCGTCGAGGCGTTGGCGACGTCGACACCGACCTCGATGACCGTTGTCGCCACGAGAACATCAATCTCGCCAGCAGCAAATGCGGTCATGGCGGCGTCCTTCTCGTCACCAGACAGACGTCCGTGAATCATCTCGACCCGGCGACCGGGAAGCGCGGCGCGAACGACGGGCAAAATTTCCGTCACGCTGGCGCGCGGTGCTGCGGCGGGAATGCCGTCCACCACATCGGCGTCACCGTCAGAGGTCGTTGCGTCAATCGCTGAGCACACGACGAAGCCCTGCCGACCGGCGTCGATTTCTTCACCCAGCCGCGTCCAGACGCGGGAAATCCACGCCGGGTGGTCGACGAGTGGAACCACGTGTGAGGTGATCGGCGCGCGACCAGCTGGCAGGGTTCGAATCGTCGAGATATCAAGGTCACCGAACACCGTCATCGCGACCGTGCGCGGAATCGGAGTGGCGGTGAGAACGAGGACGTGCGGCGAATTGCCTTTGCGTTTAAGAGTGTCGCGTTGCTCTACTCCGAAGCGGTGCTGTTCGTCCACGACGACGAGCGCGAGTTCGTTGAAGGTCACCGCGTCGGCGAGCAGTGCGTGAGTGCCAATGACAAGTCTGGCCGAGCCGCTCGCAACCGCGAGTTGAGCACGTTTTTTCTGTGCCGCCGGAAGACTGCCGACGAGGAGGGTCGGATTCAATCCCTCGGCGAGGGCTCCCAGAGTGGCGGCGATCGAGCGTGCGTGCTGGGTTGCCAGGACTTCCGTTGGAGCAATCAGAGCTGCCTGCCCGCCGTCCTCGATAGCGGTGAGCATCGCACGGATAGCAACGAGCGTCTTTCCAGAGCCAACCTCGCCCTGAACGAGACGATTCATCGGCCGAGCGCGAGCCATGTCCTCGTCGATCTCGGCGCCCACCGTCGATTGGTCGGTCGTCAACTCGAACGGCAACGCCAAATCAAACTGGGCGCGAAGAGCCCCCGGAGTTCTGGGCATCGACACCGCCTCGGCGGCGCGAAGCCGGTCGCGCAGCAACGCGGTTTGAACCAAGAACGCCTCGTGGAATCGAAGCGTCTCGCGCGCCGTCCGCCACTCGCCGTGGTCGGTCGGACGATGAATCGCACGGATCGCCTCGGTCAACGACATGAGCCCGCGGTCGTTCTGAACCGAGTTGGGCACGGGGTCATCCAATTCGGGGAGGACGTCGAGGACAACACCCAGCGCTTTGGCGATTTGCCAGGACGCGACCGTGCTCGTCGCGGGGTAAATCGGGATGGGCGTCTTCGCCCACAGCTCGGCGACCTCGTCCGAGACGTTCTCGTCCTCATCAAACAATTCGTAGTCGGGATGCGTCAATTGTCGCTGTCCGCGGAATTCCCCGACCTTGCCCGCAAAGATTCCGCGCACGCCTCGGTGCAGAGCGTTCGCCCGCCACGCCTGGTTAAAGAACGTCAGCGACAGAGTTCCAGTCCCGTCCGAAATCACGATTTCGAGAAGCGAACCCTTTCGGCCGTTCATCGGTCGATTGTTGACCCGAACGACTTCGGCGACGATCGTGACCGACTCGTCGAGCGGAAGAGAATCGAGCGCCGTCAGTTCGCCGCGTTCCGCGTAGCGCCGCGGATAATGGCCGAGAAGCCCACCGACCGTGTCGAACCCGAAGGCCTTGGTCAGCGCCTTCGCCGTGCGGTCGCCGATGACCCGCGGAAGCGGGGTGTCGAGGAGCGCGGCGGTTTCGGTCACGGTTTTACGCTACCCCCGCTCAGACTAGCTTTCCGTGATTGGGCCGCCGGTCGCTAACCTTGGGGCGTGACGCGAATTATCTCTGGGGCCGCCGGTGGCCGCACTCTCACCGTTCCGGCGACGGGAACTAGGCCGACCGCCGACCGCGTACGCGAAGCCGTGTTTTCGCGATTCGACGCTCTCACGACGATTACGGGTGCTCGCGTGCTCGACCTGTATGCGGGATGCGGGGCGGTTGGGCTCGAGGCGGCGTCCCGCGGCGCATCCCGCGTCGATCTCGTCGACAACTCGGAAAAGGCCGTCAAGGTGATGTCCAAGAACACCGCGCTCGTCGCCCCCGCCGTCCCGAACTGCTCGATACGCGTCCACCGATCGAGCGTCGCCGGGTTTGTCGGAGCGAGCGCCGAGACGTGGGATGCGGTGTTCATCGACCCGCCCTATGAGATGGACAACGCGGCGCTCCTCACGGTGATGACGCTGTTGCTATCGCGGCTGTCCCCGGACGCCGTCGTCGCGGTGGAACGTGCAAGCCGAGACCCCGAACCCGAGTGGCCCGTGGGTTACGGAGTTCTCACGCCCAAGGATTATGGAGAGACGCGGGTTTACTGGCTCGACGTCGCCGAATAATCCGCGAACGGGTCCCACCCGCCGCGCGAATCGAACGGCACGCCGTCGACCATTACCCCGTCACCCGGGGCGACTCGGCCGACGACACGGAAATCGACTGGGAGTTTTGCGTTGAGCGGGAAGCACGCCAACATCGCGTGGTCCTCACCGCCCGTCAGGGCGTCGATGTCGCCCACGGCAGACAGATCGAAATCGATGGCGACACCGCTCGCTGTGGCGATGCGACGCGCGTCCAACACGAGACCATCGCTGACATCCATCATCGCCGTTGCCCCGGCCAGGGCGGCGGCGCGGCCGGCGGCAATCGGGGGATCGGGACGCAATTGCGCGGCCACGTCCACGGGATGGGACGCCCACGCCTCCGCCACCGCAACCGGGTCAATGGTTCCGTCAGGTGCTACTGCGCGATCGAAGAGAATGTCGAGACCGCGCTTGGCGTTGCCGAGAGGCCCCGCAACAGCAACAACGTTGTCGATGGACGCGCCCGAGCGGGTGACGGGCTCGACGCCATCGAACTCCCCGAGCGCCGTGACCGCGAGCATCACGAGAGGCGCGTTCGACAAGTCCCCGCCCACCACTCCACAACCAGGTGCGAGGGCCGTTGCGGCGTCATGGAAACCGCGAGCGATGTCCTCGACGAATCGAACAGTAGTTTCGGCTGGTGCCGCCAGTCCAACAACGAGCGCCGTTGGAGTCGCCCCCATCGCCGCGATATCCGCGAGGTTCGTGGCACACGCCTTCCATCCGATGTCGTAACCCGTCGACAGCCCGATGCGAAAATCGGGGCCCTCGATCATGAGATCGGTCGTGACGGGGACGCGCCCGTCGGGAACCGTCACAATCGCGCAATCGTCGCCAGGACCGAGGATGGTGCGGCGGGACGTCGGCAGAATCGGGAAGATTCGGGCGAGAGTAGCGCCCTCACCGATTTCACCGATTGTGGCATCCGTCGCGTTCACGGTTCAACGGTAGCCTGAAAGCGATGCGTGTACGACTCCTTTTCCCCAGCCTCGCCCTTCTCGGGCTGCTTTCCGGTTGCGCGGGGGCCGTTGCACTCCAGCCTGCCGATGCCGCGAACGATCCGGCGTGCGCCGAGGTCATGGTGCGCCTGCCCGACGTCGTTGCGGGTCTCGACCGCCGCTCAACCAACGCACAGTCGACCGCGGCGTGGGGCACCCCGGCCGCCGTGATTCTGCGGTGCGGCCTTCCGGACACCGGCCCGTCGGTACTGCCCTGTTTCACCGTGGACGACGTGGACTGGCTCCGCGACGACGCGTCCGACCCGAACTTCACGTTCGCCACCTACGGGCGAAACCCCGCGGTCGAGGTGCTCATCGATTCGACCGCAGTGAGCGGAACTACCGTGCTGTCGGATTTGTCGACCGCGGTGGGAGCCCTCGAACCGCTGCGCGTCTGTATTGACGCGACGGACGTCCTGGGCAACTAAGTCAGCGGCCCCGATTTCACTCGATTCCTTCCCATTACGTTTTTGGAAACCGATTCGCTCAAATCCCGCGTTTGTGGAAACCGGATAGACGGTTTCCCGTGTTATCCACCGCAGAGAGGGTTTTCGTTTCCACAAACGTCGGGATCCGCAGTTTTGGTTACCCAAAACGGGGGGTGGATGGGATGGGATGGGATGGGATGGGATGGGATGGGATGGGATGGGATGGGATGGGATGGGATGGGATGGGATGGGATGGGATGGGGTGGATGGCTAGTTCAGGCCGAGGAGCTTGGCCGAAATACCGCCAGCGGCCCGGAGAGCAACTCCGCCACCGTGTCCCGCTTGAGGGAACACGACGCGACGATCGCGCGCCTCGGTCAGGGCGTCGCGCAGAATCGTCAGCGCCGGATGCTTGGGTGCCCAGAGGTAGAGCGACAGTGCACCGGGGATCGAGTTCACTTCGTTCACGACGAGCTCGCCCGACTTCTCGTCGAGGAGCAGGTCGAGTCGAACAACGCCCGTCAATCGCGTGACGTCGGCGACCGCGCGCGCGAGTTCCGCCGCACGCTCGTGGATTTTTGCCGGATACTTCGCCGGGAATTCGCGCGGGGCGCTCGACAGCCCAGCATCCGAGCCGGCCCCACCCGCGAGGTACTTCTCGGCATACGAATACAGTCCGGAATCCTCGCCCCCGCGAAGCGGCTTTTCGAGGTCAGTCAATTCCAGGGTGGGGAAGGTGCGGAAGCCGATGTTGAGATCGACGAGATTCGGCTTGTACGGCTCGAGCACAGCGCCGTTTTTCAGGTGCGGGCTGTTGACGGCGAGTGCCCGCGCTGACGCGAGGTCGTCTGCGATTTCGATACCGATGGATGAACCGCCGAATCGCGGCTTGACGATGTACGGACCCTCGTAACCAGGGTCGGTCGTTGCCGAGACGGCACGGCGGGGCAGAGTGGGAATTCCCGCGGCTTCCATCACTCCGCCAAACGCGAGTTTGTCCATGCCGACCGCGCCGGCGAACAGCGTCGACCCAGTCGCCGGGATGCCCATCGCGTCGAAAATCGCGGCGGCTCCACCGCCCTCACCAATCCCGCCATGGAAACAGAGCAGGGCGGCGACGATGTCGAGCGCGCCAGAGCCGAAAGATTTTTTGGCATAGAAACCGGGGTCGGGGGCGAGTCGCACCTCGAGCTGCTTGGCCAACTTCGGCGCGCCCTCGAGGTAGTCCTTCGCCTCGGTGTCATTCGGCACGAGGAACCACTCGCCCGACGGTGCCCAATAGATGGTGTGAACCGTCTCGCCGCCGTCGGTCAAGACACGCTCGGCCTGTAGTCCCGTGAGAATCGAAATCTCGTGCTCGGGACTCGGCCCGCCAAAAACCACGGCCCAGGGTCGTGTGGCGCTCATCGGATTCCCGTCTGGCTCCCCTGCCCCGGAAGCCGGTAATTACGCGTAATGATCAGGCAGGTCGTTTTCGACAAGGATAACGCCCGAAGCGCCGGCGCGTTCGAGGGCCATGGCCATGGCGGTGGGCCTGTCGGCAAAAACCTGTGCCGACGGGTGGCCCGCGACTAGCGCTGTGCGGTTCGTGTGCCCAACGACGAAGAGCTCGCCCCCGGCCTTGGCGACCTGTGTGGACAATCCACGGTTGCGGTCAAATTGAACGGTGCCAAGTTCGATCATGCCCGGGGTCACGACGATGAAGGGACCCTTCCGCCCCTTCGCCAGCGCCGCTCCGCCCTCGACGGCACGAGCTGCACCGATCGGGTTCGCGTTATACGAGTCATCGATAATGATCGCGCCACTCGGAGCCTGCTGCGGCTCGGCGCGGTGGGCAGCGGTCGGCAGATTCCCGAGCTTTGGCGCAAGAACCGCGAGAGGCACGTCGAGCGCGTGAGCGATTCCGACCGCGACGGCGACGTTGACCGCATGGCCCACGCCCGAGATCTGAACCGAAACTGAGTCCGCGCCAATCGTGACGGTGCCCTTCGCTGGATCAACGGACACATTGGCCTTGGCCCCGGCGGCACTGACGCGAATGACTCGCTTTCCCTCGGACTCGCACCGGTTCGCGAGCGCCGCGAGGTCGGGCTCGTCGATGGGCAACACGACCGTCGTGGCGTTCTCGACAATCTCGCTCTTGGCTCGCAGGATGACCTCACGGCTTCCCATGCGCTCAAGGTGGGCCTCGCCAATCGTCGTGATCGCGGCGATATCCGGCGGGAACGATTTCGACAGTTCACGAATCTCGCCCTCGCCATACACGCCCATCTCGGCGACGAACACCTCGGTGCCCGGGGTCAACTTGTCGTTGACGGCTCGCGCCAGTCCCATGAGGTTGTTGAACGATGCGGGGCTCGGTACGACGGAATACTTCGCTGCGACGAGGTGGGCGACGTTACCCTTCGTCGACGTCTTCCCATATGAGCCGGTGATCGCCACAACCGTTGGGTTTACCTGACGAAGTTTCTTCTGTGCGGCGACGAGCCACTGACGTGACAGCGCCTTCTCAATCGGCTGTGCAATCATCAGCGCGACGTCCATGATTCCCGGTGCGAGGAAGGCGAACAACACGATGGCGTACGACAGACTCACAACGCTCGCCGCGAACAGAAACAGCCACGAAAGCACCAGCCACAGCGCGGCGAGTCGGCGAAGCCGAGCCGTCCACTGCAGCGGCGAAGACGTCCCGCGGAAACGCAGTCCCCACGGCCACCACACCGCCAGGCCGAAGACGGCGGTCGGCACGACAAGTGATGTCCACCACGACGCGGTCGAGATGTACGAGGACAGGAATTCGAGGGCAACTGCCGCGATGATGGGCCACCACGACACCTGCCGAGATCGCCCCCACCCGAGCGCGATTCGAGTCGTCCAAACGGCGATGTAATGCTCACGTTGCGCGACCCTCAGCCATTTGACGCCAACAATCGCGGGGAGCAGCCCGATGATTGCCCATGCGAGAAGTTCGGTCATGCGAGTGCCTCGTCAACCGCAGCGCGAACTGCAGCCGACAGCACGGGTGTCAACAGGTGTGCCTCGCCCGCGACGACAGTCCAGCGAGCCCCTCGAATGCGCTCGGATGCGACCTTGCCGGCGGCGGTCGGTGCCGCCGTGTCGTTTTCGCCCCACACCAGCCACGTAGGTGCGGTGATTCGCGCGAGGTCGTCGTCGTAGTTCTCGTTCACGGTCTTGACCATGATGTCCCGCATGATTCCCTGGGCCGCGTTGTAGTCGGCGCTACCCGCCTGTGTGCGTCGAGCCGCCATCACCGAGTCCGGAACGAGCCCGATTCGATTGAGCGTCTTCGCAATTCGATACGACAGTTTCGGCTTCGAAGCGGGCGTGAGCCGCACCACCGGCGCACCGGTCAGCACAAGACCGCACACCAGTTCGGGACGCAATGCGGCCAGACGAACGGCGATACGACCACCAAACGAATGTCCGACGAGCACAACAGGCGCGAGAGGTTCGATTGCGTCGGCGACGAGACGCGCGTAATCGTCAGTCCCCCAGACGGCGTCCGGTGCGGCCGCCGGACCGAAGCCGGGCAGGTGAATCGCCAGGGCGTCAAGCCCGGCCAACGGTCCAGTGAAATCAACCCCGGACCGCCCCCAGCCGTGAAGTGCGACGACGTGCACGGGCGTCCCGCCAATTCGTTCGGCGAGCACCCGGCCATCAGCCAGCGCCTGGATCGCCACCTATTCCTCCGACGGAGTTTCGGAGTCGGTCGCGAGGTGCGGCGCAAGTTCGCGCGGGTCGAGCGTGCCCTGCAAGACTCGTTGAACCTGCGAGACAATCGGCATGGACACGCCTTTGGCGGCGGCGAGCACGAGGATCGGATCGACGGACGACAGGCCCTCAGCGGTCTGGTCCATCTGCCGAATGACACTGTCAAACGAATAGCCCTGCCCCAACAACCGTCCGGCGGTGTTGTTGCGCGACAGCGGGGATTCACAGGTGGCAATCAGGTCGCCCAGCCCGGCAAGTCCCCACATGGTCTCTGGGCGCGCACCGTACGCCGAGGCGAACGCGGACAGTTCGGCTAGCCCGCGCGTGATGATGGACGCCTTGGTGTTGTCGCCATATCCGACGCCGTCCGCGATTCCCACGGCGACCGCAATGAGGTTTTTCAGAACACCACCAAATTCGGTGCCGATGACGTCGGTGTTGATTAGCGTCGTGAAGTACTGGTTGCGACACGTCGCGGCGACGGTAACAGCAGTCTCGGTGCTGGTCGACGACACGGCCGAGGCGGTCGGCTCTTCCTTTGCGAGTTCGAGCGCGAGGTTCGGGCCGGAGACGACCGCGATACGGGCTTCGTCGATTCCCGTCACGTCACGAATCACTTCGCTCATCCGCAGTCCGGATTGTCGTTCGACGCCCTTCATGAGTGACACGACGGGAACAGTGTCCCCTAGTTGACCTTCCATACCGTCGAGCACCGATCGCAATGACTGAGACGGAACAGACAAATACACTTCATCTGCCCCGGCGAGCACCACCGGCAACGACGTTGATGCGGTGATGGTCAGCGGCAGATTGACGCGTTGCAGATACGTGGTGTTGCGATGGGTTTCGTTGATTTCGCGGGCGATTTCGTCACGGCGAGCCCACAACTGAACGTCAGCGCCACCGTCGGCGAGGACCTTCGCGAACGTTGTCCCCCACGCACCCGCTCCGAGTACCGCAACGGTGGTCATTTAAACTTCCCCGTTGTGGCTTGGTTGTGTTCGACCGGGTCCCACCGTGTGGTTGGCGGCGTTGCGCCGCGCAATTGCCCTTGAAGATCAGCGATGGCCTTCATCAAAATCTCGGTCGCCGCGGTGAGCAACTTCTGATCGAGTACCTTGCCGCTAAAGGCCGATAGGTCAATCGGTCTGCCGATGAGGACGGTAATCGGTGTCGGCGGAAAGAAACGGATTTTTCCCGAATACCGCGGCATCAGAATCTGTGTCCCCCAGTGGGCTGCGGGAATCAAGGGGATGTTGGCATCGAGAGCCATTCGGACAGCGCCCGTCTTCCCTCGCATCGGCCACAGGTCGGGGTCGCGCGTCAGAGAGCCCTCGGGGTAGACGATAATCCCTCCCCCTGTTTTTGCGACAGAGCGGGCGGCTTTCATCGGCCCCAGCGCACGCTGGTGGCCTGCCCGATCCACCGGAATTTGGCCGAGCCCGCGGAGCACCGAGCCCAAAACGGGGACGCGAAACAGGGATTCTTTCGCCATGAAACGAGGAGTGCGACCCGCCTTCCACATCGCGACACCCATCACCACCGGGTCGATCGCGCTGAAATGGCAGGGCGCGAGGATGAACCCACCCGTGGCCGGTACGTTGTCGATACCGCGAACCGTTACCCGCGAAATGAGCCACATGAGGGGCAGGGCAATGCTCGCGGTCACGCGCCAGCGCAGCGTTTTTTCGGTCTTCGTCATCCTGCTCCTCCTTGCGGAAAGCCTAGTCCGCGAGCTCAAAGTCGGCGCCGAGGTCACGGAGCTTGTCGATGAAGTGCTCGTATCCGCGGGCGATTATTCCGACGTTGCTGATCGTGCTCGTGCCCGATGCCGCCAGCGCGGCGATGAGGTGCGAGAAGCCTCCGCGAAGGTCGGGGACTCGGATGTCGGCGCCGTGGAGTGGGGTCGGCCCCACAATGACCGCGGCCTGTTCTAATTTTCGACGCGGGACACGACGCGTGATGGACGCGATTCCGTCCTGGTGGACGACGATGTCTGCACCCATCTTGTTCAGCGATTCGGTGAACCCGAAGCGGTTCTCGTAGACGGTCTCGTGCACGATGGACTTACCCTCGGCCTGAGTGAGTGCGACAACAAGCGGCTGCTGCCAGTCGGTCATAAAACCGGGGTGAACATCGGTTTCGACGACGACTGGCTTCAATTGTCCTCCGGGGTGTCGGAATCGAATTCCGTCCTCGTGGACCTCAAACTCACCGCCGACCTTTCGGAAAACATTGAGGAACGTCAGAAGCTCCTGTTGTTTGGCGCCGACGACAAAAATGTCGCCTTTGGTCACGAGTGCGGCGCACGCCCACGACGCCGCTTCGTTGCGATCGAAGAGAGATCGGTGATCGTAGCCGTGAAGACTTTCGACTCCTTCGATGAAAATCGTTCGATTCGGTTCGATCCAGATGATCGCACCCATCTTTTGCAGGATCGCGATGAGGTCCATAATTTCGGGTTCGATCGCGGCGTTCTTGAGTTCCGTCACTCCCTCGGCGCGAACCGCGGTGAGCAAGACCTGCTCGGTCGCGCCGACGGACGGGAAGGGCAATTCGATGTGGGCGCCGACGAGTCGCTCAGGCGCCGTCAAATGAATCCCCTGCGGTTGCTTGGTCACCACCGCGCCAAAGGCTCGAAGGGCATCAAGGTGGAAGTCAATGGGGCGATCGCCGATACGGCAGCCGCCGAGGTCGGGGATAAACGCTTCACCCAACTGGTGAAGCAGTGGGCCGCAGAACAAAATCGGGATTCGGCTGGAACCGGCGTGCGCATCGATCTCTGCAAAGTGAGCGCTCGTGACATTCGTCGGGTCAAGAGTGAGTTCGCCTTCGGCCGAGTCCGTCACGTGAACACCGTGAGCTTCAAGGAGACCGCGCACGACGGCGACATCCGAGATGTTGGGGACATCCCGCAGAATCGACGGCGAATCGCCCAGAAGGGCTGCGACCATCGCCTTCGTCACCAGATTCTTTGCACCACGCACATCAACGCGACCGTGCAGCGGCTTTCCGCCGTGAATGATGAGCGTGTCGACCGACAGGCCAACCTTCGCTCCTTGGCGACGAGCGTCGTCGTCGGCTGGCGTCATCGGGCGGGCAATGTCGTCGGGCGCCACGATTCGCGGCGGGATTCAAAACCGTCAATGTCGTTCTCGTGACGCAGCGTCAAACCAATGTCGTCGAGGCCTTCCATGAGCCTCCATCGGGTGTAGTCGTCAATCTCGAATGCGCTAGTGACGCTTCCACAGGTTACCGTTCGCGACTCGACATCAACGGTCACCTCGGTGCCGGGGGTGGCTTCCAACGCCGCCCAGATCCGCTCAACAACGGCCTCGGGCACGACGGCGGTGAGCAGGCCCTGTTTGCCAGAGTTTCCTCGGAAGATGTCGCCGAAGCGCGGTGCGACGACGGCGCGGAAACCAAAGTCCCACAGCGCCCAGACCGCGTGTTCTCGCGACGAACCCGTTCCAAAATCCATGCCGGCGACAAGCACTGTTCCGCGCGAATACGGTTCCGTGTTGAGAACAAACTCGGGGTCTTGACGCCAGCGCTCGAACAACGCGTCCTCAAAACCCGTCTTCGTGACCCGCTTGAGGAATTCCGCGGGGATGATCTGGTCGGTGTCCACATTTGCGCGCCGCAGCGGTGTGCCGATTCCCGAAATGGTCGAAACTTTGTCCACGTCTATTCCACATCCCACGGGCTCGAGAGCGTTCCGCGAATTGCGGTTGCGGCGGCGACCAGTGGCGAGACCAAGTGCGTCCGACCCCCAGCACCCTGTCGCCCTTCGAAGTTTCGATTCGACGTCGACGCACAACGTTCGCCCGGCTGAAGCTTGTCGGGGTTCATCCCGAGGCACATCGAGCAGCCGGCGAACCGCCACTCTCCGCCGAATTCGGTCACAATCGCGTCGATTCCTTCGGCCTCGGCCTCGAGTCGAACACGAGCAGAACCCGGAACTACCATGAGTTTGACGCCGTCAGCCAGCTTTTTGCCCTTGATTACACTCGCGAATGCACGAAGGTCTTCGATGCGGGAATTCGTGCACGAACCCATGAACACCTGGTCGACGCGGATGTCCTTCATCGGGGTTCCCGCCGCGAGGTCCATGTATTCGAGAGCACGTTTCGCGCTTTCGCGTTCGTTGGGGTCGGCGATGTCTGCGGGGTTCGGGACCGATGCCGACAGCGCAACACCCTGGCCCGGATTCGTCCCCCACGTGACAAAGGGCTCGAGTAGGTCGCCATCGAGCACGACCTCGGCGTCAAAGACTGCACCGTGATCGGTCGGCAGCGTCGTCCAGTACGCAACGGCCGCTTCCCAATCGGCGCCTTCCGGTGCATGCGCGCGACCCTTGAGGTACGCAAATGTTGTCTCGTCCGGGGCAACCATGCCGGCGCGCGCGCCCGCCTCGATTGACATGTTGCAGATCGTCATCCGACCTTCCATCGACAATTCCCGAATCGCGCTGCCTCGATATTCCAGAACATAGCCCTGTCCACCGCCGGTGCCAATCTTTGCAATCACCGCGAGAATGATGTCCTTTGCGGTGACGCCATCACGCAGGTGGCCGTTGACCGTGATCGCCATGGTCTTGAACGGCGTGAGAGGAAGAGTCTGAGTGGCGAGAACGTGCTCGACTTCCGAGGTACCGATTCCGAACGCCATCGCACCGAACGCGCCGTGTGTCGAGGTGTGGCTGTCACCACAGACGACGGTGATGCCAGGCATTGTCAGCCCGAGTTGTGGCCCAACGACGTGAACGATTCCCTGTTCGATGTCACCGAGTGAGTGAAGGCGAATACCGAATTCTGTCGCATTCGTTCGGAGTGCGTCGATCTGGGTTCGCGAAATCGGGTCAGCGATCTGTGCGCCGATGTTGAGCGTCGGAGTGTTGTGGTCCTCGGTCGCGATCGTGAGGTCGGGCCGACGAACGGGCCGTCCGGCTTGCCGGAGACCATCGAATGCTTGCGGGCTTGTTACTTCGTGCACGAGGTGAAGGTCGATGTAGATGAGATCGGGCTCGCCTTTTTTACCCTTGACGACAAGGTGGTCATCCCAGACCTTTTCGGCAAGTGTTCGTGGACGGTTAGACGCGGCGTTCATCGGACCCAGTTTATCTGCCTGCGACCCGTTACTTTGCGGACTCTTCGCGCTTCGTGCGCGCAAGGCTCGCGAGCACCGCCACGACCAACGTGAGAACAATCACGACGAGCGAGAGCCACGTCGGAATCTCGGGGACGATCTCGACGTGTTGCCCGTTGTTGATGAACGGGAGTTCGTTGAGGTGTAACGCGTGGTTGACGAGTTTGAACCCGATGAAACCGAGGATTGCCGCGATGCCGTGCCCCAAATAGTGCAGGCGGTCGATGAGGTCGCCGAGCAGGAAGTACAACTGGCGCAGCCCCATGAGCGCAAAGACGTTGGTGGCAAGGACGAGGAATGGGCTCGTCGTGATGCCAAAAATTGCGGGGATTGAGTCGAGCGCAAAGATCACGTCGATGGTGCCCAGCGACACGAGAACGAGAATGGCCGGAGTGAGGAATTTCTCGCCGTTGACCATCGTGCGCCAGCGGTCGCTGTCTCGCCATTCGGGGTGGACCCGAAGAACTTTCTTGAGCCACCGCATCACCGCGTTGTCTTCGCCGCTGCCGTGTTCGTCCTTTTCGCGCAGTTGCTGGATCGCCACGTACACGAGGTACGCGCCAAAGATATAGAACAGCCAGGAATAGCTCTCGAGAAGCGCCGCACCGAGGACGATGAATATTGCGCGGAAGACGAGGGCCAACACGATTCCCAGCATCAGCAGTTCCTGCTGCATCTTTTTGGGAACGCGGAATTGACTCATGATGATGAGAAAGACAAAGACGTTGTC